>JANODX010000029.1:0-55741 GCA_031412915.1 Vicinamibacteria bacterium | reverse complement strand
GTGCATGAGGGAGATGCCCTGGATCTCCGTCATCTTCTTGATCATCTTGTCCATGCCCTGCATCATGGGAATGCTGACCCGGGTCTGCATCATGGGAATGCTGACCCGGGTGAGCTTCTGGAAGTTCGCGGGGTCGAAGGGCGGGGTGAGGGCGGTGCTGTTGCAGCTCTCCTGAGTCATGGTGGCGCCCATGGCGATGGTCCAGGTCTGGCAGGGGTAGCCGGCGATGGTCTTGGTGGCGCCTTTGGTCACGGAGGCTTCCGCCCCCGCTCCACCCATCATTCCCGCCATCTTCTCGCGCATCTGGGGTGGCACGTTCGCCATGGCCTGTTCCATCTGCGCCGACACGCCCTGCATGGCCGCATCGATCTCGGCCACCGTCATTTCGGAATATTCCTTCTTCTGGTTGTCGATCATCACGATCTTTCCGGAAGCAAGCTCCATGAGGGTGTCGGTGCGCCCGTTGTTCATGCGGATCCGATCCCTGGAGAAGTAGTGGGTGGTGATGGCGCCATCGTTGGTCTTGAAGGTGATGGTGAGGTCTTCGGCCGACGCCGAGAGAGCCAGGGCGGAGAGGGCCAGGACAACGGCGGTCCTCGAGCGAACGGCGGTCCCTGAGCGAAGTCGAAGGCCGGTCCCTGAGCGAAGTCGAAGGGCGGAGGGGGTCATTTTTGAAGTCCTTTCAGCGGGAGAGAGGAGCGAAGGATAAATCCCCCACCCCTACTTACTGGAGGCGTCGATGAACGCCCGGACATGGCGGTCGAGGGTGGTCATGGGCAGCGAGCCGCTTTGCAGGATCCAGTCGTGGAACCTGCGGATGTCGAACTTCGGCCCAAGCGCCGTTCGCGCCTTCTCGCGCAGTTCCAGGATTCGCATGGCCCCCATCTTGTAGGCGAGGGCCTGGCCGGGCAGGTCGCAGGAGTAGCGCAGGGTTTCGCTCATGATCTGGGTGTCGGTCTCCATGGCGTTCTCCTTCATATAGGCGATGGCCCGATCGCGCGACCAGCCGAGGGCATTCATGCCGGTATCGACCACGAGACGGATGGAGACGAACATCTCCATGCCGAGCCGGCCGTAGCGGTCGTAGGGATCCTCGTACATCCCCATCTCGCCGGCGAGGCTCGCCGCGTAATCGCCCCAGCCTTCAGTGAACGCGGTATCGAAGGACTCACGGCGGAACTCCGGGATGGCCAGATTCTCGAACGCGAGGTTGATCTGAAAGTGATGACCGGGGATCAGCTCGTGATAGATGAGGGCGCCCGCGTTGAGGAGCGAACGGTCGGCGAGATTCGAACCGTTGTAGTTGTAGTAGCCGTGGGGATCGGTGGCGGTAGGGATCTGGTAGTAGCCAAAGGTTTGCCCGGGTTCGAGCTGGGGGTCGAGGCGTTTCACGCCGTAGGGGGCCTTCGGACGCCGGCCGAAGAACTTGTCGACCTCGGGCTCGATGCGCGTGACGTAGCTCATCAGTCGATCGCCGATTTCCTCGGGCTTCTTCGGAAACAGGCGCGGGTTCGTGCGTAACGACTCCTTGAACTCGGCCTGGGTCCCCTTGAAACCGAGTTCCTCGCGGATCTTCGCCATCTCACCCGCGATGCGCGCCACGTTCTTGAGACCAATCTCGTGAACCTGCTCGGGGGTGACGTCCATGGTGGTATGGAACTCGACCAGGTCCCGGTACGCTTCAAGCCCGCCCGGGTACTGTTTCAGTCCCACCTCCGCGGGAGCTTTCGTCCGGTAGTCGCCGGATACCGCCGCGGCAAGTCTGGCGACCGCGGGCGCGACCCTGGTTTCGACCAGGGTGTCGACGGCGCCCAGGAATTTGGCGCGCTCCGGCTGAGCCAGAGGTCCAAGGCGCGGCCCCTTCGGCCGGAGGGGACTGTCCTCGCCCGTCGCCGCGAAGGCCTTCAGGAATCGATCCACCTGATCGAGCTCCGGCTTCGGGACCCGGATCCCCTTCGCGGCCTGCGCTTCGAGGTTCGTCACGATGTTCCCCGCCAGGGCCGGGACTTCACCAAGACGCGCGAGGTAGCGTTCACGATCCGCCGGAGTGCCGAGAGGCAGGGCGGCAAAGATCTGGCCGACCCCGCCGAGGGGCGACAAGTAGGGCGTCACCTGGAAGCGGTAGTAGAAGCCCTTCGGTCCGTCTATGCGGAGGGTCAACTGTCGGGTGAGGACATCGAGGGAGAGGCTCTCCTCGTGATTCAGCTCGGGGCGCTTCACCGGAGCGAGCCGGGCCAGAAGGCCGCTCGCCTCTTTGGCGTTCCGCTCTTCCCCGCCGAGCGTCACATCGGGCAGAGTCTCGATGGGCAGACCCAGTTTGAGTCGGCGAGAAGGATTCTCGCGGGTGAGCACCTGGAGGTAGGCATCCCCCACCTCGCGCACGAGACGAGAGGAGGCGTTCTCGGCGGCCGAGGTCGGGGCGGTGAGGGAGAGCAACAACAGAGTCGGAGCAGCGCGAAACATTCGGATTCCTTTCGGCTCGGAGAAGGTTCAAGAATATCCCGGCCCCAAGCAGGTATGTTTGAGGGATGACACCGGATCCCCAAAACGTACGAGCGGCAGAGGTGTGCCTTCCCTCGAAGGACCTGCCCCAGGACCTCGCCTTCTTCACGGAGCGGCTGGGATTCCGCCTGGACACGATTTTTCCCGCGGACAATCCGACCGTCGCGGTTGTGTCCGGACATGGCCTGCGGATCAGACTCGATCGCGGCACCTGCATCGCTCCTGCGGCGCTGCGGCTCTCCTGTCTCGATCCCAATGCCCTGGCCATGGGCGAGTGCCAACTCACCGCCCCGAATGGCGTGCGCGTTCAGATCGTGGACGCCGCCCCGCGTCTGGAGACACCTCCAACCCGGCATTCCTTCGTGGTGCGTCGGCTGAAGGACGGCGACGCCTGGGTGATCGGTCGAGCCGGCATGCAGTACCGGGATCTCGTTCCCGGCCGTCTGGGCGGCGCCCTCATCGCGTCGCACATTCGCATCCCCGACCCCGGGCCCGTGCCCGACATGGTTCACTACCACGACATCGGTTTTCAATTGATCTTCTGCATACGCGGTTGGGTGCGGCTGGTTTACGAAGACCAGGGTCCGCCGTTCGTCCTGAAGGCGGGCGATTGCCTGATTCAGCCGCCCCGGATTCGGCACCGGGTTCTCGAGTCGTCGGGGAATCTGGAGGTGGTCGAAGTCAGCGTCCCCGCCGAGCACCTCACGACCATCGATCATGAGATGGAACTCCCCACCGTGGCTCTCCGTCCTGATCGCGATTTCTCCGGCCAGAGATTCTGCCGGAGCGAATCGGTAAACGCCGTCTGGACGCCCGGGAGACTGCCGGGGTTCGAGGCTCGCGAGACCGGAATCGGCGTGGCGACGGCCGGGGTGGCGTCGGTGCGGGTCGGACGCCCGGCAGGCCGCGTTCCCGAGGTGTGGACCAATCACACCGCCGACATTCTGTTTACCTTCGTCCGGTCGGGATCCATGACCCTTCGCGAAGACGGAGCGGACGCGCACGCCCTCGACGCGGGCGACGCCTATGTCATCCCTCCGGCGATGAAGACAGCCCTCACCGAGTGTTCGGATGATCTGGAACTGATCGAGGTGTCACTGCCCGCAAGTTTCGAGACCCGCACGCACTGACCACCGCCAGCGCCCCGCGGACCGAAGCCATACGGTCCCTGAGTTGGTCGAAGGGACCAACGATAGGCTGCGACGGAGCGTCAATCAAAGGTCCCTGAGCTAGTCGAAGGGACCATCCGATGGCTTCGATGGCGCGCGAAGCGGGGTGAAGCTGCGGCCGAGGGGCTGGTCCTCGCCTCACCTCCGCGGGGCGCAACTTCGTCCACCAATGATCGGCGCGGGGCTTTTCGCCCCGCCTTGACTCAGAGGATCCCTGGGCCCCAAGGGCCGGCTTCGCGCCGCCCCACGGAGTTCGCCTGTGCCCGCCGGGCGGAAGGGCCGGCAGGGTAGCGAGGCCCCTCGGCCTCCGCTTGCAGGATTGAGCGCGCTGCATCGGTGTGTCCCTCGATCCAACCGCATCGAGGCCGCCGTTCCAGTTGCGGACGAGGGGCGCGCGTGAACGGAGTGGGCCGCGAGGCTCCTCTGAAAGTACGTGGGGGGGGGGCCCCACGCCGTTGCTTGGAAACGCCATGCGGGCCACGGACCTGAAGGCGCGTCCGGCCCCTCGGCCGCAACCGCGTCGGCCTCGCGGTCAAACGCGGGTCGGCCCGGCGACTCGTCGTCCATCGAGAGGCGTCGTCGTTGTGGCCCGCGGTCCCAGGCGGCAAGTGGGGTCGCCGCGCCGGGTACGGCTCGCGCGTCAGACTGTGTCGACAGAACTTCGGGTTCGTGTCTTCCTTGCTCGCCTCGGCGACCCGCGAAGGCACAGACGGACTGCGGCGACTCGCTCTCGACGCCCCGGCCCGTGCGACCCACTCGCCGCCTGGGCCCGCTTCATCCTCGAGTTCAACACGAGCTTCGATCAAGCACTCGATATTCGCGTCTCATCGCACCCGGTCCCTCGTGAATAGCGCGGGCTAACCGGGCACGCGCGGCGAGGACAGGCGGTAGCCGATGGCCAGGAGCAGCAGCCACGGACCACCGGCGAGCAGGGTGGAACGCAGGCCCGGCGCCCACCACGTGGACAGAAGGATGGCGCCCACCATGGCGGCGCCCGCGTAGGAACCCCACGGTGTGTCGGAGGCCCGGAACGCGATGTGGGTCAGGAAGATCATGAGCCAGACGAAGAGGGCGCCGAAGAGGGCTACGCCAAAGAACCAGACGTAGGCCGAGTCGGGCCAGAGGGCTCGAACCAGCACCGCCGCACCGAGGCCGATACCCGACACGAGGAGGGCGTTCACGGGAGCTCCGCGTGGCGTGATGGCACCCAGAGCCGGGGACACGAAACCGGCGCGGGCCAGCGAGAACAAAGTCCGCGCGATGAGATACAGATTGGCATTCGAACTCGAGAGAGCGGCGGAGAGCACGACGAAGTTCATCAGACCGGCCGCGCCCGGAATGCCCAGGCCCGCCATGACGCTCACGAAAGGACTCTCACCGACGCCCAGCTGACTCCACGGAGTCAGCGCCGAAAGCAGGGCGATGGTCACGATGTAGATCGCGGACAGGCCGAAGACCATGCGTCGCATGGCCGAGGGAATCGTCCGCGCCGGGTCTTTCGCCTCCCCGGATGTCACACCCACGATCTCGACACCGATGAACGAATAGATCGCGAAGCAACAGCCGAGCCACACCCCACCGAGGCCAAAGGGCGCAAAACCACCCTGGCCGGTGATGTTGCGCAGGCCGATGGGCGGCTCCCCGGTCAGGCCAAACACGACCAGAAGGGCGAGTCCGACAAACAGGGCCAGGGCCAGAACCTTGATCAGGACCAGCCAGGATTCGATCCTACCCAACCGGCCGACCGCCCAGGTGTTCATGTACAGGAGCACCGCCGCGAAGGCGAGCACCCAGACGGCACCGGGCACGCCCGGGAACCAGTAGCCCATGTAGATCGACGAGGCGACGAGCTGGGCCCCGGTGGCGACCACCTGCATCAACCAGTAGCTCACCCGGACCGCATAGCCGGCAAAGGGCGAAAGGTACATCCCCGCGTAGACCCCGAACGCTCCCGCGGTGGGATGGGCCACCGCCATTTCCGCGAGCGCGCGCCCCAGAAGCAGCGAGATGAAGGCCACGATGATGAAGGAGAGGATGACCGCCGGTCCGGCCACGTTCACGGCCAGGCCGCTCGCGAGAAAGAGGCCGGTCCCGATGGCGCCCCCGAGCGCCATCGTGGTCTGCTGGACCGACGACAGTTGGCGGGCGAGGCCCTGCTCGTTGGGAAATTCCTGCGGCCGATGAACGGGGGTCATCTCACGAACTCCGATCTGGTGCTACAAGGTTGACAGAGGTGTAGCCTTCGTGGGATACCACATCGGTGTCCTCCCTGACCCTCGATCAATTCCGCGGCCGCTTTCCCATCTTCGGCCGCCGGGTCTACGTGAACAGTTGCTCGCAAGGGGCGCTCTCGATCGACGTCGAAGGAGCGCTTGCGGCCTTCGTCGAGTCCTGGCGTCGGCGCGGGTCGCCCTGGGAAGAGTGGGTGGGCGAGGTCGAAAAGCTGCGCACCGCCTTCGCCGCCTCGATCGGCGCCGACGCCGATGAAATCGCGGTTATGCCGAACGCCTCTTCGGCCGCCACCGCGATCGCGACCGCCCTGGCCTTCGACGGGGACCGGCGGGACGTGGTGCTGGGCGAATTCGAATTTCCGACCCTGGCCCATGTCTGGCTTGCCCAGCAGCGGCGCGGCGCGCGCATCGCGTGGGTCAAGGCGCGGGGAGAGACCCTGCCCGTCGAGGACTATGGAGCGCATATCGGCGAGCGTACCCTTATCGTGTCCGCCACGCACGTTTGTTTTCGGAACGGCTATCGGCTCGACATTCCGCGGCTCGTGAACATCTGTCGCGAGCGCGGCGCGTACCTCATGCTCGACGACTACCAACGGACGGGCACGGCACCCCTCGACGTTCATGCCCTGGGCGTCGACTTTTTGGTGACCGGAGCGCTCAAGTACCTGATGGGGCCCTCCGGGGTGGCGTTTCTCTACGTGCGGCGCGATCTCATCGAGCGGCTCGAGCCGCTTTCGACCGGGTGGTTCGGGCGTGCGGATCCCTTCGCTTTCAGGGTCGACGCCCTGGACTGGTCCGCGAGCGCGCGACGTTTCGAGACGGGATCGCCGCCGGTTCCGAACGCGTACGCAGCCCTCGCGGGGATCGAACTCCTGCAGTCGGTCGGATTGGCGACGGTCGAGGCGCAGGTGAACCGTCTCGTTGCGCGCCTCGTCGAAGGCGCCTCGGAGCGGGGCTTCGACCTGATGACCCCGACCGACGCTACCGCCCGTGGTCCGTTGGTCGTATTGCGATCGACGGACGCCTCGGCCCTGGCCGCGAAACTCGAGGGCCGCGGGATCATCGCCTCCGCGCGCGGCGCCGGCCTCCGCGTCTCCTTCCACGCCTACAACAACGACGAGGATGTCGACGCCGTGCTCAAGGCGCTGGATCAGGAGAGCGCCCTGGTTTGCCGCGCTGCCTCCTCTTTCCCGTGGACCGCTGGGACGACTTCGTAGGATCCGGCATCCTTGTTGGGGCCCGCGGATCCCAAGGGCGAGGCGGGCATGCCCTCCGGCGGGAGCGCTCCTCACCTCGGGCTGAACGGCCCCCTGAGCTTGTCGAAGGGCGGAATCGCTACTCGGCTCGTCGCTTATTGGACCCGAACTCCGAAAACGAAATCCGGCGACTCGGGTCCACAAACGAGCGCCAGCGACTTTGCGGTGAACGGGTCTGCGCAGCAGAGCCGTTCAGAAAAATCCCGCAGGATGGGCATGCCCGCCTCACCCACGGGATCCGCTCCCTCTTCGGGCAAACGGCCAGCGTCAGACCGTCCTTCAGCCAGGGGGCCGCACACGAAGAACGCCGTCGTGCTTCGCCCCCCGGCCCCCCGCGCTTCGGCTGGAGTGAATCCCGCCTTCGCGGAGCCCAACTACGTGACCGCTGCCCTCACGTTGAATCGCGGGTCGCGCCACTCACCGGTTCGTAGAACGTCGGCCAGGCGGTCCACCGCGTCCCACACGTCGACGAAACGCGTGTAGAGCGGGGTGAAGCCGAAGCGCAGAATGTCCGGGGCGCGGAAATCGCCGATCACCTGACGGGCGATCAGGGCCTGCATGATCGCATAGCCGCCGTTCTCGTGGGCGAAGCTGACCTGGCTGCCCCGGTCGGCGCCTCCACGCGGCGTGACGAGGGCAAGGCCGTGGCTCGCGCATCGCGACTCGACCAGTTCGATGAACAAGCCGGTCAACGCCATCGACTTCTCCCGAATGGCCATGAGACCTCCGAGGGCGTCGGCGGCGTGGAACACATCGACACCGCATTCGAGGGCGGCGAGCGAAAGGATGGGCGGGGTACCGCAGATGAAACGCGAGATCCCGGAACCCGGCCGATAATCAGAGGCAAACTCGAAAGGGGCCGCGTGGCCAAGCCAGCCCGAGAGCGGTTGCCGCATCTGATCGCGATCCATGCGCGCGGTGTGAAGCGGGTTGGCCCAGACGAAGGCCGGCGCGCCCGGGCCGCCGTTGAGATACTTGTATCCGCAGCCCACCGCGAAATCGGCGGTGTCGGCGAGGGCCCCGTTTTCCTTGAGTTTCACGGGCACGGCGCCCACCGAATGCGACAGGTCCCAGATCATCAAAGCGCCCCGGGCGTGGGCGGCGCGGGTCATCTCTTCCATACGGTGCATGCGACCGGTCCGGTAGTTCACGTGGGTCAGGAGCAGCACGGCCACCCGATCGGTCAAATGGGCGGGGATCTCGTCCGCATCGGCGAGAGTCAGGTCGAAGCCCCGCTCTCGACAGAGGGTGTCCGCGATATAGAGGTCGCTCGGAAAATCACTGCGCTCGGCGACGACAAGGCGGCGGTGCGGTGCGTCGTCTTTGACCAAGGCCATGGCCGCGCTCAGCACCTTGTAGAGATTGACCGAGGTGGAATCGGCGACCACAACCTCCCCCGACCCCGCACCGACCAAGGGCGCGATCCGGTCGCCCACCCGCTGCGACATGGTGATCCAGCCTGCGGTATTCCAACTGCGAATCAGACCCCGTCCCCATTCGACTTCAACCACTTGCTGCACGCGGGCCGCGGTCGCCCTGGGCAGGAGACCGAGCGAGTTGCCATCGAGGTAGATCACACCCTGGGCGTCGACGTCCTCCGTCGCGAAGTGCTGCCTCATCGGAGCGAGGCGGTCGCTTGCATCGAGAGAGAGGCAGTCGTTTCTGCTGGGGGTCACGGAAGATGAAGAATACGCGGTCAGTAGAAAAGATATGACCTGCTCCCGCTGCTCCGCCCTAAACGACGACGAGGCCAGGGACTGCCGGTCTTGCGGGATCGTCTTCGGCAAATGGCGTGTCCCGGTAGCGGCGTCGTCGGGTGAGGTGATCGTGCGGCCCGCCGCCCTCTCTCCGCCGGTCTGGGCCATGCGCAAGCCGCCCCAGACTCCGCCCACGCCTCCGGAGACCCTCGGCGTCTCGCACGCGGGCTGGAAAGCTGCGGCCATCGGCTTCGTCATGGCCTGCGCTCTGAGCTTCTTCCCGCTCCTGTCCTTCGTGCTGCATCCCTTCTCCACCCTGGTTCACGAAATCGGCCACACCGTCGTCTTCTGGCTCTTCGGCTACAGCGCGATCCCCGCCTTCGACTTCGGGGAAGGAGGCGGCGTCACGATGACCGACTACGAGCGGTCGTCGTTGATCGTCGGGGCGTGGGTGTTCGGTCTCCTGATTCTGGCCTGGCTTCAGCGGGAGAGGAAAGAGATTCTCGCCGCTCTCCTCGGGGCGACCGTCATCTACTTCCTCATGTACAACACCAGGGGAGAGCGCCTGGCCATCTCCCTCGGGGGCCACGGCGGAGAGATCGTCTTTGGAGCGCTGTTCCTCTATCGGGGGCTGACCGGGTGGGGTTGCAAGATGGAAGCCGAGCGACCCCTCTACGCCTTCATCGCCTTCATGATGCTTTTCAACAGCCTGCGGCTCGGCTTTGTTCTGCTCGGAAACAGCGTCGAGAAGGCATGGTACCTCCAGGGCAGGCGGGGGATCGACAACGACCTGGTGATGTGTGCTTTGTACCTGGGCTGGACGCTCGAAGGAGTGGCCCGCGCTCTCGTGGCCCTAACCCTGCTCGCCATCCCCGCCGCGTTCCTCGCGGCTTCGATGCGAAAGCGGATCGGCGCCGTTTCCGAGGCGGAAGAAGAGGTTTGAAGCCCGTCCATTAGAATGCCCGCTTGCCCTGGGTCTACATGCTGCGTTGCGGCGACGGATCGCTGTATACGGGCGTCGCCAAGGACGTGGACGCGCGACTGAAACAGCACCAGGAAGGAAAAGGCTCGCGCTACACCCGCGCGCATCTTCCCGTGACCCTCGCGTGGTCGAAGGAGTGCGAGACCTGGGGCGAAGGGCTGAAGGAAGAGTTTCGAATCAAGCGCCTCGATCGGGAGGCCAAAGAGAAAGTTGTGAACGGGAATAATGGCTGAGCTGTTGTTGAGTTGTCAGGATCTGGGGAAGTCGTTCGGTTCCGCCCCGCTGTTCGAAGGCCTCTCGTTCGGGGTGTTCGAGGGAGACCACATCGGCCTCGTCGGTCCGAATGGTTCCGGAAAGACCACCTTGTTGAGGATCCTCGCCGGCCTTGAAGAGCCGAGCACCGGAACCCGGGCCGCGCGCAAGCGCCTCCGTTTCGGCTTCGTGGCCCAGGATCCGAAGTTCGATCCCGATCTCACCGTGGAGCAGGTGTTGCGCGCGGCCCTCAAGGGAGAGCATCTCGATCCTCACGAGGTCGACACCAACGTGGCCATCATGATGGGGAAATCCGGCTTCGACGATCCGGGGGCGAAGACGTCCATCCTCTCCGGGGGCTGGAAGAAACGCCTCGCCATCGCCGCCGAGTTGATTCACGAGCCCGAGTTGCTCCTGCTCGACGAGCCCACCAACCACCTCGACCTCGAGGGCATCTTGTGGCTCGAAGAGCTGCTGCCTCGGGAACCCGAGGCGTTCGTGGCCATCAGCCATGACCGCTACTTCCTGGAGTCGATCACCAGTCGAATGATCGAACTGAACAAGGCCTTTGCCCTCGGCATGTGCGACGTGGCCGGAAACTACAGCCGGTACCTCGAGAAGAAGGACGAACTTCTGGCCGGCCAGGCCGCGTATCAGGACTCATTGCGAAATCGGGTTCGCGGCGAGTTGGTGTGGCTTTCGCGCAAGGCCAAGGCCCGCACCCGCAAGGCTCAGGCGCGAATCGACGAAGCGGGGCGCATGCAAAGCGAACTCGCCGACCTGGATCGACGCTCGCAGAAGTCCACGGTCGGGATCGACTTCGCGGCCACGGAACGCCGGACCAAGCAGCTCATCGTCGCGAAGAACCTGACCAAGAGTTACGACGGGCGACCGATCGTTACCAAGCTCGACCTCACGCTGTCGCCGGGACTGCGTCTCGGTCTTCTCGGCGGCAACGGCAGCGGCAAGACCACGCTGATGCGATTGCTCTCGGCAACCGAGAAGCCAGACAGCGGCACGGTGACGCACGCGGAGGGACTGAAGATCGTGATGTTCGATCAGCATCGCTCGCGCCTCGATCCCACGCAGTCGCTGAGGCAGACCCTCGGCGCCACCGGCGACGCGGTCATCTTCAACGGCCGTTCGATTCATCTCGTCGGCTGGGCCAAGCGTTTCATGTTCCGTCCCGAGCAGCTCGACACTCCGGTGAGCCGGCTCTCCGGCGGCGAGCAGGCGCGGGTGGTCATCGCCAAGCTGATGCTCGAACCGGCGGACGTCCTGCTCCTCGACGAGCCCACGAACGACCTCGACATACCGACGCTCGAGGTCCTGGAAGAGAGCCTGCTCGAGTTCCCGGGCGCTCTCGTCCTCGTGACCCATGATCGTTACCTTCTCGATCGCGTGTCCACGCAAATCCTGGCCCTCGACGGGCGCGGCGGTCTGACACCGTTCGCCGACTGCGCCCAATGGGAGGAATCGCAAGGTCGCGAATATGTTCCGCCCCCGACCGCCACGGCTCCCGCACCCGTGGTCGCCGCCCGACCGTCGCAACAACCCGCATCGCCGAAACCGACCGCCGCACCAGCCGCGAAGGCGAAGAAGCTCAGCTACAAGGATCAGCGCGAGTGGGATCAGATGGAAGCGAAGATCCTGGAAGCGGAGCAGGCCCTGCAAGCCTCACAAGCGAGAGTCGCCGACCTCGCCATCGCTTCGGACTTTCAGGCTCTGATCGAAGCAAACGCGACCCTCACCAGTGCCCAGGCTGAGGTCGAAAAGCTCTACGCCCGCTGGGCCGAGCTCGAAGCCGCGGGAGCCGTGCGGGCATAGGCCTGTCCGGCCCTACTGGCGACGAATGGGCAGCTTCCTGACGCGGTACTTCGTGTCCTCCACCAAGACCAAGGCCCCCGACTCGAGATCGGCCATGCGCTCATTGATGACCGCGGCCAGCCGCGGATTCACCGCAACCGGCCGTTCGTCCGACAGACGAAAGATCACGACGCTTGGCCGGTCCAAAACGCCGAGGGCGAGGATCTCCCCAAAGTCGAGATCGAAGGTCAAAACGACGCTGGAATCGCCCCGAGCCCGCTCGACAACCTCCAGATCCGACGCGCGTTGCATACCCAGGGTGCGGACGTGTGTAGCCCGATGACCCGACTGAAGAAGGAAGAGAACCGTCGTTGGGGAAATACCCGCGTCGGCGAGAAATCGCAAACCCGTTCAGGCGTGCAGGGGATGGAGTTGGTCTTCCGCCAGGACGGCAGCGTACGCCAGGGCCTGGCGGATGTCCTCAACTTCGAGGTCAGGTAGGTCGGCCACGATCTCGGCCGGCGCCATTCCATTCGCCACGAGATTGACGATGTGGGCGACGGAGATGCGGAGGCCGCGGATGGTCGCACGACCCGCCAGAAGGTCGGGGTTTTGGGTGATGCGATCGAACGGGTTCGCCATAGGCTCCTCACATTGGAGTTTACCGCAGCCGGCCGAAGCGTCGTTCCGGCAACACGCGGGGGACGGCGCGTCGCGGTTCTCTGACGCGCAGATGCGCGGCCCGCCCCTCCGCCGCAATGCCGTCACGATCGTCCCTTCTCGATCGACTCTCGGCCCAGATCCTGTCCCTCGATGGCCGCGGCAGCCTCCGATTCTTTTCCTGTCTGCCTACGTCACAACCTGCTCGCGTCGCCGTAGGCGCCCCTCCAAGGCCCCGGGCCCGGATCGTTCTTCAGGATCAGCTTCGCTGCGCTCGAGCCGCAGAGGCGGGCCTTGGGCAGGTTGTCGTGGAGAAGTCCCCGCAGCAGGGCGTAGAGCGCGCATATAGAAGCGCGACCCGAGGGAGGAGCGCCTGCAGTTTCACCACCGTCTTGCCGTGCTGCTTTGCTGGCGCGACGACCGTCCCTGCGAAGGGGACTTCTGCCGGCAACCTGCCTCCGCCGCCGCGACCGTCCATCTGAGGCTGCGATATCGCCGTGGGCACGGGGATCCCGAGAATCGCCCCCATCGCATGGGCATCGAGACCCTTAGAATTCCGCCATGCGCATCGAGGTCAATGACGCGGTCTCGTCCCTCATCCGGGTCCGAAACGTCGCGAAGACCTACATCCGCGGGAGCGAGGAGATTCACGTCCTGCAAGGCCTGAACCTGGACATCGACGCCGGCGACTACGTGGCGTTCATGGGACCGTCGGGTTCGGGCAAGACGACTCTCCTGAATCTGCTGGGCGGCCTGGACGTTCCCACCGAAGGCTCCGTCACGGTGGCGGGCGATGCGCTCTCGTCGATGTCGCGCGCGCGCCTGACCCGGTGGCGCGCCCGGCATGTGGGTTTCATCTTTCAGATGTACAACCTCATCCCCGTCCTCATAGCCTTCCGCAACGTCGAGCTGCCCCTGCTCCTCACACCCCTCAACAAGGCCGAGCGCAGGACCCACGTCGAGACGGCTCTGCGCATCGTCGGTCTTTCCGACCGCGTCCAGCACTACCCCCGCCAGCTTTCCGGCGGCCAGCAGCAGCGCGTGGCCATCGCCCGCGCCATCGTGGCCGATCCCACCTTCCTCCTCTGCGACGAACCCACGGGCGACCTCGACCGCAAGACCGCGTCCGAGATTCTCGACCTTCTCGACGTTCTGGTTCACGAGTACAAGAAGACGGTCCTGATGGTCACCCATGACCCCAAGGCCGCCGAGCGGGCCGACCAGATTCTGCATCTGGACAAGGGCGTGCTCGTCGAGGCCGAAGGCGAGCCCACCCGCGGGCACGTGTGATGAAGTTCCTGCCCCTGCTCCTCTCCGGCCTCGGACGGAAGAAGACACGAACCATCCTGACCATCGGCTCGTTCGCGGTCGCCCTTTTCCTCTACGCGATCCTGACCGCGGTGCAGGCGAGTTTCGATTCCGCGGTCTCGGCCGGAGGGGCCGACCGCCTCGTTGTGATGAACCGAACCTCGTTCATCGTTCCCCTGCCGTACGCCTATCGCGATCGCATCGCCCGGGTGAGCGGGATCACCACCAACGGCCTGGGAGTCTGGTTCGGCGGGGTCTATCAGGACCCTAAGAACTTCTTCGCGCAGTTCGCGATCGATCCTTCGACCTGGCGCGACCTGTATCCCGAGTTCGTGGTTCCGAAGGATCAGTGGGACGCGTTCCTGAGCACCAAGACCGGAGTGGTGGTGGGTCAATCGACAGCGCGACGTTTCGGCTGGAAGGTCGGAGATCGCGTGCCCATTCAGGGAGCGATTTTCCCGGGCCTGTGGGAGTTCGACATCGTCGGCATCTACACGGGCACCCGCGAGTTCGACGACCTCACCCAGTTCTGGTTCCGTTACGACTACCTGAAGGACAAAGCCAAGGGCGACATCGCGAACATGGTCGGGTGGTACATCGTGAAGATCGCCAACATCGACGACACCGTGAAGGTCTCGAAGGAGATCGACCTGATGTTCGCGAACTCGCCCTACGAGACCCGAACCATGACCGAGCGGGCCTTGAACCAGTCCTTCATCAAGGCCATGGGCAACGTGAAGTTCCTGCTCGTCACCATCGGGGCGGTCGTCTTCTTCACTTTGCTCCTGGTCACCGGCAACACCGTGGCCGCGAGCGTGCGCGAGCGGACGGGCGAACTCGCGGTCCTGAAGGCCGTGGGTTTCTCCGACAACTTCATCCTCGGGCTCGTCTTTCTGGAGAGCGTTCTCACAGCCGCAATCGGCGGCACACTCGGCCTCATCCTTGGCCACCTGTTCACGCTCCGCGGCGATCCGACCGGTTTCTTCCCCGCCTTCTACATCCCCATACCCGGGTTCGTGCTGGGGGCGCTGCTGATCGTGGTAACCGGCCTCGTGGCCGCCTCGATCCCCGCCTTCGGCGCTCGCCGCCTGAGCGTCATCGAGGCCTTGAGACGCCTGTGATTCCCATCGCCTACAACCTTGAGAGTCTCCGCCAGAGGTGGACAGGGTCGCTGGTGGCCGTGCTCGGAATCGCCGGAACCGTGGCCGTCTTCGTGGCCACACTCTCGCTGGCCCACGGCTTCCGGGCCACCTTGATCGCATCCGGCCTGGAGGACAACGCGATCGTGAGGCGCGCGGGCGCCACCGCGGAGATGGACAGCGCTGTGTCCATCGCGCAGACGAGAGTCATTGAAGACAATCCTCTGGTGGCCCGCGACGATCGCGGTTCCCTGGTCAGCGCCGAAGTGGTCGCCCTCGCCATCTTTCCAGCCCGGGCCGACGGGAACGACAGCAACGTCCAGGTCCGCGGGGTCGGGTCGCGCGTCCTGGATGTACGGCGCGGGGTCCGCGTGGTGGAGGGTCGATTCCTCGCCCTGGGCACGAACGAGGTGGTGGTCGGCAAGAACGCGGCGAACGCCTACCAGGGCCTCGACATCGGACGCACCATCCAGATCGGCGGACATGACTGGACGGTGGTGGGCCGGTTCGACGCCTCGGGCAGCGCGCTCGATTCCGAGGTCTGGTGCGACGCCACCTTGCTGAGCCAGGCCTTCCAGAGGCCGGTGGGGGTGTTCCAGTCGGTCACGGCGAGGCTTCTGGACAAGACGCGGCTCGACGCGTTCGCCTCCGCCATCAGCGGCGACCCTCGCATGACCTCGCAGGTCGATCGCGAAACCACGTATTACGAGAAATCGTCGCAGCAACTCACGTTCCTGATCCTCGGCATCGGCGTGCCCATCGTCATCATCATGGCCGTGGGCTCGGTGTTCGGCGCCCTCAACACCATGTACACCGCGGTCGCCGAGCGCGGCCGGGAGATCGCGACCCTGCGCACCATCGGTTTCGGCGCCTCGAACGTCATCGCGTCCTTCACCATGGAGGCGTTGCTCATTTCGGCGGTCGGAGGAATCCTCGGCTGCATCATCGTCCTTCCCGTGAACGGGCTCACCACGGGAACCATGAACTTCCAGACCTTCTCGCACCTGTCGTTCGCGTTCCGCATCACCCCGGAGTTGTTGACCGGCGGTTTTGTCTTCGCCCTGGTGATGGGCCTTCTGGGCGGCCTGCCCCCCGCGGTTCGGGCCGCGCGCATGCCGGTGGGAGCAGCACTGCGGGACCTGTGATGCGTCCCTCGGCTCCCGCCGGTGCGGGTGCTATGGTCACTCGATGACGGTGGCCCCGACTGCGACCTCCTCGGGGGGTGCCATGTCCGACTGGGACTTCATCATCGTCGGGTCGGGCTTCGGGGGGAGCATCAGCGCCCTGCGGCTCGTGGAAAAGGGCTACCGCGTGCTTCTGCTCGAAAAAGGCAGGCGGCTCGGCCCCGCCGACTTTCCCAAGACCAACTGGGATCTCAGGCGCTGGATGTGGCGGCCAGCGCTCGGGTGGCACGGCCTCTTTCAGATGAGGTTCTTCCCTCACGTCACCGTGCTCTCGGGAGTGGGTGTGGGAGGCGGATCCCTGGTGTACGCCAACACACTGCCGATCCCCGGGGACGGTTTCTTCAACTCGGAATCCTGGCGCCGCCTCGCCCCCTGGAAGGACGAACTCGCGGCCCACTATCAAACCGTGCGGCGCATGCTCGGGGCTGCACCTACACCCTTCCAGACCGTGCCCGACCAGGTGCTCGAGGAGATGGGCCGCGAGATGGGAAGGCCACACCACCCGACCACGGTCGCGGTCTACTTCGGGGAGCCGGGTGTGACCGCGGCGGACCCTTACTTCGACGGTCTGGGGCCGTCCCGGACCGGCTGCAACCACTGCGGCGGATGCATGCTGGGCTGTCGATTCGGGGCCAAGAACACGCTCGACAAGAACTACCTGTACCTGGCCGAAAACAAGGGCCTCGAGCTGCGCCCGGAGATGGAAGTGACCTGGGTCAAACCACGGCCCGGGGGCGGCTTCACCGTGGACGCGCTTCAAGGCCTGCAATCTTCGCGGCGGGAGAGCGTTCGCTTCACGACCAGGAACGTCATCTTCTCGGGGGGCGTGATGGGGACAATTCCCCTCCTCCTGGAACTTAAGCGCAGTCCCGAAGGACTGCCCGCACTCTCCGACCAGCTCGGCCATTTCGTCCGCACCAACTCCGAGGCCCTCATCAGCGTGACCACCCGCCGCAAGGACCTCGATCTCTCGAAGGGCATCGCGATTGGATCGATCCTCGAAACCGACGAGCATTCCCATCTGGAGCCCGTTCGGTATCCCGCGGGAGCCGGCTTCTTCCGCCTCTTCGGGGCGCCCGTCGTCTCGGGCCGTTCCTTCCTTGGGCGTCTGGCCCGGACCATGGTCGAGATCGTCCGACGTCCGGTGGATCTGGCGCGCGTGTATCTGGTTCGGGACTGGGCCAAATCGACGACCATCCTTCTCTACATGCGCAGCCTCGAGGGGCATCTCACCTTCCGCCTTGGGCGCGACCTGTTCACGGGCTTCCGCAACGGCATGACCAGCCGGCTCGAGAGCGGCCCGGCGCCTTCCGCGAATATTCCCGAGGCGAACGCGCTCGCCGCGCGCGTGGCCGAGAAGCTCGACGGCAAGGCGATGACCCTGTTGACGGAAACGTTCGCCGGCATTCCCACCACCGCGCACATCCTGGGCGGGGCCTGCATGGGCGACTCGGCGCAGAACGGCGTCATCGACCACCGCCACCGCGTGTTCGGCTACGAGGGCCTCTACGTCATCGACGGGTCGGCGGTGTCGGCGAATCCCGGGGTCAATCCCTCCCTCACCATCGCGGCGTTGGCCGAGCGGGCGATGACTTTCATTCCGGAACGGCCGGCGAGTTAAAGCGACGTACCGCGGCCTTTCCGCCGGGTTGTATCATCGGCCCTCCGGCGAATGGGATCGTGGGGGCAATGGGCGGATCCGTCGTGACCATGAGGTGGGCTGCGTTCGGTCTCGCGGTCCGAGGCCCGCGAGACTGCTGATCGCCCTGGAGTCGCGCTCCCCATGATCCACCTCAGATTCCGTCCGCGCCTCGTCGAGACGCTCAAGACCGTCACTAGCACCTCGTTCCTGGCCGATCTCTCGGCGGGCCTGACCGTGGGAATCGTCGCCCTGCCTCTGGCCATGGCCTTCGCCATCGGGTCGGGAGTGATGCCGGCCGCCGGCATCACGACCGCCATCGTCGCGGGTTTCCTGATCTCGGCGCTCGGCGGAACGCGGCTGGCCGTCGGCGGCCCCACCGGCGCCTTCATTGTCATCGTCTACGGCATCGTCGATCGGTACGGGGTCGCAAACCTGGTGATCTGCACTCTGATGGCGGGCGCGATGCTCGTGGCCATGGGCTTCTTCCGGCTGGGCGGACTCATCCGTTTCGTGCCCCAGCCCGTCATCGTGGGTTTCACCAACGGCATCGCCGTCCTCATCTTCCTCGCCCAGATCCGCGATTTTCTCGGCCTTCGCATCGACAAGGTCCCCGCGGAATTCTTCTCGATGGTGAGGACGCTCTGGTCGCATATCGACACCGTCCACTTCCCCGCCCTGGCCATGTCCATCACCGGCCTTCTCCTTCTAAGGCTCTGGCCGAAAGCCTGGGGAAAAGCAGCACCGCCCAATGTGGTTCTGCTCTTTGCCGCGACCATTCTCACCGCGCTCCTTGAACTCCCGGTCGAGACGATCGGGTCCCGCTTCGGCGGGATTCCGCGCGCCTTGCCCTCACCGGTTCTCCCCCATGTATCTCTCACCCAGATCCGCGATCTGATCGTGCCCGCTTTCACCATCGCGCTCCTCGCTGCCATCGAATCCCTCTTGTGCGCGGTGGTGGCGGACAAGATGACCCACGACCGGCACGACGCGAACCAGGAACTCTTCGCCCAGGGCATCGCCAATTTCGCGAGCGGGCTCTTTGGGGGCATCCCCGCGACCGGAGCCATCGCCCGCACCACCGCCAACATCACCAGCGGCGCCGCGAGTCCGCTTTCGGGGATGATCCACGCCGTGGTCCTCCTGCTCATCGTTTTGACGGCGGCGCCCCTGGCCCGACACGTGCCCCTCGCCGCCCTCTCGGCCATCCTGATGTCGGTCGCGATCGACATGGGTGAATGGAACGTGTTCCGGTCGTTCCACAACTACGCCCCCACCCGCAATCTCAAGCTCTTTTCAGTGTTCTTCGTGACCGTGATCTTCGACCTCACCATCGCGGTGGAACTGGGCATGCTGATCTCGGCCCTGATTCTCATTGCCCACATCGCCGAGGTCACCGAAGTGAAGCGGGTGGGGACGCGGGAGCCCGGCATCGCCCATTTCCGCGCCTTTGGATCGCTCTTCTTCGGGGCCGCCGACAAGCTCGAGGCCCTGCTCGAGCGCGAACCGGACGAGACGGTGGTCATGCTCGACCTGTCGCACGTGATCTACATGGACACCACCGCTTTCACGGCCCTCGAAGTCCTCCACGAACGTCTCGAGAAGAGGCAGCACACTCTCCTTCTCTACGGCGCTCCCGAGCAACCGCTGCGGATCCTGCAGGAACTGCTCCCTGTTCTGGGCAAGGACAATCTGCTGCCCGGCCGCGAGTCGGCGTTCCGGCGCGCGAAGGAGATCCTGGGGGAGAGATCGCGGAGCGAGGGCGAGGCCAGGCCGGCGACCGAGCGACGGGCGCA
The DNA here is from genome assembly GCA_031412915.1 of Vicinamibacteria bacterium. GTDB lineage: Bacteria > Acidobacteriota > Vicinamibacteria > Fen-336 > JAGNNV01 > JAGNNV01. The sequence continues at coordinate 36,120 of JANODX010000029.1, read as the reverse complement.
TCCGGTGTAGCGGGATTCTCGACGAAGCAATCGCGCAGGCCGCGTAGCGGTGGCCCGCGGATCCCAAGGGCAAGGCGGGCCTGCCCTCCAGCGGGAGCGCTCCTCACCTCGGGCTGTATGGTCCCTGAGCTTGTCGAAGGGTGGTCCCTGAGCTTGCGTGCGCTGAGCCTGTCGAAGCGTCGAAGGGCGGAATCGCTACTCGGCTCGTCGCTTAGTGGGCCCGAACTCCGCAGACGGAATCCGGCGACTCGAGCCCAAAATCCCGCAGGATGGGCATGCCCGCCTCACCCACGGGATCCGCTCCATCCTCGCCAACACGAGAGTTGAGGGATCGACTGATCGCGAAGGACGGAGCGGGCTCGGGGAGTGAGTGGGTCGCTCTCTGAGCCCGCGGGCCCCAACGAAGATGCTCGCTTACGGCGAGCCCTTACTCAAGCGCCTTCATGAACCTTTCGAGACGCGGCCGGTAGCTGCGGGCCGGATCGACCGAGGCCACGATCCTGGTGGCCCGGCCGAGAATCTCCGCCCGTGGAACGAAGCCGAAGAAACGCGAGTCGAAGCTGTTGTCGCGATTGTCGCCCATCACGAGATACCGTTCGGCCGGGACCATTACCGGACCGAACGTCGAGGCGGCGCTCCCCGGGGACGCCACCTCGATGAGATGCCCGCGGCTCGAAAAGGCTTCGTGCAGCACCGTGGAATCGCCGTCCGGAGTCGCGGTGTCTCGATAGGCGGCCGTGGTCCCGTTCACGATGAGATGGTTGTCCTTCATCTCGATCCGATCGCCCGGAACTCCGACCACGCGCTTCAAGAGCCTCTTGCCATCGTGCGGCGAGTAGAGGACGACGATGTCTCCCCGCGCCGGATCCGACCACCGGGCCAGCCGGATGGTCGTGAAGGGCACCTTCAGATCGTAAGCCGCACGATTCACGAAGACGCGCTCGCCTTCGAGCACGGTCGGCCGCATGGAACCGGACGGCACATCGTTCCAGTCGGCAACCGCCGATCGAAACGACCCCAGCACCAGGGCGGTTACGAAAAGAGGCCGCATCCATTCGATCCAGAAGTGCCTGGCGGTGTCGCGAAGTTTGTTCATCTAAGGATGGGACGGTTGGGAGGGGGCAAAGGTTTCAAGGATCAGAAGCCTACGCGCAGTTGAAGGGATGGATAGACACGCTTCGCGTCGGCGAATCGATTGTTCTTGCTCGGATCGAACCCTGGAATGATGACATCGGCGGCGATGATGAACCGCATCCGGTGCAACCTCAACATTTCCATTCCGGCCTCGAGGTGAACGCCCGTGCCCTCCTGGTCGTCCACCCACACCATGCCGGCGCCTCCGCCGATGAAGGGCGAGAACGAACCGTCGGAGACCAGCCAAGCCGCGCCCACGCCGAAGAAACCGGCCCCGGACCCGGTTTCTCCGACCTTGCCCGTTCCCTGAAGGGTCAGTTCCACACGCCAGTGCGCGGTTTCCCGGGTGTATGCCGAATAGAGGCCGCCGGGGGCAACCGCCGCCCCGAACGTCCAGTGGCGCTCGCTCGGCAGTTTCTTCACTTCTTCCGTTTCCACCTCGACCACGGTCCGAAAGCGGGCCGTGTCCGCCACATCCTTCCGGGACAGGACCGCCTCGACCAGACGCGGAATCACGATGTCCGCCTCCTCGATCTCGCTCGCGGCGAGGCTGGCGACCCGCGCGGGCGTGCCGTCCCGGGCCGTCTCCTCGAGGGAGAGGGGAATCCGGCGACCCAGCCGACCCACGCGAAGGACGAAGTGTCGGTCGACGACTCCGTGCTGCCGAAGCGCCGCTTCCGTGATGGATTGAAGCGCGCGCACCGTTTCCAGGTCAAAGCCGCCGTCGCCTTCCACCCGCACCATCTCCTGCGCCCGCGCCATCGGCGCCGCCGTCACCAGGAGCGCCCCGACCGCCAGTGCGTTGATGAATCTCCTCATGCGCCTACCCTCTCTTCTTCTTCGCGGCGACCGGACGAAATGTCCGGCTCGGTCGCGTCAGAGGAGGATGAAGCCGGCGCGGTCCCGCTGAGTCGCGGCCTGTGACGCTTCGCGGGGTGTCACGAGCCGGGGACCCGCCTCCTGCGCCTCAGGAAGCGGCCCTTAGAATCAGAGGGCCGTCAAGGCAAAGGAGCCGAATGAGCAAGGGACGATTGGAAGCTTTCAGCGACGGCGTTCTCGCCATCATCATCACCATCATGGTGCTGGAACTCAAAGTGCCGCATGGCTCGGACTGGGCGGATCTCACTCCCCTCTTCCCTGTCTTCATGAGCTATCTGCTGAGCTTCGTGTACATCGGCATCTACTGGAACAACCACCACCACATGCTGCATGCCGCCTCGAAAGTCAGTGGCGGAGTTCTCTGGGCCAATCTGCACCTGCTCTTCTGGTTGTCGCTCGTTCCCTTCGTGACCGGATGGATGGGCGAGAATCACTTCGCCGCCCTTCCCGTGGCTCTTTATGGCGTCGTCCTTCTCATGGCCGGCTGCGCCTACTACATCCTGGCCCAGACCCTGGCCGCGCACCACGGCCAGGACTCGAAGCTCGCGAGAGCGCTCGGGAGAGACTTCAAGGGCGTCGCGTCGCTGGTGATCTACGCGGTGGCGGTGGGCGTCGCCTGGTTGAGCCCCGCGATCGCCGGGAGCCTCTACGTCGTCGTCGCTCTCATGTGGCTGATCCCGGACCGTCGGATGGAGAAGGCGTTCGGCGAGTAGCTTAGGCCCGCTCGGTCAGCCCCATCCCCCACGGGCGGATGGATGCCTCTCGCTCGTCCGGGCCTCGCTGACCTCGGGGCGAGGCGGCCTTCTGGGCGAAAATGAGCCGATGTCCGGTCCAAGGAATTCAGATCCGACCGCTGCTCGACAGTTCGAACAGTTCAAGGCCACAAGCCTCTTTTGCCCACGATGCCAGAGGGCACAGCCGGTGCGCGAGCGGCTGCTGCTCATCCTGCCCGACGCCGAGCTCTTCGAATACGTGTGTGAGGTCTGCTGGACCCAAGTGGGAAAACGCCGAGTCGAGCAGGAGAGGCCTCCGTTGATCATCTGAAGATCCCCTCGACCGGTCGACCCTCAATCCGGAGTCGCCTTATTGTTTCGTTCCACCCGAAAGACCAGGGTGTGATGGCGGAGAGTCACGAGGCCCTTCGTGTCGTGATGCTCCACCCAAAGGTCGTCGAGATCACGAAGTAGCTGATCGTACCGCGCTCCCTCCTTCGGCACGTAGGACGCGCTGCGGGCCCGCCCGACGAGGCCCTCCCGGGACAGAGCCTGAGCATCCGGAAAAGACTGTTGAGTCACAGCGAGGGAGGCGGCGCGAAACGCTTCCTCGATGGCTTCGCGCATCCCTTCCGAAAGCTCCCGCTCGACGGCGGCGCGGATAGCGGCGTTGTAGGCGCGGGTCGGAGGAGCGGCCGTGTCGCGCACGTTCGTCAACACAACAAGCCGGCCTTCCGGCTTGAGGATGCGCCAGAACTCGAGGAGAGCGTGCTCCGGCCTGAACCAGTGGAAGGCCTGCGCGCACATCACGAGATCGACGCTCGCGCCTTCAAGGCCGGTCGCCTCGGCGGTCCCTTCCACGAACGTGACGCCTCGGTGAGCCTCGGCGCTCTCGCGCATGGCGGGGTTCGGTTCGATGGCGAGCACACGCAGACCGCGGTCGGCGAGCAGCCGTGATGAAATACCGGTGCCGGCGCCGATATCGGCGGCGATGAGTGGCCGAGAGGCTTGTAGACCGTCGAGCGCGAAGTCGAGGGCAGCCGATGGATAGGAGGGACGAAACCGTGCGTAGTCGGCGGCCCGGTCAGCGAAACGCGTGGTGGGCGAAAGCTCGAATCGGGGTGTCAACACCGCGGGCGCCTAGGTCGCGTCCTCGAGGCGCTCGGCCCGGCGCGCGATGGCCTCGAGCATCCGGCTCACCACGATCTCGTGGGCCCCGGAGCCGATGACGAGAACGCGGTAGAGCGCGCCCATCATCCCCGGGAACACCGCCTCGGTTCTCGCATGCAGTTGGGCCCTCAGGGGAGCCAGAGGATCCACCTTGAAAGACAATCGGTAGGTCGAGAATCGATGTTGTCCTTCCAGCACCAGTGTCTTCGGTTCGAGAACCTTCGTCACGACGAAACCGTTGGCCTCTTGCCCCACCGAAGGCGGGACGGTGTAGGTGTTCCCCCGGTTCACGCACCCCAGGATCCGGCCCACCGTCCGGGCACCCGGACCTTCGAAAGCGCGACCAAGGTACCTCGCCGTGGCCTGGAAGACTATGGACGCCGAGGCCTCCACGGTCGTGTCGAACTCGTCGATATCCGGGAGGTCATCGCTCATCGATCAATGTTATGGCGTCCGCCCGTAAGATCCATTCAGTGGACGCCCTCGTCGATCTCCAGGACGTGAGCAAACGGTTCGGCGGCGGGCCGCCCGTTCTCGATCGCGTCTCCATCGCGGTCGAGGCAGGCTCGATTCTGGCCCTGCTCGGAGCCTCGGGCTCGGGCAAGACCACCGCACTTCGTCTCGTGAATCGCCTGGCCCGGCCGGATCAGGGCCGCGTGCTCGTTCTGGGGAAGAGCGCCGACCTTTGGGACGTGGTGGAACTTCGGCGACGAATCGGTTACGTGATTCAGGAGGGCGGTCTCTTCCCTCACTTCACGATCGGCCGCAACGTCGGTCTCGTCCCCGAGCGCATGGGCTTTTCGGAAGTGAAGATCCGCGACCGGGTTCGCGATCTGCTGACTCTGGTGGGCCTCGAACCCGAGGTATTCGCGGGCCGTTTCCCCCGCGAGCTTTCGGGGGGACAGCGGCAGCGCGTGGGCCTGGCCCGAGCCCTCGCCGCCGATCCCCCGCTCCTTCTCTTCGACGAACCTTTCGGCGCGCTCGATCCGATCACGCGCCGGCGGCTGCAGGACGAATTTCGCGCCCTGGTCAAGCGCCTCGGCAAGACCGCCATCATCGTGACTCACCATCTGGCCGAGGCCTGCCGCGTGGCCGACAACATCGCGGTTCTGAACGAAGGCCGAATCGCTCAGCACGCGACCCCGGGAGAGTTGCTCGCCCATCCGGCGCCGGGTTATGTCGCTTCGTTCATCGCCGCGAGCCTTCCCGAATGAGCGAGTTCCTTTCATTCGTCATCGAGCGCCGGGTCGACCTTGGCCGGCTCGTGGCCGAGCACCTCGCCATGTCGGCTGTCGCCACGCTCGCGGCGGCCCTGATCGGACTTCCTCTCGGCGTCCTCCTGACCAGGCGGGAGGGCCTGGCCGGGCCTGTTCTGGGCCTCGCCAATGTCGTGCAGACCATACCGAGCCTGGCTCTCTTCGGCCTTCTCATCCCCCTTCCCCTGGTGGGCGGGATCGGACCGAAGCCTGCGATTCTCGCGCTTATCGTGTACGCGGTTCTGCCCATTCTCCGGAACACGTACGACGGGATCCGCGGCGTCGATCCGGCCCTGCGGGAAGCCGCCGAAGCGCTCGGCCTCAAGCCCCTCGAGCGCCTGCGCCTCATCGAACTGCCGCTCGCCATGCCCGTGATCCTGGGCGGGGTCCGTCTCGCCGCGGTTCTCTCGATCGGCACCGCCACCATCGCCGCCGCCGTGGGAGCGGGGGGTCTTGGGACCTACGTCCTTCGCGGCATCGCCACCGTGGATACGCGCCTGGTCCTGGCCGGAGCGATTCCCGCGGCCCTGCTTGCGATTCTCGTCGATTTCGTTCTCGGCCGACTGGCCCGGTCCGATCGGCCGATGCGGTCCGCCCTGGTCATCGCAACCGCCGCCGCGCTGAGCAGCGTCGCCCTGATGGATCTGCGCCCGAACACCCCGCGGGTGGTGGTGGGATCGAAGAACTTCACCGAGTCCGTTCTGCTCGGCGAGATCGTGGCGGAGACCCTGGAGGCGCGCGGCCTCGCAGTCGAGCGTCGCTTCAACCTCGGGGGCGCGTGGCTGTGCCATCGCGCCCTGCTCTCGGGCGATCTCGATGTCTACGTGGAATACACCGGCACCGCCCTCATGGACATCTTCAAGCGACCCAAGGACACCGATCGGGCGAGGGTCCTGGCCGCCGTGATGTCCGACTATGAGAAGGCCGGACTCAGAGCCCTGGCGCCCCTGGGCTACGAGAACAACTTCGCCTTCGTTGTTCGTGCGCCCGAGGCTTCCCGTTTCGGCCTGGCCCGCATCTCCGACCTTCAGAAGGTGCAGGGGCGGTTTCGCCTGGGCATGTTCGGCGAGTTCCTCGAACGCGCCGACGGCTTCGCCGGCCTCGCCGCCGCTTACGACCTGAAGTTCACCAGGGCCCCGGCGGAGATGGACCTCGGCCTTCTGTATCAGGCGCTCGAAAGCAATCGGATCGATCTCGCGGTGGGCAGCACCACGGATGGCCTGATCGCCGCGAAGGGCTTCGTCGTTCTCGAAGACGATCGCCACTACTTTCCGCCCTACGACGCCCTGCCCGTGGCGCGCCAGGCCGCGTTCGCGCAACACCGAGGTCTCGAGGAAGCGCTCGAAGCGCTGGCCGGAAAGATCGATGCGGCGGCCATGCGGCGTCTCAACTTCGAAGTGGACGGCCTCAAACGCGACCCTCGGGACGTGGCGAAAGCCTTCCTCGCCAATCTGAACGACACGGGCCGGTAGTCTCTCGCGCCCCGATCAGCGCGCTGCGCGGTCCCTGAGCTCGTCGAAGGGTGGTCCCTGAGCTTGTCGAAGGGTGGTCCCTGAGCTTGTCGAAGGGTGGTCCCTGAGCTTGTCGAAGGGACAATCGCTGACCGCGAACGAGCGCGAAGGCTGGTGAAGCTGCGGCCGCCTCGCCTCACCTACGTGGGGCGCAACTGCGGTTTTGCCTGAAGCATCCTGGTTGGGGCCCGCGGGCCCAGAAATCGAGCGGGTTGCTGCGTCGGGTACGGCTCGTGGCCCGAGGACTTCCTGCAACGAGTCAAGAGGAATGTGAGGCATCCCAAACCGGCCTCGCTCCCCGCTGGCCCATTACGTCAACGCCCTGTTTGTAGCTTCGGGGGAAGGCTCCTCCGCCTATGGAAAACCGGAAACGGCCCCGGTTTCCCACAGGCCGAGCCTTCCAGGCGACTGACTATTTCACAGGGTTCAAGAAGCGGCGGCAACCTGAGGCGCAAGCTGGCGGAGCGTGATGTCATAGAGCTCGTTCTTTCGGAGCAACTGTACGGCCAGGCACAGCAGGCGGTCCACGATATTTCTGATAGCGCGCCCCACGGTTTGGCCGCGGGCCCGAGCGCGGACATACAGATCATGAAACTTGGGATCCGTACGGATCGCCTGCAGGGCCGAAATGTGCAATGCAACCCGTAAACGCGGCTGACAGAACTGGCGCATGACGACGTATCTCGAGCCGCCACTTTGCTTGGTGATCGGTGCGGCGCCACAAAGGCTTCTTAAGGCGTTGTAGTCTCTACGTTCGAAAGCATCTCCGCTTTCTCCGAGCGCCGTGGCCGTCGTCAAAGGTCCAAATCCCGGCAAGGAAAGAAGGATCGTCAGGTCACGGCGCTTGGTTTTTTTCTCGGACTGCACTCTCTCCGTCAACTCCGTCTTAATCTCCGCCTCGATCTTGTCGATCTGGGTCTGGGCCAGTTTGAGCTTGGCGGTCAAGACCAAAACCCTCGCGACGTGCGACTCGATGTAGACCGGGCGTAGGGACAGAACGTCTTTGCGCAAGACCGTTTGCACGTCTTCGATGGTGAGACGCCGGATGCGGTGCCTCTTCAAGACCGCGCCGATACTGGCGCGAGTCAGCTTCGCTCCTTGCGACGGGGACGGAGCCTTTTCGATCAACGCCCACAACCAAGGCTCGTCTGCCCCCGGACATAGGACCAAGAGTCCAGGTCGATAATCCCGCAGCTCGCTCCAGAGTCGATTGGCGTCCGCGCCAAATTGGGACTTCAGATCCCCCCGAAGTCGAGTCGCCGCCTGCAAACGAAGGTTCTCTTCGTTACCTGGCTCGATCCTTCGGAACGCATGGGCATCGGATTCCACACACGAGGCCAGGACGAAGGCATCACGCCGATCGTCCTTGGCCCCGGCCGGGGAAAACCGATCACGTAATCGATCCAGCAGTTTCGGATTGATCGAGCAAACCGGCAGCCCCTTGGCCAGCAGAGCTTCGACCACCGCCCCGTGATTCACCTCGATGGCAATGAGCACCTGCTCCGGGGCTATGTCTCCCTCAACCACGAAGGCAACCAGCGCATTCAGGCCTTCGCTCGTGTGAGGAAAGCCTCGTTGCTTCGGTTCTTCCTCGCCGTCTATCCGGCACACCTGGTGGGCTCCACTCCCCCAATCAACTCCGACACGTCTCAAGACTTTCGTCATTTCATTCTCCGTTCCTGTTTAGGTCGTTGGATGGAGAACCCTGTCGGAGCCTGTACTGGCGCTCGTGGTTAGCGGCGCGAACTTCCTGCTGGACGTGATTCCCTATCGACATCCGGACGCGGCGCATATCCTCGGGGGGGCGCTGTACGGCGCTTTGCCAGGCTCTGGCGCTCACATCCGAAAACGACTTTGGAACACTGTACAGGCCAGGCTCCGCGCCGCATCAGACTGTGACGACAGAACTTCGGATTCGTGTCTTCCTTGCTCGCCTCGGCGAACCGCGAAGGTACAGACGGATCGCGGCGACTCGCTCTCGAGCGCGCCAGCCTGCCCCTGGGGCACGCCCCAACGCAAGCAACCCGCTCGCTCCCCGGTCCCGCTCCATCTCCGCCCGAAAGGGCAGCACCAAAAGGGCTCAGCCTCCGCTTGTGACAAGGCACGGGACGCATCAACGCATCCGCTGCATCGAGGCCGCCGTTCCAGTTGCGGCCGAGGGGCGCGCCTGGAACGGAGTGGGCCGCGAAGGCTCCTCTGAAAACTACGTGGGGTGGGGGCCCCGCGCCGTTACTTGGGGACGCCATGCGGCCCACGGATGTGAAGGCGCGTCCGGCCCCTCGGCCGCAACCGCGTCGGCCTCGCCGTTTCGATGGGCGGTTCCCAAAGCGTCGCGTTGCGCTGTGAAGCTGCGACCGAGGGGCTTGGCCTCAGCCTACGATCTGCCGGAACGCCGGATCGTCCCTCAGGCTCTTGAGCTCCGGTTCGATTCGGGCCCGCGCGATGGTGTAGTCGCGACGCATGAGAACCGCGCGTTCGAGGCTTCCGAGGGCGGCTTCCCGGTTTCCCTGAAGCGCATAGGCGCAGGCGGCGTAATAGCGGGTGAAGGCGTCATCGGCTCCGAGCCGGACACGGTTTTCGAAGATCTCGATGGCGCGGCCCAGGGAGGTCGACGCCGAAGCCAGGTTCAAGCGTTTCTGCGCGCCGCCAACCCGCGTGTACAACTCGACCAGGATCCGGTGGCGCAGCGCGTGATCGACCCGACTCAGAAAGGCGATCTCTTCCTCGAAGCGCCTGACCGCGCCTTCATCGTTTCCCTCGAGAGCCTCGACGTGACCCAGACGCATGTAGGCGCCCACGATGCGAATGTTTTCATGGCCGGAAAGGGACGCCTCCTGCAACGCAATGGCGCGCTCCGCCGCTTCTCGCGCCCTGGCCAGGCGGCCGGCAAGGGCCGAGCAATGGGAGAGCTGGAGCCAGAACCAGCCCGCCTTCGGATTGAGGGCAAGTGCTCGCTCGAAATGCCGGGCCGCGCCCTCGAAGTCTCCCTTGCCGATGAACAGGGCGCGGCCCATGGCCGAGAGCGGAGCGGGATCTTCGGGGGAGAGGGCAAGGGCGCGGCGGACCGCCTGGAGGCCTTCGTCGATGGCACCCGCGGCCACAAGGGTCATCCCCAGGTCGCGCCAGGCGCGGATGAAATTTGGATCGAGGTCGAGGGCCCGGCGGAACTGAGCGATCGCCCGCTCGTGGATCTCGGGCACCGCGAGATAGTCGGCCTGGCTCGAGTAGGCCGCTCCCAGTTCGACATGCGCGCGGACGTAGCGCGGGTCCAGAGCGATGGCCCGCTCGAAGAAAATGATGGCGCGTTCGAGGCTCTCGTAGGTCTCGAGCCGCTGATTGAGAAGGCCCTTCGACAGGGCCTCGAAGGCGGCCACGACCTGGGTATCGGCAGCCGGAATGCGGCCGGGCGCGTCGTCTGGAAACAGAGAGGCCTTGAGACGCTCGGCGATACGGTCCTGCAGGTCGAAGATCTCGCTGATCCGCCCGTCCTCCTTCGCGGTCGCCTGATTCTCTCCGCTCGCCACATCGAGTACCACCGCGGTGACGCGGACCGCGTCCCCCGAACGTTGAAAGGCTCCGGCCACCACCAGGCGGGCTCCGAGTTCGCGGCCCACCCGAAGAGCGGCCTGCTCGTCGATCGCGTCTTCGCCAAGACCAAGCCGTCGAAGCGCTTCCTGCACGGTGTCGCGCGCGAGTACCAGAACCCGGGCCGAGCCTCGCAACTCTGCGGTCACCGTTTCCGTGATGCCGGTCCCGAGCCAGGCGTCTTCGCTGTTCAGGGTGATGTTGCGGAAGCACAGGACGGCAAGCGTGGGCGGGCCCGATGCGGGAAGCGGAGGCAAGGGCGGAAGCACCCCTCCGATCCGGACCGCCTGAATCGCCGCACTCACCTCCTCGAGACTGGAGTAACGCTGCGACCGGTCCTTTGCCAGCATCCGGCGGACCACCAGATCCATCGCGCGGAGCCGGCCGTCCAGGGCCTCGCCCGGCAGAGACGGCGCCTCTTGATGCAGGATGGCGTCAAAGACGGCGACCGCGGTCCCGCCGGTGAAAGGCTGCCGTCCCGCCAGCAATTCGTAAAGCAAGACCCCGAGCGAGAAGATGTCGGCGCGGGCATCCACGTCTTGACCGAGGGCCTGCTCCGGAGCCATGTAGGCAACGGTCCCGATCACCCGCCGGTCGTTGGACGCGTTCAAGGGGTCGCGGGTCCAGGTGAGCCCGGCCGCGTCCACGCTCCAGGCCTCCATCTTGGCCAGACCGAAGTCGAGGACCTTGACCCGGCCCTCGATGTTGACCATGACATTCGAGGGTTTGACGTCGCGGTGGACGATGCCGCGGCGATGCGCGGCCCCCAGACCATCGGTGATCTGCTGGAACAGGTCCAGGATGCCGTCGAGCCCCGGCCTGGTTCGCCGGACGTGCTCCAGGATGGATTCGCCGGCCACGAATTCGAGTGCGATCAGGGCCTGAAGACCCTGATCGGTTTCCGCCTCGTCGACTTCGTAGATAACCGCCACGTTGGGATGGTTCAGAACCGAAGCCGCGCGGGCCTCCTGAAAGAGGCGGGCGCGGGCCTCGGGATTGCTGACCGCATCCGAGCGAAGCATCTTCAGGGCCACCAGACGGCGCAGCTTGAGATCTTCGGCCAGAAACACTTCGCCCATGCCGCCTTCGCCAAGGCGCTTGATGACCTGGTAGTGCGAGATCACGGTTCCGAGCATGGCCACTTTCGAATGATACGGGGGCGGCGGAAGGGCGGAGCCGAGGAGGCGGAAGACGGTGGCCCGGGCGGGTTAGCATCCGAGCTTCATGGCGAACGCGCTTTTCAACGAGCGAGCGGACGAGGTCCGGCATCGCGTCCTCTCTGCCCTGGGTTTCAAGCTCTACCTGTGGAAGGAACTCCCGCTTGCCGCGTTTGCGGGCTTGCGCCTTCGGTCGCTCGACGAAAGCGGATGCACGGTCATTCTGCCCGGAGGTTGGCGGACCCAGAACCCGTTCCGGTCCACTTATTTCGCCGCTCAATCCATGGCCGCGGAAATGTCGACGGGCGCCCCCGCCCTGGTCCTGGTGCGGGGACGCGACGCGAAGATGTCGATGCTGGTGACCGGAGTCGACGCGCGATTCATGAAGAAGATCGCCGGCGCCTCCCAGTTCACTTTCCGCGATATCGGCGAGATGGCGGACACCATCGAACGAGCGGCGCAGACCGGGGAGCCCGCGGTGTTCGTGGCCCGCTCCGTGGGCCGGAACGAGGCGGGCGATGTCGCCGCCGAGTTCGACGTGACCTGGAGCTTCAAGCGCCGCGACTGAGTCGCGGGGGCGGCGGCACGGCGGAAGGCTCGGTCGCGCACCCGGGCCCGAGATCCGATGCGGGCACAGAGTTTGCTCAGTTGAACATGGCGGCCGTCACCGCCTCCAGGGGCGGTGGCGCCTCGCGCCATCTGTGTCCGTAGCGCCCCAGTCGGTGTGGCCGTGCGCCAACGACTCCAGGGGGAAGGGACACATCGGCATCGAAGAGGAGGCTCTTCTGAACATCAGGCTGTCGTCCATCAAGCGTGTGAAACTGATCCTGCCCGCGCTCACCGAGGCGACGAGTCCTTACTGGCGGCCGATCAAGTACTCGCTCTTTCCCCCCCTGGGTCTCGCCACCCTCGCTGCGTACCTCGATCCGGATCTCGATATCCGCATCCAGGACGAGCACGTCGAGAGGCTCGACCTTGAAGACCGTCCCGATCTGGTAGTGATTCAGGTGTACATCACCAACGCCTATCGCGCGTATCGGATCGCCGATCACTATCGCGCCCGCGGGGCCTACGTGATCCTGGGCGGACTTCATGTGACCTCACGGCCGGACGAGGCGGCGCCCCATGCCGACACGATATTCCTCGGCCCGGGAGAGGACACGTTCCCGAAATTCCTGAAGGACCTGTCGTCAGGACGGCCCTTGAAACGATACGAGTCGACGATCCGAACGATCGAACGCATGCCGCCCATAAGGCGAGATCTGATCCAGCGGAGCCTGTACCTGGTTCCGAACTCCATCGTGGTCTCCCGAGGATGCCCGCACCACTGCACCTTCTGTTACAAGGACGCGTTCTTCGAAGGAGGTCGTTCGTACTACACGCAGCACGTCGACGAGGCGCTCGCCGAAATCTCCCGCCTGCCGGGGAGACATCTCTACTTCCTGGACGATCATCTGTTCGGAAATCCCCGGTTCGCGAGCGAACTCTTCCGCGGCATGGGGGGAATGGGGCGAGTGTTCCAGGGTGCGGCGACGGTGGACTCGATCCTGCGCGGCCGGACCATCGAAGAGGCCGCGGCCGCCGGCCTTCGCAGCCTGTTCGTCGGTTTCGAAACGCTTTCGGAGGCCAGTCTCGCGGGAGCGCGAAAGCGGCAGAATCTGGGCCGCGACTACCGCGAGGTCGTCCGGCGCCTCGACGATCTTGGAATCATGATCAACGGCAGCTTCGTGTTCGGCTTCGACGGCGACGACCGCGATGTCTTCCCCCGAACCGTGGACTGGGCCATCGAGAACGGCATCACCACCGCGACGTTCCACATCCTCACGCCCTACCCGGGCACGCAGCTCTTCGCGGAAATGGCGGGTCGGAATCGGATCGCCACGCGAAACTGGGATCTGTACGACACGCGCCACGTGGTCTATGGGCCGGCCCGGCTCTCCCCCGAGGAGTTGAAGACAGGCTACGAGTGGTCCTACCGGCAGTTCTATCGCTGGAGTTCCATCGCTCGGGCCGCGATCGCGCACGATTCGCCGAAACACATGCTGAAGCACTTCTCCTACAGCGCAGGCTGGAAGAAGTTCGAGCGGCTGTGGGGCTCGGTGATTCACCTCAAGCAGCTCACCCAAGCGCGTCCTCTGCTGGAGGCTATCCTGTCGCCGGTGGGAACGGTCCCTTCGCCTTCGGACGCCCTTGGCGAAGAACTCCGGGCCGAGGAGGCTCCCTCCTCCTCCCCTCACCCGGCCGGCGCTTCGGCGGCCTGAACTGCGCGGTCGATGGCGTTTAGCGCGGGACTACCGCGCTATCTGGAACGGGTGCTTCATCTTCGCAACCAGTCGATCGACGGCCTTGGGATCATTCCACTCCGAGATGGCCCCCCCGGACCCGCGGTCGTCTTCGCCACCGCCTTCTCTCGAACCTTCGCGGAGGCCATGGCCGAATCGTACCGGTTCGAGGTCGGGCGCGCCCTCTAGACTAGGACCAATGACCGAGTCTCCTGCCGCATATCCCCGGCCCAGGGGGACCATCCGCGGGTTTGTGGTCGCGGGCGGGCAGAGTTCACGGATGGGCCGGGACAAGGCGCGTCTTCCCTTCGGCGAGTCCACCCTGATCGAACATGCAATCGCCCTCGCGCGCGAGGTTACGCGTGACATTGTGGTGCTGTGCGGCCCCACGCGGCGCTACGAGGAGTTCGGTGTTCCCGTCATCGAAGATCCGGTTTGTGGCGTGGGTCCCCTGGGAGGTTTGTACGGGGCCTTGCTCTCGGCATCCATCGACGGACGGGAACGGATCTTCTGGCTGGCGGTCGACCTCCCGCTGGTCGAACCGCCGTTCCTGACCAGCCTCGTGGCCAAACTCGACAACTCTGATGTGGTCATGGCGCGAACCGACCGCGGCCTCGAGCCTTTGTGCACCGCCTTTCGAACGGAACCGGTCCTCGTCTGCGTCAAGCGCGCACTTCTCGCGGGCCGGCTGAAGCTGACTTCGGCTCTCGAAGGGCTGACCATGCAGGCCGTCGACGCCCGCGCGGCAGACTTCATCAATGTGAACACCGCGGCCGAATACGAACACGTGAGTCCGCGATAGCCCGAAGAGCGTCGTCCACAAGACGCCTCTCCTGACTCGGGACCGCGTCTTGCGACGCTCACGGATGATCCCCCTCGCCGGCAAGGCGTAGCCCGGCAGGAGCGCCGTTTGACGGAGCCGCCTCTCCCCTTCTAGGGTTCGCAGCCATGGATCTCTCCCCGCTGTTCCGCGAACACATCGCGAAGATGACGGCCACCGCCGCGAAAACGCTTTCCGAGACGAACTTCGATGCCCTCGTCCTCGGCGCGGGCTCGCAGATGGTCTACTACGCGGACGACATGGAGCCGCCGTTCCGGCCTAACCCGCATTTCGCGCGTTTCTCGCCTCTTAAAGGACCCCACCACGCGATCGTCGTGAAACCGGGGGCGAAGCCGCGTCTCATCCGCTGGGCTCCGAAGGACTACTGGTACGAGCGAGCTCCTTTCGCCAAAGCCTTCTGGACCGGCGAGTTCGATCTCGACGAGGCGGACAGCGCCGAAGGGGTGTTCAAGAAGATCGGATCGCTCGGCCGCGCGGCGTTTGTGGGAGAAGACGAAGCCCGTGCTAGATCCGCCGGCTTCGCCCTGAACCCGGAACCGCTCCTGAAGCGGCTCGATTGGGATCGCGCGATCAAGACGGCCTACGAAATCGAGTGTCTGAGCCGCGCCACCACCGCGGGTGCTCGGGGTCACCACGCGGCCCGCGAGGCCTTCCTCGCCGGTGAGAGCGAGCTCGCGATTCATCACGCGTTTGTTCGAGGAGCGGGATGCGCCGACGATGCGCTTCCCTACCCTACAATCGTCTGCCTGGATGAGAAGGCGGCCATCCTCCACTATCACGCAAAGAGAGCCGCCGGTTCGGGCCAGGTCCTCCTGCTCGACGCTGGAGCTTCGGACCTGGGATACGGCTGCGACATCACGCGAACCTCGGTGACCCCGTCATGCGACCCGTTGTTCAAGGCCCTGGCCGATGCGCTGAACAAGCTTCAACTGGAACTGTGCGCGATGGTGAAGCCGGGCGATTCCTACGTCGGCATTCACCTGGCCGCGCACCTTAAGATCGGGGCCGCCCTGATCGAGCACGGCGTCCTGAAATGCTCGATCGACGCCGCGATCGAGAGGCGCCACACCTCGGTCTTCTTCCCCCACGGCATCGGCCACCATCTCGGAATTCAGGTCCACGACATCGGCGGTCATCAGAAGTCGCGGGAAGGCGGGGTCCTCCCCCCGCCCGAGGCGCACCCGTACCTGCGGAACACGCGGGTGATGGAAGTCGGCCAGATCTTCACCATCGAGCCGGGCATCTACTTCGTGCAGATGCTGCTTGAGCCGCACCGCGCGGGTGCTTTCTCCGCCGACTTCAACTGGCCGCTCATCGACACCCTGGCGCCCCGAGGGGGCATTCGGGTCGAGGACAACGTCGTGGTCACGTCGACCGGCCACCGCAATCTCACCCGGGAGCAATTGCCGAACTAGGGTCCTGCCTCCGTAACTCGCGACCTCGCGCCTTACCGGAGTTCGGGATCCGGCGCGACCCGGCACAAAGCGCCGACGACGAAACCAAACACCAGATAGTGGCCGGTGAAGGCGAGGAGATAGTCCGTCAGGCCATGGACCGTCATGGCGACCAGGATGGAGAGCGCGATGAGCGCCGGGGGCGACCGGGGCGCGGCGAGCACGCCCGCGCGAAGGGCGAGGACAAGTGCGGCCATGAAGGCGCTGAGACCGAACGTGCCCAGGGTGGCCGCGAATTCGAGGAACATGTTGTTGGCGAAAACGCGGGTGTCGAAGGTCGTTTTCCCCACCATCGTGCCGTACGTCCACCGATAGTTGTCCGGGCCGACGCCGAGAAAAGGATTCTCCGCCCACATGCGGACGGCGATCCTCCAAAGATCCAGACGGGAAGGCCGCCAGGCGAGCGTGTCCGAAATGGCCTTCAGGGCCTCGTCCTCGGAGGCCGCGGGGACCGACTCGGAACCGGCGCCGACGATCAGGCGGGCGACGCCCGGCCTCACTCCTTGCCCCGAGAACCAGGTCGTGTGTTCGTGCACGAGATCCCACAACAGCAGGTACTCGCCGGGCTTCAAGGGAGCCCTCAGAATCGCTTCGATCGAAACGGCCTCTCCTTGGAGGACGTCGCGAGGGAGGTCCGTGCGCGGCCCGTCCACGAGAGGCCATCGGGGATCCTGATACAGATGATACGAAAGGTGAATCTCATCGGACGTCCGCCAGGGCTTTCGACCCACGTTGCGAACAGTCACGGGGACCAGCGTCCGCGCGCTCGGATCCAGGACGATCCTCAGGGGCGCCTCGTAAACGGCAGCGTAGAAATCGTTGGCGTTCTCCCCGCCGAGCCGGATCCGGGAGGTCTCCTCGTGTCCCACGAAGAGGCCGAGGACCCCGAGGTACACGATCAAGGGCGCAAGACGCGCGCGACCCCGCTCGAACCAGGCCGCCGCGACGAGACCCCCGGCCCCCGCAAGCCAGGCCCCGCGGGAGTAGGTGAAGGCGAGTCCGAAGGTGACGAGGAGAACGAAAAGCGCGCGCATCCAGGGTCGGGCGCGCAGGAGGGTCACCCCCGACAGCAGGGCGTAGAGGATCATCCCGGCGCCGGGATTTGGATACTCCGAACCGGCGGAGGCTCGCCGCACCCCGGCGACGTTGAAAGGAATCTCGCGGAACACCCCGAGGAACGCGTCGAGGGACCGAACGCCTCGTCCTTCCAGCAGAGCGAGGAGGGCAGCGCCCGAGCCGGACAGGGCGATGGCCCGGAAACCCCACTTCAAGTCACGCTCTTCCCGCCGCGCGACCAGGGCGGCGAACGTGGCCATAGCACCGAGACGGAGAGCGAATTTCAGAGCGCGACCGGGATCGGTGGCGGCGAGGCTCGCCGAAAGCAGACTTGCCGTCACCATCAGGCCGAGGGCGACGAGGGAGGGCGAGCGCAGGCTCCGAAAACCCTGCCCTTGCGAACCGAAAGCCAGAAGGGCGAAGCACGGCAGGGCCACCGCCTCCAAAAGCGACAGTCGGAAGAGTCCGAGGGGAACCGTGAAACGCGGTTCGAAGGGGGCGACGAGGAGAAGGAGAAAGAGACACGCCGGAGCGGCGTCCCGGCGGGTGTCGTTCATCCCTTTTGATCCTGCTCGAAGGGATCGGCTCAGGCTCCCGACCTCGACATCCCGCCCGG
Source organism: Vicinamibacteria bacterium (assembly GCA_031412915.1). Lineage (GTDB taxonomy): Bacteria > Acidobacteriota > Vicinamibacteria > Fen-336 > JAGNNV01 > JAGNNV01. The sequence continues at coordinate 18,466 of JANODX010000029.1, read as the reverse complement.
AGCCCCAAGTGTCGCCACCCAGTCGAGGTACGGGCCGAGCTTGAATTTCTTCGCGGTGTTGGCGGACGACATGTAGCGGATCTGGCCGAGGACGTTCCTCTGCGGCGCCCAGGGCCGATCGAACAAACCGAAGCACCAGAGAATCCCGGTATAGGAATTCGGATTCCGGCCGTCCAGCGCGTACTTGTTGTTGAGATGAACCAGGGTCTGGTACGCCTCTTCGGGCGTGCGCGACCACTCGATGACCTTCTTGCCCCAGAGCATGCGCAGGTAGTTGTGAATGCCGCCGGTCACCACCAGTTCGCGTTGCGCCGCGTTCCAGAGAGGATCGTGGGTGGTCGCACTCTCCCACTGGGCGAGGTCGTAGACGAACTCGCGTTTGTCACCCGCGTGCATGTGCAGCGTCGCATAGGCCCACTTGGGAAGGGCGGTCTGAAGCGACTTCGTATCCTCGCGGCGATGGACGTGCCACACGTAACCCACGTCCCGCCAGGTGAGCGCTTCGTCGAGGAAGGCGTTGGCATTCGGATCTGCGCCGAAGAATCCTTCGCGCTTGCCGGCCTTCTCGAGATGAAGCCGGACCGGGACGTAGCCGCCCGTGGCTTCGAGGGTCGACATAACGATCTCCTCTATGCCGATGTGACCGAAGTGAAGATAGGGAGAGAGCCCCGAACCGTGAAAGGCGGACGGCGGTGCTGGATCAGAGCGCAATTCGGCGTAGATGGGCAGACCGTTCCTGATGAACGCCTTCAGGCGCGCACGCGCGGCCCTGGTTCCTCCCACCTTGTCGCTCACCGCCGCGACGTTCTGATCTATGGGCAGCTGGGCTATGAGCCGCGCCGGATCGTCGAGCGTCGCGAGTTCGAAACCTGGGCTGATCTTCGATCCATCGGCGGAGGCGGGCTTCGGCTTCGAAGCGCTTCGCCGCGCAAAGGCCTCCGCGAACTGTTTGTGAATTCTGGGCCGCAGGTGCGCGGCCGCATAGGGGGCGGCGCCCAGGAGGCGCAGAGGCACCACCGAGTTCGAGTCCACCGCGATGACCGCGCGGTCCACCCACGAGGCGAGGGCGGCGCTCTGAGCGGGAATGATGAAGCAGGGGAAGTCGTCCGTGACCACCAGGGCGGCGCGGGCCGCCATCCGCGAGAGGAGTCCGCGGGCCGGATTCCCCGGGGTCTCCACGAAAGGCCAGTAGGTGAAACCGAGCTTCTTCGCCGCCGCGGCATTGTCTTTCATGCCCTCGAGGATGAATCGATGAAACCGCGCGCTCGCCCACGGGTAGTCGAGGCGCAGCCCTTCATAGACGACCAGAGGCTTCCCCAGTTCGTTCGCGCACTTGATCGCGTAGTCGAGCGAGTGATTGTGGAAGAAGCGTCGCTGCATCTGCATCCAGTACAGGACCAACTCGCCCCCTTTGACGATGGGCTGGTCGTTGAGGCGGACAAGGCGCGATTGGTTGAGGGTCATGAAGGGCCTTGGGGACCGGGGGCGAAGCTTAGAGCGGCCCGCCGGCGCACGCTTAAGTACAATCAACCTCCCCCTCCAGGAAAGACGAAACCGATGACCTCCAAGGCCTCTCGATCCAAGAAACCGTTCCGCCTCGCCATCCTCACCGGAGGCGGCGACTGTCCCGGCCTGAACGCGGTCATTCGCGCGGCCGCCCGCTCGGCCTTCGCCCTCGGCTGGGAAGTCTTCGGCGTCGAGAACGGGTTCGAGGGTCTGCTCACCAAGCGAGCCCATCAGCTTCACACCCGCGACGTGCGCGGAATCCTCCACCTCGGAGGCACCATCCTCGGAACCTCCAACCGCGCGAGCCCGTTTCGGGTGGAGCGACGCGCGGACGCACGGACGAATGCCGCCGACGCGGATCGCTCGGCCGAGGTGGTACGGCATTTCAAGGAGATGGGTTTCAACGCTCTCATCGCCATCGGCGGAGACGGGACGCTCGGCATCGCTCTTCGTCTGTCCGGGAAAGGTATTCCGGTGGTGGGCGTGCCCAAGACCATCGACAATGACATCGAGCACACCTCGGTCACGTTTGGCTTCGACACCGCGGTCTCCACCGCCACCGACGCCATCGACAAGCTCCATCCCACGGCCCAGGCCCACGGTCGCGTGATGGTGGTCGAGCTGATGGGCCGCAACGCGGGTTTCATCGCCTTGAATTCCGGAGTCGCCGGAGGGGCCGACGTCATCCTGATTCCCGAGATCCCCTTCGACCTGGACAAGGTCTGCGAGAAGATCCACGAGAGAGAGAAGGGGCACCGCGGGGGTTACTTCTCCATCGTGGTGGTGGCCGAGGGGGCCCGGAGCAGAGGCGGCCAACTGCATCTTCGCTCGGTGGACAAGGGCGAAGCTCCGCGGTTGGGCGGGGTGGGTCAGTGGGTGGCCGAGGAGATCGCGAAGAGAACGGGCAAGGAGACACGCAGCCTCGTGCTGGGGCACCTCCAGCGCGGCGGCCCCCCCACCACCTTCGACCGCCTCCTCGGGACCCGCTTCGGCGCGGCTGCGGTACGCGCGGTGAAGGACGGCGATTTCGAAACCATGGTGGCGCTCAAGCCGCCCACCATAGAAAGGGTGGCGCTCAAGGACGCGGTGGGCGGCGGCCGGACGAAGAGGGTCCCGCTGGACTCGGATGTTCTGGTCTCGGCGAGAGGCCTGGGCGTCTCGTTCGGGGACTAGTGTCCGTCGTAGCGAGACGCCCGGGCTACGGCTTGGCCGGCGGCTTCTGCTCGACCACAACGTCCCAGGCGCCACGAGCGTCGATGAACATCACGCAGGCCTCGGGACCCGCGCAACGGGCCACGTGGGGGGCCTTACCGGTGAAGGAGAAGTAGGAGCCCGGGGAAAGGCGTTGCTCCTTGCCATCCATGGTCAGGGAAAGGCTCCCCGAAACCGTGGTGGCGTAGTGGTCGGGCGAGTGGTGGTGAACAGGCGAAACGAACCCGGCCGGGTACCTCAGGTAGAAATGGCTGGGCCCTTTCGCCATGTCGCCCTGCACGACCGCCGTGCTGACACCGGGGATGCCGGCGTCAGCCCACTTCAGGCCCTCCTTGGGCTGGGTCTGGGCGGCAGCCCGGGTCGACGACAGGGTCAGGGTCAAAGCGACGCCGATCGCTACATTCGATGCACTCATTCGATTCGCCATAAGGGTCTCCTCCTGGATTTGCCCGGGCCCGGTCCGAGCCCAGATCGAAGAAATGTACATCAAAGGTAGAAAGGGGACAAGATCTTCGAATCCCCGAGCAAAAAGAGCCTTGTAACCATCACAGCTACAAGGCTCTTTCGAGGCACGTTCACCTCTTCACGCGGTCACTTAAGGTCGAAGCGGTCGAGGGTCGTCACCTTGTTCCAGACATTGGCAAAGTCGTTCACCATCTTCTGTTTTCCATCCTCGGCCGCGTACACCTCCGCGATGGCCCGAAGTTCGGAGTGAGATCCGAAAAGCAGGTCGACCGGGGTCGCCGTCCATTTGACCGCACCCGTCTTCCGGTCAAGCCCCTCGTAGACTCCCTCGGACCTGGCTGACTTCTGCCACTTCGTGGACATGTCGAGCAGGTTGACGAAGAAGTCGTTGCTCAATGTTCCCGGTTTGCTGGTGAAGACACCATGCCTGGATTGCCCCGCGTTTGCGTCCAGAACGCGCAGGCCGCCAAGCAGGACGGTCATCTCGGGGACGGTCAAGGTCAGCATATTGGCCCGATCGACCAGCATCTCCGCGGGCGACATGTAGTTGCCTTCCCCGTAGTAGTTGCGGAACGCATCGGCCTTCGGCTCGAGCATGGCGAAGGTGCTGGCGTCCGTCTGCTCCTGGGACGCATCCATGCGGCCCGGCGCGAACGGCACGGTCACCGTGTAACCAGCGGCCTTGGCCGCCTGTTCGACCCCGGCGACACCGCCCAGCACGATCACATCCGCAAGCGACACTTTCTTTCCATTCGTGCTCGCCTGGTTGAATTCCTTTTGAATCGCCTCCAGACGCTTGAGCGTCTGAGCCAGTTCGACCGGGTTGTTCACCGGCCAGTCCTTCTGGGGGGCAAGGCGGACGCGCGCGCCGTTGGCCCCACCGCGCAGATCGGTCCCGCGGAAGGAGGACGCCGAGGCCCACGTGGTTCGAACCAGTTCCGACGGGGTCAAACCGGATTGGAGGATCTTGCTCTTGAGACCGGCGATGTCGCTGGCTTCGATCAGCTTGTGATTCACCGCGGGAACGACGTCCTGCCAGATCAGGGCCTCGGCCGGAGCTTCCGTTCCCACGTAGCGTGTGCGCGGGCCCATGTCGCGATGAGTCAGCTTGAACCAGGCCTTGGCAAATGCCATCTCGAACTCCTCCGGAGTCTCCAGGAAGCGCCGGGCGATCCTCTGATAGCTCGGATCGAACTTGAGCGCCAGGTCCGCGGTCAGCATGATGAGCGAGTTGCGCTTGCCCGCCTCATGAGCGTCGGGAACCAGGTTGTCGCCCGCGCCACCTTCTGGAACCCACTGCGTCGCCCCTGCCGGGCTTTTCGACTTCACCCATTCGAAGGCGAAGAGGTTCTTCAGATACTGAGTGGTCCACTGAGTCGGCTTCGAGGTCCAGGCACCTTCCAGACCGCTGGTGATCGTGTCGACGCCATTGCCCTTGCCGCACTCGTTCTTCCAGCCGAAGCCCTGCTGCTCGAGGCCCGCCGCCGCCGGCTCGGCGCCAACACACTTGGAGGGGTCTCCTTGTCCGTGAGCCTTGCCAAAGGTGTGTCCGCCCGCGATGAGAGCGACCGTCTCTTCGTCGTTCATGGCCATTCGGCTGAACGTCTCGCGGATGTCCTTCGCGGAGGCCAGGGGATCGGGATTGCCGTTGGGGCCCTCCGGATTCACGTAGATGAGGCCCATCTGAACCGCGGCCAGCGGGTTGTCGAGCTTTCGGTCGCCCTTGTATCGCTCGTCCGCCAGGAACTTCTTCTCCGCCCCCCAATAAACGAGGTCGGCTTCCCAGTCATCGGTACGGCCGCCCGCGAAGCCGAAGGTCTTGAAGCCCATCGACTCCAGGGCGACGTTGCCGGTCAGGACCATCAGGTCGGCCCAGGACAGGCGGCTTCCGTACTTCTGCTTGATCGGCCAAAGCAACCGCCTCGCCTTGTCGAGGTTGGCGTTGTCCGGCCAGCTGTTCAGAGGCTCGAAGCGCTGCTGACCGCCCCCGGCGCCGCCACGCCCGTCCGCGACACGGTAGGTGCCGGCGCTGTGCCAGGCCATGCGAATGAAGAATGGGCCATAGTTCCCCCAGTCAGCCGGCCACCAGTCCTGGGATGTCTTCATCAACTTCTCGATGTCGGACTTCACGACTTTGATATCGAGTTTCTTGAACTCCTGGGAGTAGTTGAACTTGCTGTCCATGGGACTGGAAGCGGCGGCGTGTTGACGAAGAGGGGCCAGATCGAGTCTTTCAGGCCACCAGAACTGATTCGACATCGTCTGCAGATCCGCGGAAGTCTTTGAAGGGGCGCCGCCTTCTTTGGCTTTCGCCTGGGCGTAGACCGGGCTCGCCAAAAGACTCGCAATCGCCAGGGTGAGAACTTGCTTCAGCATGGGTTTATTCATGTTCTTTCGTGAGGGAATAGGGGGACGGCAGCTGGACCTTAGGCAGTTGAGAGAAATAGGTCCAAGACTTAGTTATTCTAACTCTCATAGGCGTTGCCTATTTCTCAAGAGGGAGGGAATCCAAACCCCGTGGAGATGCACCAGCTTCGTTACTTTTCCAAAGTTGCCGATCTTGGCAACGTGACGCGTGCCGCGGAAGGGTGCCATGTATCGCAGCCTTCACTCAGCCAGCAGATCGCCAAGCTCGAGAGAGAACTCGGCCAACCTCTCTTCGAACGCCTCGGTCGCGGCGTTCGCCTCACCGACGCGGGAAAGAGGTTCAAGCGCTACTCCGACCAGATTCTCAGCCTCACGGAAGACGCGCGCACCCGGGTGGCCGATGATCGGGGCTCGGGCCGCATCATCCTCGCCGTGATCCCAACCATCGCCCCCTACTTCCTGCCCCGCCTCCTCACTCGCTTCGCCGAGGACTGCCCGAAGGCTAGAGTCGAAATCGTCGAAGAGACCACCGGGAACATCCTGCGGCTGCTGGCCGAGGGCGACATCGACCTCGCGATTCTCGCCCTCCCCATTCGGGCCGAGCACGTTCATACGAAGACCCTGTTCACCGAGGAATTGCTCGCGGTGCTGCCGAGCGATCACCCTCTGACCAGGAAAAAGAAGGTGAGTCTGAAGGATCTCGTCTCGGAACCCTTCGTGGTCTTGAACGAGGCCCACTGCCTGACCGGGACCACCATGAGCTTCTGCGCCCGGCACGCGGCCTCGCCCCTGGTGACGGCCAGGAGTCATCAGCTTCTGACCGTGCTCGAGCTGGTTCGACTGGGTCAAGGCGTCTCCTTGATTCCCGCCATGGCGGTGCCGAAGGGGCGAGACGAAGGCCGCGAGTACCGATCGCTCGCGGGAGACAAGCCTTCCCGCACGATCGCCCTGGCCTGGAACCGGATGCGGTATCAGACTCAGCTCTTCAAGCGATTCATGGAGTTCCTGTCCGCGCGGGATTAGCGTCCAAACCGGAGCACGGGCGAGGGCACGGTCACAGACTCTGCCGGGCCGGCGAGGCGTCGGCCAACCTGGGTCAGGCCGACCCGGCCGACCGATCCTCGGCGTAGGAGGCCTTCGCCTGTTTCAGGATGCGGACTCCACCGCGAACCACCAGGCCGCACACGGCAGCGCCGATGACGAGGTCGGGCCAGGCCGAGCCGGTGATCATGACCACCAGGCCAGCGGCCATAACGCCGACGTTGACCTGGACATCGGTGGTGGAAAAGATCCAGCTCGCGCGCATGTGAATCTCGCCGTGGCGGTGTTTGCGGAGGAGGACGACGCAGGCGGAGTTGGCGGTGAGGGCCAGAGCCGAGATCAGAATCATCAGCAGGGACATGGGCGCACTGCCGCTCACCGCGCGGCGCGCAATCTCGAAGGCAAGGCCCACCGCCAGAGCCAGCTGGATGACACCGCTCACCGCAGCAGCGTGCGTCTTGCGCCGCGTGGTGGAACCCACGGCGAGCAGGGCGACGGTGTAAACCCCGGCATCGGCCAGCATGTCCAGAGAGTCAGCGATGAGCCCCGCCGACTGCGCGACCCACCCGGCCGCCAGCTCGACGACGAACATGACCGCGTTGATAGCAAGAACAAGGACCAATGTCCGCGTTTCGACCTTGTTCGCTGTGCCCATGCTCGTCAGCCTACCGGTACGGCGCGGATGGGTACGCCTTCGGGATCAGGGTGTGCGGAAGGAAGCGGCTCAACCCGGTTCAGGGCGAAAGCTTGCTCCAGGCCCCTTCGTCGACTGCGGCCAATTGTCGCTCCATCAGGATGCGCCACTTTCCGTCCTTCTTCACCAGCAGGAACTCGAAGGGAATGAACGCCACGGTAGCCGCGCCTGCGCGGTCGAAATCGGTGAGCTTGAAGATGCCCGACTCGAAGGCGGTCGAGGCGTTGTCCTGCCGTCTGGCGAAACGAAAAACCACGGTCGACCGGCCGCCCTCGCGCTTCGCCTTGGCTATACGGTCAGTCCAGCGCACGAGCGTCTCGACAATGGAAGCGGTCTTGCTTCCGTTAACCAGGACCGCATCGGGGTGATAGGTGCGGCCCATGCCCACCGCGTCGCCTTCGGCGACCGTCGCCGACAGGACCGCCCATATCTCGGCGTCGATTTCCTGGCTCGTCGGGCTGAGGGGCGACGCAGATTGAGCGCCGACATCCGATTGGCGTGCCAAGCTCAATACGAGGGCGGCAAGGACGATCAGTTTCTTCATAGTTTCTCACCGGGCGCAGCTTCTATGCGACGTCCACCTTCAGCACGAACTGTACCCTAACGACAGGTCATTGCTCTTACCGGGCCGCGCTCGAACAGAAGTCGTAGATTTCTCCGGCGATGTCCCGGTTTCCAGGATGTACACACCCGCGGTGGGGTGTGCGACATGGTTGTGGGGCGATCCTGCAAGACCCGGTGGATGCCGGTGGCTGAGCTTGTCGAAGCCACCCCCAACGCCGGTCCCTTCGACGAGCTCAGGGACCGGATGCGATCGGCTTCCCCCGAACGTCGCCGAGTACTTCAATACGGACCTCCCTCAGCGACCGCCCGACAGCCTCGTTACTATCGGACCGCTTCGCCTGGCGCGAACTGACGCTCTCCACCCACAAACATGTCGCACACCCCCCGCGGTGGAACGCGGAAAGCAATCACCTATCATTTTCCAGAATGGCAATGAGACGAAGCCTGCCGCATCCGGTTGCGCCTCTACGCGCGGGGGCGGGAGTCCGCGTGTTTCGGCGGCTGCGTTTTGCGGTCGCGGCCCTGGCCGCAGCCCTGCTTCTCCCGGGTTGCACGAACGTGAGGCCCTCGGCGAAGAAATCGACAGTCGAGGAGAGTCCTTCGCTCTCGCGGATCCGGCAGATCTTCGCGCGCGTTAGAGAGACCCTCGCGAAGAACCACAAGACCTTCGAGGGGCCGGATGGCCCGGTGAGCGGATTCGGCGCGGGAGATGCCTACCCGCAGATCTGGCTCCGCGACAGTTCCTGGATCGTCGACGCCGCGGCCGCCTACTACCCGAGGGAGACCCTCACCTCCTGGCTCGACCTCCATCTGGCCAAGGCCGAAAAGGGCGGACGTCTGAGGGACTGGGTGGCCAGGGGTCCGGTGGACCCGTTCCGCGAATGGGCCCCGCGCGCGCGGGCCAGGGACGGCATCGCCTTTGACACGAACTCCAACGAGTCCGACCAGGAATCAAGCGCGGCGCTCGCTTACTGTCGAACCGCGCGGCTTCTGGGTCCGGCGATTCCCTCGGACGGTCCCGTTCGAAGCGCGCGGGTTTCGAAACTGACGACCGCGATGAACGCCCTCCTCCGCGAACGCACGGATGGGAAGACCGGCCTCGTCTGGAGCGGCCTGACCGCCGACTGGGGGGACGTAAGCCCGCAGTATCCCGATCAGCGGGCCATCTACTTCGACCTGAAGACTCCCCGGACTCTCGGCCTGTACACCAACGTGCTGGCCTATGCCGCTCTCGACTGTCTGGCCGCGCTCGACGGCCCCAAACCGGGTCAGGACGCGCTGACCGCTCGCGCCCGCAGGCTCAAGGACCGGATCCGGGCCGCGTTCTGGATGAAAGAACGGGGCTATTTCCGAATTCGATACCCTCTTGACCCGCTTCCCCCCGGCTTCCGTGATGACGACGACCGGTTCGCGCTGGGCGGGAACGCGCTCGCCGCTCTTTTCGGGATCGCCGACAACGCCCAGGCCGCTTCGATCTTCGAAACCGCGGAACGGTTGCGGCTGGCCCGGAACTTCTCGACCATCTCCACCGTGCTCGTCCCTCCCTATTCGGCCGGCGTGTTCCAGCATCCGGCCATGCGCGAACCGTTCGAGTATCAAAACGGGGGACGGTGGGATTGGTGGGGCGGAGCGCTGGTCGAAGCGGAGTTCGAACGAGGACACTCCGCCCTCGCCCGCCTTCACCTCGACCAGATCGTCTCCCGCACCCTCCGCGCCGGACCGGGCCTTCACGAGTGGTACGGGCAGGATGGCCGGCCCAGGGGGAGTGCTACCTACGCCGCCTCGGCGGCGTCGATCCACAACGCGGTGGTCAAGGGTCTGCTCGGGGTCTCCCGCTCTTCCGCAGGCTACTCGGTGGTCATGCGGGCGGGGGAAACCGTGCTCCCGTTCGAAGTTCCGCAGCGCGCCGGTGCGGTGCGGCTCATCGTGAGCCAGACCGTCACCGCTTCGGCCATCGAGTTGAGCGTGCAGGCCAACACCCCCATCGCCGAGGTGTGTTCGGTGCTTCCCCAGGGGAGCGTCGCCGAGGATCTGCGTGCCCGGGACATGGCCGTGCCGCAGAGGGTGCGGCGTATCGGGAACGACACCCTGGTCTGCGCCGACGTTTCGTCCTCTCCCCCGCCGGTCCGCGTGCGTTTCGCCATCGCCCGGCCTCAGTGAGCGGCGGTCGCCTCGTCGAAATAGCCGCGGCGGGCAATCACGTTCAGGCCCCTGGTCAGAACCTCCACCTTGATTTTGCGGAATCCGGCCTTCTTGTGCTCGGGCGGCTCATAACCGATCAGGTAGTAGGTGGTGGTCATGTCGAGCAGTCGAGTCAGACCTTTGGCCAGGTCGTTGGTGTTGCGAATGGTGAGACCACCGGTGTCTTCGGCGAGATTGGCGGAGCCCTCCCCGGCATCGGAAAAGGCGAAAGGTGTTTCCCCCGCGTCGCGGTCCAGCGCCGGACCGTACTCGACTCCCTGAAAGCGGCCCATGCTCTCGAGCCCGCGCGCGTCGAGAAAGTGGATGGGGGCGTTGGCGCGAAGGGACCGGGTCACCACCTCCCGCTGCTTTGAATCATCGGTGTCGTACGCGAAACCACCCGACACCATCACCACGCTGTGCCGCCCGGGCTGTTTGACCAGCCAGTCGAGAGATCGCAGAAGCACTCCGTAAGCATCCTCGCGGCGGATGCGCGCGTCACGAGCTACCTCGGTGGCGCGGCCACGCGCGGTCATCTCCGCCTGGTTGATATCCATGCCGGGATTCAGCGCCACGAAGCGCAGGGTGAGGCGCGAGAGCATCGAGGCGTCGCCGCGCTCCACCGCGATGGCCTCGGCGTCGGAGACGGGGAACGAGGAACGATCGTCGGTGCGGCGGCCCGTGATCTTGTCGACCGCGGCCCCGAACACCGCGCGGTTGCCAAGGACCTCGTTGGCCAGCGACACCTTCGACCACGGCGCCATCAGAGCCAGGGCGCCGTTTCGTTCCGCGATGATGCCGATCAGTTTCTTCAGGGCCGGTCTCAGGCGGATGGCCTGCTGGGGAGACAGCTGTCCGTCATCCACAAATAGAACGGTGATCGCGTCGGGGCGCTTCGCGACCGGCTCCTCGGGGTCGGATGGAAATGGAACAACCACGACCTCGGCCGGACCGGCCTCGGCCGCAGGGGCGCCCCCGGTAATCGCGACGAACGAAACGATGCGACGTTCCTTGCCGTCTTCCTTCACCACGAAGTCCGAAGCGGCCAGACCGCCGATCAGCTGGTCGCCTTTCCCGGTCACCACGAAATCGACGAGCACCAGACCCGTTCCCGCGCCGAAGATCGGAGGTTTGGGCCGGTCCTGGGCGGGGACGAACAAGGCGGGAACAAGAACCAGACCAAGGACCAGGACCGGGGAGCGAGACATCCGAGGAGGTTAGTCAAAGAGGGCCGACCGCGGCGCTCCCGGACCTCGCGGGCAAGTCGCGAACCGGGGCGAGTAGAGTCACCCTGCGGACAGTACCCATGAGTCTCTTCTTCAGGCAGCACCCGGGTGGCTCGCGGTTCACGAACCGCGCGCGTGGGCGAGCCGTCCTTTCGTTTCTTATCCTCGGGCTGGCCCTGAACCTGAACCAGAGCGCCTGGGCCCAATCGGGAACGGGAGCCGCCCCCGCGGCCCCGGGGCGCCCAAAGCTCATCTACGCGGGCGACGCCTACTTCCCGCCCTTCGAATACAAGGACGCCTTGGGCAAGGCCCGGGGTTTCAACATCCAGCTCGTCACCATGGCCGCCCAGGACGCGGGCTACGAGGTCGAGTTCCGGCTCGGCCCCTGGGCGCAGGCGGTGGCCAGCCTCGACGAAGGCCGGGCGGATCTCGCCGCGGTTGCCTATTCCGGCGAACGCGCGGAGCGCTACGACCTGCTCTCGCCCATCTGGAACATGCACCTCTCGCTCCTTTTCCCGCCCGGGCGAACGACCTACCCGAAAGGGCTGGACGATCTGGCGGGCGAACGGGTGGCCCTTCTCGAACGAGGCCTGATTCACGAGACCCTCCTGAAATTGCCCGAGACGAAACAGCCGAAGTTCCGGCTGTGCGCCGACCAGCTCGAGGCGGTGCAGAAACTCATGGCCGGAGAGGCCACCATGGTTGCCGGCAACGGACTGGCCCTTCGTCATATCGCGGCCCAATTCGGCCTGGGCGACCTGGTGGAGGTCGAGGTGGCCTCAACCTCCTATTTCCTCGTGGCCAGGAAGGGTCGCAGCGCGGAATTGAGCCGACTGGTGGAGGCCATCGAGAAGGTCCGCGCCTCTCCCCGCATGAGCGCCATCGTCGAGAGCACGCTCACTATTTCTGCTCCGCCGGCCTCCTTCGCCGAGCAGTTGAGAAAGTACGCCCTCGTCGTCTTCGCCCTCGTTCTGCTGACCGGGGGGGCGTTCGTGTGGTCGGTCATGCTCCAGAGGGAAGTGCGGGCCCGGACGGTGGAGCTCGAACGCGGTCTGCTCGAGCGTCAGAAGCTGACCGCGGAAAGAGATCGTTTCTTCGAGGTTTCCCAGACCCTTCACGTGGTGCTCGACGCCCAGGGTTCGATACGCTGGGTATCGCCCGCCTCCACGCGCATGCTGGGTCGCACCCCGGAAGAGTTTGTGGGAACCAAGGTCTGGGAACATCTGGACGTGGACGAGGAAGCGGCGCAAAGAGAAGTGCTCGCGCGCCTGGAAGCCGGCGTTTCGGACACCGAGCTCCGCTTGAAGCATCGCGACGGATCGACGCGTTGGACGCTGTGGAACGCCGCCCCCGATCCCCTGGGCGAACTGGTGTTCGCGGCCGGTCTCGACGTCTCGGAACGGCGAAAGGCCGAGCGCCAGATCGAACATCTCGCTTATCACGACGCGCTCACCGGCCTGCCGAATCGTCAACTCTTCGTGGACCGCCTGGAGAACGCCCTCACCCGGGCCCAACGCACCGAAGAGACCCTGGCCGTGCTCTTCGTGGACCTCGACCACTTCAAGACCATCAACGACTCTCTCGGCCATACCGCCGGCGACACCCTGCTGCGCACCGTCGCCCAACGCCTGCGCGCCACCCTGCGGACGGAGGACACGGTGGCGCGTCTGGGCGGCGACGAGTTCACCGTCCTCGTCAACGGACTGAAAGATCCCAACGACCTCCTTCGCCTGGCCCAGAAGATCCATCTCGCGATCAAGGTGCCCGTGGAAATAGCCTCACGCGAACTGACCGTGTCGGCCAGCATCGGGGTCGGCCTTTTCCCGCAGGACGGAGAGACGGCCGAGCAGCTTCTGCGGAACGCCGACCTCGCCATGTACCGCGCGAAGGAACTCGGCCGCGATCGAACCCAGTTCTACACCGCCGCGATGAGCGCTCAACTTCTCGAGCACATGAACCTCGAAGTGCGCCTGCGCCGCGCGCTCGGCGCGGGCGAGCTCTTTCTCGCTTATCAGCCCATCGTCCGGCTCCGCACTTCGAAGGTGGAATCCCGGGAGGCGCTGATCCGCTGGCGTGACCCGGATCGCGGCATCGTTCAGCCCTCCGATTTTATCGGCGTGGCGGAGGCAACGAACCTGATTTCCGAGATCGGCCACCACGTGATCTCGGTGGCTTGCGCCGCCACCGTGGCGCGGGGGGGTGGGGAGTGCGTTTCCATCAACCTGTCGGGCCGGCAGTTCCACGACCCCGCCCTGCTGGAAACCGTCGATCGGGCCCTGGGTCATTCCGGCCTCGAGGCTTCCCGGCTGGAGTTCGAAATCACCGAGACCGTGGCCATGCAGGATCTCGAACGCGCCGACGTCATTCTCGACGCCCTGCACCAAAGAGGCATCCGTCTTCTCATGGACGATTTCGGGACCGGGCATTCGTCGCTGAGCAACCTGCGACGCCTTCCCCTGCACGCGGTCAAGATCGATCGTTCGTTCGTGGCCGATCTGCCCGGCGAAACCCGGGCGCGCGGAATCGTCACCGCCATCATTTCCATGGCCCACCATCTCGGCCTCGAAGTCATTGCCGAAGGTGTGGAAACCGAAGAGCAACTGGCTTTCCTCAAGACCGAGGGATGCGATTCCGCCCAGGGGTTCCTCCTGGGCCGGCCGGAGTAGAAGCCAGGTGGTCGAGTGAACACCAGCATCGCCCGTTCTGAAGTCGCCCGGACTCTGGCCGACCAGGTTTTCTCGCGGACGGCGGGAGCCCAGCTCATCCCGGGGAACGATGTTCGTCTCCTTCAGGACGCGAGAGAAAACTATCCGGCCTGGCTCGAGGCCATTCAATCGGCGCGACGATTCGTGCACTTCGAGAACTACATACTCCACGAGGACGAGGTGGGAGCGCGGTTCGCCGACGCCTTCATCCTGAAAGCGCGCGAGGGCGTTCCCGTGCGCATCGTCTACGACTGGATCGGTTGTTACATGACCGCCTCCCGTTCCTTCTGGCGGCGACTCCGGGAGGGCGGGGTAAGCGTGCGTTCCTTCAATCCTCCCCGCCTCGACCAGCCCCTGGGATGGGTCACCCGCGACCACCGCAAGTGCCTGGTGGTCGATGGTCAGATCGCGTTCGTCACCGGCCTGTGCGTGGGGAAGATGTGGGAAGGGACGCCCGAACGCGGCCGAGCCGCGTGGCGCGACACCGGGGTGGTGATACGGGGCCCTGCGGTTGCGGAGGTGGCCATGGCGTTTGCGGACAGCTGGGCCGCCCTCGGCGAGCCCCTGCCCGCGGTCGAGATGGTCGACCCCGAACCGCTCCAGGGCGCGGGCCCCGTCGATGTCCGCGTGGTGGCTTCCACTCCGGGAAGCGCCAGTCTGTATCGCCTCGATCCTCTGGTGGCCTCTCTGGCCCGACGCACTCTCTGGCTGACCGACGCCTACTTCGCCGGCACTTCGATGTACGTGCAGGCGCTGGGGGCGGCGGCCCGGGACGGGGTAGACGTCCGCTTGCTGGTGCCCGGCCCCGGGAGCGACATCCCCCTGATGCAGACAATCGCCCGCGCCGGATATCGGTCTCTTCTTCAGGCCGGGGTTCGGGTGTTCGAGTGGAACGGACCGATGCTCCACGCCAAGACCGCGGTGGCCGACGCCCGCTGGGCCCGGGTGGGCTCGACCAAACTCAATTGGTCGAGCTGGATGGGCAACCGCGAACTCGATGTGGTGGTGGAGAACGAGGCCTTCGGCCAGGCCATGGAAAAGATGTTCGCGACCGACCTCGAGGGGTCCACCGAGATCGTGTTCGCCGCGCGCCGCCGGGTTCGTCCCGCCGGGGGAGTGAACGTACCCCGCCCGCCCCGCGCGGGCGGAAGTGGAACCCGGGCGGCCGCCGGGGCGATGCGTCTGGGCAACGCCATCGGCTCGGTCCTGACCGCGAGGCGCATCCACCAGCCGACCGAGCGCTGGCTCATGGGCCAGGGCGGAGCGGTGCTCGGAGGGCTGGCTTTCGTCGGGTTCTTCTGGCCTCGTCTGCTGGCCTGGCCTCTGGCCGCGCTCTGCCTGTGGTTCTCCCTGGCTCTCATCGCCCGAGCCCTTCGCCGAAAGAGATCACCCCCTGCTTACGATCCCCATCGCACGACGAGCCCCTGGTCATGAGGTTTCGGGTCCTCACCTACAACATCCACCGCGCCATCGGGGTCGATCGGCGCTTCCGCCCCGAACGAATTGTCCGCATCATCGACAACTACAAGGCGGACATCGTTCTGCTTCAGGAAGTGGATGAGGGCGCACCGCGGTCTCGGGAGCTGGACCTCGCCCGCGAGCTGGCGAGCGACCTGGGCTTTCCCTACCACGCGGTCGGTCACAACGTAACCCTTCGCAAGGGGCGCTACGGAAACGCCACCCTGAGCCGATACCCCATCCTCAGCGAGCGCAACATCGATCTCACCATCGACCTCTGGAAACGCCGCGGCTGCCAGCACACCTCCATTGCCCTCGAGGGCGGCCACGGCCGGAAACTCGAAGTCTTCAACCTGCACCTCGGCCTGTCCGCCGGGCAGCGCGCGCGACAGGTGGAGCTTCTCGCGAGGTCGGGTGAGATGAGCGTGCTTTCTCCCGCGGCCGCCTGCCTGGTGGGCGGAGACTTCAACGACTGGCGGTCCCTGCTCCTGCCCTTCCTGACCCAGGGAATGAGCTTCCGTTCGGCCACCGACTCTTCGACCGGGCGGGGCCTCCCCCTTCTCACCTATCCATCATTCTTCCCCCGCGGACCCCTCGACCGGATCTACTACCGCGGTCCCCTCACGCTTCTGGGGGCCTACCGATGCCGGCTCCGTCTATCGAAGATCGCGAGCGACCATCTGCCCATCGTCGCGGACTTCGATTGGCGTTGATCCGCGGTTTCAGACGGAGGGCATCCCGGTTCGGACCTCCCCCACGCTCCGGAGAAGCGCTTGGACCCTTCGAACGTAGGCTCGGGTCTGGCGGTACGGTGGGATGCCCCGGTGACGGGCCACCGCCCCTTCGCCGGCGTTGTAGGCGGCGATGGACATGGCGACGCTTCCTTCGTATCGAGTGAGCAGAACCTTGAGATAGCGAGTCCCGGCCAGAATGTTCTCTCGGCCATCGAAACAATCGACCACGCCAAATCGCCTCAACGTGCCCGGCATCAGTTGCATGAGGCCACAAGCTCCGCGCGACGACACCGCCCGCGGGTCGAACTCGGATTCGGTCTGGATGATGGCCCGAATGAGATCGCGCCCTACTCCGTGCTGGCGCGAGGCATCGTCGATCACGCAATTGAATTCCGCGCAGACCTTCGGATGAGGGAGGCTGAACTGAGTCGAGAACCCGCCGGCCTCGGCGGCGAGAGAGACGAGCACGGACGAGAGAGCCAGGGCCACCCCGCGTTTTCCCGGATTCCGGAGGGGTGTTTTGAATTGCATGGCCGCGGGTTCTGAAGCAAGGAGCGGGCCATGGTCCCCGAACAGCGATCCGGCCCTGCTCTTTTCCGCCACCGAACCGAATGCGCCCAAAGGACTTGGGTGGTGAGGGAGCAGCGCTTTATCGGTCGAGCCAGCCGCGTTTCACAGCCAGAGCGGTTGTGGCGAACCCCCCGCACAACGCGCCCACAGACCCTCAGTCTGGGGAGTCGGGATTTCGGTCCGCGTCGGGCCGCGGGGATCGTCCGGTTCCTCGCAGAGCGAGAGCGGCGAAAACACCCACCGCGGTGACGATGCCAAGGCTGACCAGGGGCTTGCGCCTCAGGAACCGGCCCGCGCCGGTGGCCCCGCTCCTGAGCTTCGCCACCGCGGCGGACGCGTAGCGCTCGGTGAGCGGATACGACGGGGTTGGACGAAACACGACTTCGGCCTTGGCCTCGGCGGTGGTGTCGCCCATTCGGGTGGGGACGAGAGGCACCACCTTGGTTTCGAACCTCTCGGACCTCGAGCCGCGTTGATGCGAATAGACCCAGGTGAACTCAGCGCCGAGCAGGAAGATCTGGGCGGAGAGATAGACCCACATGAGGAACAGCACCAGGGAGCCCGCGGCCCCGAAGCCCGACGTCACCGTGGTTCGGCCGAGATAGAGACCGATGAGCAGCTTGCTGGTCTCGAGAAGGAGCGCGGTGACCACGGCCCCGATGGCGACATCACGCCAGGCGATGCGGGCGCGCGGCATGATCTTGTAGATCATGGCGAAGATGACGGCGTTGAGCGCGAATGAGACCACGAAGTTCGCGGCCTGAAGAACGCTCTGCCAGCCGGAGAACCAGCGGTTCGACCACTGGCCGACCGCGGAGAGGAACGTGCCGAAGGCGAGGGAAGCGAGCAGGAGGAGACCGAGGCCGAAGACCATGGCGAAGGACAGCAGCCGGCCCCTGATGAAGTTGAACAGACCGCTTCGATGGGCGGGATCGGGCACGCGCCAGATCCGGTTGAGCGCGCTCTGCAGCTCTCCGAAGACGCTGGAGGCGCCGATGAGCAGGGTGAAGACCGAGACCAGGGTCGCGATCGCGCCCTGCACGGGCTTACTGACGCTCTTGATCAGGCTTTGGACCACCTCCGCCCCTTCGAGCCCGATGCGGCCCTGCAGCTGGAAGACGATCTCGCCCTGGGCCGCGTCCTCGCCGAACACGTAGCCGGCGAGGGCGATGAGCAGGATGAACAGCGGGGCGATGGAGAAGAGCGTGTAGTACGCGATGGCCGCGCCCATGCTGGGCGCGTAGTCGTCGACCCACGCGTTCACCGATTTGTCGATGAGAAGGCGAACGTCCCGGAACGTCATGGGAGGTCGGCGGTCAGGTTTCATCATGCAGCGGCGAGATTATGAACCACCCCATCGCCCAAGCCCCCGCGCACCTTGACCCAACCACCCCGCGCACCTTGACCCGACCACCCCGGGACCCACTCCAAACGATCCGCCGACCATTCCCAACGTCACCCCGGGACCCATCCCCAACTATCCGCCGACCATTCCCAACGTCACCCCGGGACCCATCCCCAACTATCCGCCGACCATTCCCTAACGTCACCCCGGCGGAAGCCGGGGCCTAGCGCGACAGTCCGTCCCCGACCGCGAAGTCCCTCTCCTCATAAGCCGCGATCGCCGGCGCCTGGTGCAAGAGAGATCCCAACTCGTCAACCCCTTCCATCAGGCAATGCCGCGCGAAGGGTTCGAGCGCGAACTTCGTTTCACCGCCGGGCCAGGCCACGAGCAGGTGCTCG
>JANODX010000028.1:0-1803 GCA_031412915.1 Vicinamibacteria bacterium | reverse complement strand
AACGGCAACGGACTCGAACCAACGGACGCTTTGGAAACATCTCCGGATGACTGGGATTCCATGGACGGCTTGTCTTTCTACGCCCTGTCTTGGTGCTTAATTAAACGACGGGCGGTGTCTCACGGATATTGGCACACAGGGCCGAGGCCTTCGTGGTCGTGAAGCGGGGTCGGGTACGGGCGAGCTTCTCCCAGCCCTGATGGGCGGCGGCGGGCTCGGGAATCTCCCCGCTACGTCGGGACCTGAACCGACCTGCCCCCGTACGAACATGGCGCTATGGAAGAATCTCTCCCTGTGAAGACCATTGGCGATGGAACGGACGATGACTCAAAGGGGAGCATCGGGGGTGGCTTCGACAAGCTCAGCCACCGTTCGGACTCCGGTTCGGAGATTGCTTCGTCGCCTCCGTCAGCAGAGCTTCTCGCAATGACGCCACCGGGGGCGGGGGCGGGATCGGGATCGGAAGCAGCCCTCACTCCCGCCGGCGGGGCCGGGGGGCTGATCGGGATCCTCAAGGGTCTCGAGATCGAGAAATCGCTCGCCACCGATCCCGTGGTCGTGGCCCTTCGGTACTACCCTGCCACCTCCGGGAGCTTTGCGCCTCTTCCTCCCGAGCTGGCTCCAAAGCTGACCGACTATCTGCGTGGGCGGGGGCTGGATCAGCTCTACACGCACCAGCGGGCGGCTTATGACCTGGCCAAAGCCGGGAAGAGTTTCGTGGTGACGACGCCCACGGCCTCGGGGAAGACGCTCTGCTACAACCTGCCCATCCTTGACGCCATCATCAAGGACACCGACACGCGGGCGCTGTACCTCTTCCCCACCAAGGCGCTGGCTCAGGATCAGCTCGCCGAGCTTTACGCCACCATCGAGGCCCTGGGCGAGGACATCGCCACCTTCACCTACGACGGCGATACGCCGCAGGATGCTCGGAAGGCCATCCGGTCGAAGGCGCACATCGTGGTGACGAACCCCGACATGCTGCATAAGGGGATCCTGCCGCATCACACGAAGTGGGTGAAGCTGTTCGAGAACCTGAAGTACGTGGTGATCGACGAGCTGCACATGAACCGCGGGGTCTATGGGTCGCACGTGGGCAACGTTTTGCGGCGGTTGCGGCGGCTTTGCCGGTTCTATGGGAGCGATCCGCAGTTTCTTTGCTCTTCGGCGACCATCAGGAATCCGGCGGAGCTCGCGACCGCGCTCACCGGGAAGCCCGTCGAGTGGATTCAGGAGAGCGGGGCTCCGCGCGGTGATCGGTATTTCGCGATCTACAACCCTCCGGTGGTGAATCGGCAGTTGGGGATTCGGAAGTCGGCGCTTGGTTCGGCTCGGGATATCGCTTCCCGGTTTCTGGAGAAGGGGCTGCAGACCATCGTCTTCGCGCCCTCGCGTCTGGCTACCGAGGTGCTGGTCACGTATCTCAAGGACATGTTCGAGAGCAAGCCCGGGTCGGAGGGTGTGATCCGCGGCTATCGCGGGGGGTATCTGCCGCTGAAGCGTCGCGAGATCGAGCGGGGGCTGCGCGAGGGGTCGGTGCTGGGTGTGGTCTCCACCAACGCGCTGGAGCTGGGGATCGACATCGGGTCGCTCGACGTCGCGGTGATGCTGTCGTATCCGGGCACCGTCGCGTCCACCTGGCAGCAGGCGGGGCGATCGGGCCGGCGCGGGTCGACTTCGGCCGCGGTGCTGGTGTTGAACTCGACGCCGCTCAATCAGTTCATCGGGCGGAATCCCGAGTATTTCTTCGGGGCCTCGGCCGAGGAAGGGCGGATCAATCCCGAGCGCGAAGCCTCCCTTTGG
>JANODX010000027.1:0-5235 GCA_031412915.1 Vicinamibacteria bacterium | reverse complement strand
CGGTCTACAGAACCTCGAAACACGGTCTGAGGCGGACAAGGTCCTGGCTCTGCGAAAGCGCGCTGCTCGCCTCGGTTTCGAACTTCTGCCCTCTCCGCAAGTCTCTTAGAAACAATAGGTCGCAGCAAGGTTACTCAGCAGGCAAACGATTCCGCCCTTCGACAAGCTCAGGGACCGTCCGGACTCGGTGCCGACGGAGGAGGCGCTCCCGGGCACGCCCGTCTTCCCTTGGGGCCGTGCGAAGCCTGGCCATGAGCCACGCATCAAGCCCACAAAGGCGGCCCGGCCCCGCGGGCCACAGCTACCAGGCTCGGGTTCGGGGTGAGACTAACGGCCGAACTTCTTCAGCAGTTCGCGGACCTTCGTAATGTCGATCGCCTGGACCGTGCGCCCGTTGCCGGTCATCGTCTCCGCCTTGAAGAGAGAGTTCAAGACGGCTTCCTCGGTGGCCTCGAGGACGGCCTCGAAAAGGGGCGACACCGCCTCGGTGGGCAGGACGGGCCGGGGCAGGATCGCAGTTGAACCGTGAGCCACCCGAAGTTCCTTCGCGGTAGAAAACGCGATGGCGAAGTCGCCGCTGCCGTTCGAGTACGACGAACCCGTCCGCGCGAGGCCAAACACGGCGCGGGCGGCCAGCCGCGTCAGGTCGCGTGGAGACAGCGGCGCGTCGGTCGCCACCACGATCATGCAGGAGCCGTCGGCGGTGTCCGGCCTCGTTCCCGACCCCACACTCGCGAAAGCATTCTGACCCAGCTCCTTCCCCACCGGCACGCCATCAATGGAGAGAACTCCTCCGAAGTTCGACTGGACGAGCACGCCGACCACGTAGCTAGCACCCTCCACCGGCGCCACTCTCGACGACGTTCCGATCCCGCCTTTGAATCCGAACGCGATCGTCCCGGTCCCCGCTCCCACCCCGCCTTCGCTCACCGATCCTTCCCGAGCGTCCCGGATGGCCGCGAGCACATGTTCCCGGCGCACCGGCTGCGACCGGATGTCGTTCAGGCCGCCGTCGTTCGTCTCTCCGACCAGCGCGTTCACCGATCGCACCTCGGCATTTCCGGGCTGGGCCAGGGTCCAGCCCACGACCGCGTCGATCATTGTGCCCACCGCGAGCGTGCTGGACAGGACGATCGGCGTTTCGATGGTGCCGAGTTCCTGAACCTGGGTCGAGCCCGCGAGTTTCCCGAAGGCGTTGCCGACGAACACCGCGCCCGGGACCTTGTCCTGGAAGAGATTGCCGCCGTGGGGAAGAACCGCAGTGACACCGGTGCGAACCCGGTCGCCTTCCACCAGGGTGACCTGGCCCACCCGGACGCCCGCAACGTCGGTGATGGCATTGAGGACGCCGGGCTGAAGGACGCCGGGTGCGATGCCGAGATCACGGGCCCGCGGTCGCTCGGCGGCGAAAGCACCGGTAGCACTGAGGCCGGCCAGCGCGAGACAAACCAGGGTCCGCGTGCGCGGCGTCCGCGACGCGGACCGAAGAATCCGAAAACGCTCAACCAATGATTGCACCGCGACACTCTCCAAAACCGATCCGCGCGAAACCCTCGCGCTGGCACGAGGCGGTGAAGGTCACCTCGTCTCCATCCTCCAGAAACGCCCGGGACTCGCCATCGGGAAGTGCTATTCGATCCCGGCCGCGCATGGTCAGCTCGAGGAGGCAGCCCCGCGAGTCTCTCTCTTTCCCGCTCACCGTGCCCGTCCCGAGAAGATCGCCCGGGTTCAGATTGCATCCGCCGCTGGTGTGATGGGCGATCATCTGCGCGGGCGTCCAGTAGAGCGAGGCCATGTTCGAGCGCGACAGGCGCACGGGTGCTTGACCGCGCGACCGCATCGCGCGGGTTGAAAGAGACACTTCGAGCGCCACGTCGAAGGCTCCGAGGGCCTGGTCGTGGGCGCTCTTCAGGTGCGGCAGCGGTGTTGGATCTCCCGCCGGACGATGAGCCGCCCCGACGCGGAACGGAGCCAGGGCTTCCACCGTCACCACCCACGGGCTGATCGAAGTGGCGAAGTTCTTGGCCAGGAAGGGACCGAGGGGCTGGTACTCCCACTTCTGAATATCGCGGGCCGACCAGTCGTTCAGCAGGCACAGTCCAAAGATCTTCGAACCTGCATCCTGGATGGGCACGGGAGAACCGAGTTCGTTGCCCTCCGCGACGAAGATCCCCATCTCCAGTTCGTAGTCGAGGAGTTTCGAGGGCTCGAAGTGCGGAGGCTGAGCGGGGGCGGTGGGGTCGATCTGTCCGCTGGGCCGCCTTATCTGCGTGCCGCTGACCACGATGGAAGAGGATCGCCCGTGATAGCCGATGGGAATCCACTTGTAGTTGGGGAGGAGCGGATTGTCGGGGCGCATCATGGACCCGACGTTGGTCGCGTGATCGATGGAGGCGTAGAAATCGGTGTAGTCGGCGATGCGGGCGGGCAGGGCCATGCGGGCGTCCCGCTGGGGAACGAGCACTTCGGCGGCGTGCGCCCTGGCCGTGACCTGCGCGGTTTCCCGCCGAAGGAGATGGGACAGACGATGTCGCAGGGCGCGGCGCTCGATGTCCGGCCGGGCCATGAGCGCGTTCAGGGTGTCTTCCCCGCAGGCGGTCAGGATCCCCGTGGGCATGCCCGTGAGCAGGCTTCGGTCGAGGCACGCCCGCAGATCCAGGATCGAATCGCCGATGGCCGCTCCTACGCGGTTCGACTGGCTCGCGCTGGTGCGGAACACGCCCAAGGGTAGATTCTGAATCGGAAAATCGGTGGCCGGCAGGTTCGCGCTCTCGACCCAGGACTTGAGGGTGGGCGCATGCGTCTCGTCGATAGGCGTGGTCTTCATTGTGGCTCGGTGAGAATCGAAATCAGCGTATGGGCCGTCCCGGCAATGGCTAGCGCCAGGAGTACGCGGCCCGGAACGATTCACCCTTCGTCGTCTTGACCACCAGTTCGATGGACCACTGCGTCCTGGCGTTCCAGACCCCGATGCGCTCGGCAATCACCGCGTCGGACTGCGGCGCGATATCGGTACGAGGCGCAACGCCCGCTCCCGCGCTCTTTGCCCCATCGAGGACTTCGTTGACCACGACGCTCTCGATCCTGAACGCCTTGGTTCCGATGTTCACGATCGAGCAACGCTCCGAGTGCCGCATGCCCACCTCGACCGAGGTCGGTGTGGTGGTGCAGCGGATTTGCGCGGCGAGATCGGTCTTGACCGCACCTCCCCCGCCCAGATCGAACCCCGTGGGCCCCTTGGCCGCCTTACCGCCAATCACCGAGGTCGCGCCGTAGCTGAACTTGCGAGCCAGGGAAGTCCTCCGGATCTCCACTTCGGTCTTTCGAGCGGCCGCCGCCGCGTTTCCAGGATCGAGCCTAAGAGCTTCATCGAGAATCTGAGACGCCCGCGGGAAATCTCGCGCGATGACCGCGGCCTGGGCTTCCTCGATCAGCCGCGGAACCTGAGAAGCGGGAGGCGCGGGCGCGGCCACGGGCGGGCCGACGGTTGCGGTCGGCGCCGCGGGGCGGGCCGTCGGCGCGGGCAGGGGCGTCGGCGTCACCCGGGGCGTCGGCGCAATCCGGGGTGAAGGTGTGACCCGGGGCAAAGGCGTCGCCGTGGCGCTGGGCTTCGGCGCCACCGGGGTCGAGACGGGCGGAGGCGGCGCCAGGGTTGGTTCAAAGGCAGGCATCTGCGTGGGCTCGGGCGTCGCCGCCGGAGGCGTATCGATGACCGCGGCCGTCGGCGCCTGCCTGGGGGGTGCGGTCGGCGTGGAGGCAGGCCTCAGAAGAAACAGGCCGACTCCGCCCACCACGAGAAGGGTCGCGAGGCCCCCAACGACCAGCGGCGTGCTCGCGGTTGTTCGCGCGGGGGGAGAAGGGGGAGGCGTTCGCAGTGCGGCGTCTTGTTCCACCGTGCGAGGTGTCATCCTGGGCGCTGCCGGAAACGGGCGCTTGCTCGCGGAAGGCGGGGGCGGTAGCACCTGGCGGGTGGGAGCGGAAAACGCAGGAGCGGCGGACGAAACGGGAGCGGTGGCCTTGGGCAGGAGGACAGTGGCGTCGGGATCTTCTGCAGCGACGGGCGCCGCCGGGGCCGATTCCCAGGCACTTGCATACTCGGCGGGCGCCGCGGGCTCGGCCACGGAAACGGACGGCATCTGCCACGGCGCCAAGGGAACGATCGGCGGCGGCAGGAGGGTTGGCTCGGGTTCAACTTCAGCAAGCGCGGGCTCGACCTCGGGGAGCGCGGGCTCGACCTCGGGGAGGGGCTCGAGCCTGGCCGGCGGCTCTTTGGGAATCTCGGCGGTCGTAACCTCGAGGGCCACGGGTTCGAAAGAAGAAGGCGTCACCGGGAGGGGTTCCAAGACGCTTCGTTCCGGTTCGGGCTGCGCCTCTTCGACATCGGAGGCCACGGGTGGCGCCTCCATCACCGGCGATTCCGATGAAACCGCCTGGAACTCCCCGGGCTCGAGCGGTTGAGGAGACTCCGCAGGGGGAACTCCTTCAGGATCGGCTCCCAGGGGCACCAAGTCCGCGGGCCCGACCCCTTCAAGAACCGTCTCTCCGGGCGTCTCCATTGGTCCCGACCTGGGAGGGGACGCCACGGCCGCCTCGTCCCCCTCGCCGATCGTGAACTGCAACATGATCGACGACGCACCGCCGGGCTCACCTAGCCATACGAAATCGCCGGAATGCAACAAGCCGGCGGTGGTGACCAGATCGTCGTTCACTCCGACTACGCCGTCCAACCGGTAGATGGTGGCTCCAGGAGCGTCGATCACGATCCTCGCGTGGCGAACCTCGACCCCCGGCGCCTCGATTCGAACCGCGCAGTCCGGACCGGAACCCACCACGACATCCCGGCGGCGAAACTCCCAGCGCTGCGAGCCGAGAATACCGCCTACGGACTGGAGTATCGAGGCTTCCGCCATCGTCGGACGATACTCCAAACAAGGCGGTTCACGGACTACGTCCATGACGGTTCGAGGAAACGCCGCCCAACGGTCCCTGAGCTCGTCGGAAGGGACCGGCGTTGGGGGTGGCTTCGACCCTTCGACAGGCTCAGGGCAGCGCAAGCTCAGCCACCGGCATCCACCGGGTCTTGCAGGAGGTCCGTATTGAAGTACTCGGTGACGTTCGGGGGAAGCCGATCGCATCCGGTCCCTGAGCTCGTCGAAGGGACCGGCGTTGGGGGTGGCTTCGACCCTTCGACAGGCTCAGGGCAGCGCAAGCTCAGCCACCGGCATCCACCGGGTC
>JANODX010000026.1:0-48729 GCA_031412915.1 Vicinamibacteria bacterium | reverse complement strand
GGACTACGTCCGTGACATTGGGGAGGACGACAAACCGGTCCCTGAGCCTGTCGAAGGGACCGTCGGTGGCTTCGACAAGCTCAGCCACCGATTTCGGAAAACCGGCTGGAATGAAGCAAATTCGCCCGTCGTCCTCAGCAGCCTTCCCGTTCTCGTCTGGATCTTCTGGTGGCGAGGGCTCGCCCCGAGCGGCCTTTACGTTCTGGACCTGGACCTTCATTCGGTCGGACTGCCGCGGATCGCCTTCCTCGCTCGTAAATTCCTCGAGTACGAGACGTTCTTCGTTCCGATGCTCGCCGGCATCGCCCTTCTTCTGGCCTTCGCTCGACCGGGCGGAGTCGTCCTCAAGGGCGCCGCCGTCCTGGCCGCCCCGATCGCGGTGGTCTTCGCCTTCGGCCACGAATATCCCACGAGCAGCGGTCTGGTGTCGGAGCGTCTGATTCACCTCCCGGTTCTCCTGGCCCTTCTCCTCGCGCCCATCGCCCTGGCGCGGATCGGCGCCTGGTCGCGGGCCGGTCTCGCGATCTGCCTCGCCTTCACCCTCCTCCTGGCGGCGCGGAACATCCGGCTTGAAACCTCGCTGCTCGAGGCGGCGGCCAGAGAACCCGACCTCGGCTTGGCGCGCGACGTCGCGCTGGTCGTCGACCTCAACCGGGCGAAGGGCGAGTGCGTGACCGTGCGCGCGCCCTCCATTGACCCCGCGCTGCTCGATGCCTACGTCGCAAAGGTGGGTGCCGCCTTCGGGGATGTGGAGCGGGCCCGAGGGCGGGCCTTGTCACTCGCAACCGTTTCGCCGGATCGGGATCGGATCGCCGCTCACTTGCGAGCCGCCACCGGCACGATCACAGCCAAGGCCGGATGCCCGCTCGTGGTACTCGTCGATGGAGCTTTCGCCGAGGCAACGCCGGAGTCCAAGGAGTCGATGACCCTGCTCGCCGAGGTCATTGCTGGCCCGAGGCGCGCCCGGATTCTGCGCATCCGGCGATGAGACCCGAGATATCGAGCCGGTAGAGCGCGGTCGAGCCGAGGCCCCGGCCCTGATCGGAGGCGAAGACCACCGCGCAACCCTCCGGAGTCAATACGGGATCGACCTCGTTGGCGTCCGAGAACGTCAGGCGGGTTTCCCCCACGCCGGCCGAGCCCGAGCGAAGGTACAGGTCCCACGAACCCGCGGTGAAGCGCGAAGTCACGCCCGCTCCGCCCGAGGACAGAGTCCCGAGGACCGGCCTCCTTCGCGCGGATTCGCCCGTGCAGTCTTTTCCCTCACCTCGGCTCTCCAGTCTGCGACCGTCCTTCGAGGGGGCCATCCAACGCAGGCTCCCCCCGCAGAAATGCGGACGCATCATCGAGTAGCCTTTCGCCGACTCGATCTTCGGCCAGATGTCCTCGCGGCGTCCCCATGGCAATGCGAAAACGCCGACAGATGCTCCCAGAACCCCGGCGATTCTCGCGGTCCGGCGGTCGAGAAACGGCCAGGCCAGGATCAGGGCGAAGCCGAGCAGACCGAAGAAACGCAGATACGCGAGAGGCGCCAGCAAACCCGAGGCCTCGCGGAAGTGGTTGATCAAAGGCGAGCCGAGGAGGGCCCAGCCGAGCAGCCACAAAGTGGAAGCGTGTCCGTGCAGCCGTGTAAACACGGCCAGGGCGGAGACCACCAGGAGAACCAGGTGGTAGGACGCCACGAACGGGGATGCGCCCAGGGCGCAGGCGGCCACGATACCCACCGCGTCGAGCGGTCGGCCCGAATCCAGGGCGCGCCGTCCGGAGAGCACGCCCAGCGCGAGGAGCGCGGCTGAGACCGAAGCTCCGATGAAATGCGCAAGCAGCGGCGCGTGAAGCCAGGGCCGCGGATTGAGGTCCGGTTCGAATCGCAACAGGCGGTTGGACAGAGCCATGGCACTTCCCCATCCCGGAGAGAACGGGTCCTGGATATCGCCCCTCAGCATCCACGGAAGAACTCTCGACCCGAAGTCGAGGAACGGCGCGGCGCCGGTGAGGGCCAACAGAGCCAGCGAGGGCGAAAGCGCGCCGAACACGAAGCCGGCGAGGCAACGCCGACGATCGCGATGCAGGAGCAGCGGGCCGATCACGAGCGCGTAGGGCTTGAAGGACGCTCCAAGACCGAGCAGGAACCCGGCGAGGAACATCCTCTCTTTTTCCAGCGCAAGCACGCCGCACAGAAGCAGACTCGCAAGGATCAGGTATGGCTGTCCGAAGGCCAGGCCGTTGCGGACCGAAAGCGTGGGCGCCATGACCAGAACAATGGCCACCGACGGCTCCAGGCCGGGCGACCGCGCGATCAACACCGCGATCGCCACGCCTATGGACAGAATCAGAGCCAGGGTCCACAGGGCCTTCGCGAGTTCGGGAGGCAAGGAGGCCAGAGGCAGGAGCCAGAGGGCGTTGGCCGGCGGATGGGGAACGAACGAACCCAGACCGCGAAGGCCGGCCTCGCCCAGGGCCAGAGCGAAGCCGTCTCGCTCGTACAAAGCGCCGAGGTCGCCGCCGCGGGAGAGGACAAATGCGGGGGTGAAGTAGTTCGCGAAGTCGCTCTGCTCCGGATCGCCCGCGGTCTTCACCAGAACGGGGAGCTGGATGGCCACCAGAGCAATAGCAGCGATGCGCCAACACCAACTTCGGCCTTGCTCCGTCACAGAATCCGATCGACCGGATGACTCCGGACCGAAGAGCTAGAACGCCGTCTCAATCTGGATCGCTCCGAACCGCTTGACGTCGTTGTTGGAGAAGCTCATCTGTCCGGAGAGCTTCAGCTTCCAGACCACGATCTGGACTCCGGGCAGAAACTGCGTCAGGGAATCCCGGGCGGACGGCCCCGGCAAGTCGACCCTGCGGGTCTGCACCCTCGCGGTCAGCGCCGCCTGATTGAGGACATGGAAGTCAGCGCACACGAATCCTCCGGCGAAACTGAGCGATTCGTGCGTTCCCGTGGGCTTGGCGAGCGACAACACCGAGTTGCTGTTGCTCCCGTACATCGCGACCCCGTAGACGTTGAACTTGCCGAACCAGCCATTGCCGTCGACCCCCAGCCGGAGGATGTCGTCCTCGGCTACCCCGACCCGGGTGGCATCGAGACGAGCCACCAGTTCATTCCGTCCGATGTAGGCGAATGCGCCGAGGCGACTCCGGGGCATTCGACGCGACGCGCGCAGAAAGATGTTCGCGTCGAACCTGTCGGGATCGCCAACCCCCGACTTCTCGGCCAGATCGACCACGGCAGGGTTGTTTCTCCCCTTGACCACCGCGAGAGACAGATGAGTGGTCCCGAAGACGCCCCCGATCTCGAGGCCGTCCTGATACTGGCCTATGGCGTCCGACTCCAGGCCGGTGTTCGTGCCGTAGATCGCATACGGAAGCAGGTGGGGGGTGCGCGTCTGAGTGACCGGCAGGTCGAGCTCGAACCGCCCGACCTTCGCGTAGAACTTCTCCGGCGCCTTGAAGTCCAGCCGGACCCAGGCGTTGTCCGGTTTGACGTGCGTGGTCTCGCCGCTCGAGCGCACCCAGGCGTCGTCCGCCCAATAGGAAACCCTGGAGCCAAGATTCCCGGCGGAGAGCACCTTGAGATAACCGACGTTCCTGTCATCCCGGCTCTCGGGCAGATAGCGCGTCCCTTCCAGGCGGCCCGAGATCGGCGCGCTCTTGACCCATACGCTCCCGTCGAAGTTGTCTTCGTTCTCCAACCGGAAACCCCGCTCCTTGAAGCGTTCGCCCCTGCGGTTGAGCTTCGGGAAGATCTGATGACAGAAAGCGCAAGCGACCTCGTAGCGGCGGGCGAAGGCCGGAACCGCGAAGACGTCCGGGGCCATGACGCTGAGGGAGAAGCCAAGCAGTGCGCCTCTGACTGAGACCGACCTCAACCCGTTCCCTCCCGAAGACATGAGGACGAAAGATAGGCGATTCTGCGGCAGAGTTTCTCAACCTCACCCGGAAGGGAAGCTAGAGTGGCCACCCGATCCTGAATGAACGCTTTAGCTTCCAGAGTCCGCCGGGTAGCCTATCGCGTCTGGCATCACTACGTTCGCGCGACGCTTGAACGACCCGACGCCTGCACGCTGTTTGACCTCAATCTGGTCATCGCCCCCGGCGTGCTTCATCCCCGACACTTCGCGTCCAGCCGTCTGATGGCTCGGCATCTGATGACCCTCGACCTTCGAGACGAGATCGTGGCCGACATCGGCACGGGTTCGGGTCTGCTTGGCCTGCTGGCCGCCCGGGCCGGAGCCATGGTCACCGCGACCGACGTCAATCCGGCCGCGATCGAATGTGCGAGAGCCAATGCCCGCCACAACGGGCTGGGCGATCGGATCCACCTCATCGCCTCGGATGTGTTCGAGATGGTGCCGGCGGACCGGCGATTCGACCTGGTGGTGACCAACCCGCCTTTCTATCCGCGCACTCCAAAGAGCGCCACGGACCACGCCTTCGCCGCCGGAGTCGACAACGGCTTCTTTACGAAACTCGCACGCGGCTTGCCGGGGCGGCTAACCAGGAAGGGCGCGCTGCTTATGATCCATTCGTCCGACGCGGATTTCGCCCCGATATTGGAAATGCTCGGCCGGGAAGGATTCGTGCAACGCGTCGCCACCGAGAACCGAGGTCTCTTCGAGACCTTGACCATCAGGGAGTTCAGAGCAAAGGCCTAGAGCAGCCGCCACGAGCGTCGCGGTCTCGTCGGTGAAGTCTCTGATTCCCGGTCCTCTCGTCTCGAGGTTGAAACGCGCCTGCGTCCACCATTGGCAAGGTCCACTCCAACCCGGGTGGCCTCAATTGAGAACGGCCGGCTCTGTTCGGCCGAACGGCGCCTTCATTTCCTTCCAGACTCGCAGAGCCCAGACCTCGATCGGGAAACCCACGGCCAGGTGGCGCAAGCGGAAACGCGCCACTCTCTGGAGTCCGCGCCTGACCAGGTCCTTGAGACCGTCCGGGCGATGGACCACCATCTTCCGCGCCGAGTAGCCGATACGGATGAAGTCCCGGATGCGTTGGACGCGGGCATGGGCCTTCCCCTTGAGCCAGGGAAGTTTCTGGATCTTCGGATAGAACACCGCCCACTCCTCGAGCGATCGCGGTTCCTGGACGCCCAGCCTCAGGGCCTCGGGGAAGATCGGCGAGCCCGGGTAGGGCGAAAAGATGTTGGTGAAGAACGCCGCCTCGGGATTCCTCCGGCCGATGGTGTCGACCATGGTCAGGGTCTCCCGAAGATCCTCCTCTTCTTCGCCCGGAAGGCCGAAGATGAGGTTGAACGACGCCTCCACGCCCGCGGAACGACAGCGTTCTGCGGTGCGGTAGGCGGTGTCGAGATCGAGTCGCTTGTTGACGGTCTTGAGCACCTTCTTTGAACCGGATTCGATGCCGAAGAAGATCCGCTGCAGACCGCTGCGCCGGAGCAGGCGAAGCTCGTCGTCGGAAAGCCGATCGATCTGATCCGTTCGGGTCTGAATGAAGTAGCCGAATTTCGTCCCCTTCCTAAGCAGTTTCTCCGCGATCTCCATTGCGCGGTCGCGGCGAACCAGGTAGTTGTCGTCGATGATGTCGATGACGTCGAGACGGTAGCGGGTGGCGAGTTCACTCATCTCGTCCACCGCTTGATCGGGGTAGAGGGGTTTCCAGTTCCGACCGTAGACCGAGGCATTCGAACAGTAGGAGCAATCCCACGGGCAACCGTGTGACGAGCAATAGAGGATCCACCGGAAACCGTGGCACTTCTTCGCATACCGTTCGAAGTCCACGATCTCGAAGGGGCGGCGCGGAAGGGCGTTGATGTCGGTGTACCCGCGTGGCTCGTTGGCCACGATTTCGGCGCCGCGTTTGAACAGAGAGCCCGCCACTCCAGTCAGATCCCGCTCCCCCACATTCCAACGCTCCACGATCTCGGCCATGGTGACTTCCCCCTGGCCCTTCACCACCGCGTCGAAGAGGGGCGATCGCAGTGTCTGCTCGGGCAGGATCGACGGATGCCATCCCCCGGCCACGATCGGCAGGTCCGGACGCGCGGCCCGAACCGCCGCCGCCACCGCTACGCCCTGCGTGATCATGGGTCCGGTGACCATGCTGACCCCGAGGGCGCACGCTCCCTCGAGAGCCTGCAGGACCGCCTTCAGGGGTTCATCCTCCACTGCGGAGTCGATGATTCGAACCTCGTGTCCGTTCGCGACAAGGGGAGCGGCGAGGTGAATGAGGGCGAGCGGTGGCGCCGCCTCGTCGGAATAGTACGAAGGGAAGAAGAGAACGACGGGCTTTCTTGCGTGCATCGAAGTCTCAGTTCTCCGCGATCATCGGCTGCTGGCGGGCCGGAATTCCGGCGCGAACGCGCTTCGACAGGTCAACCAGCCGCCTCTCGAAGTCGAAACGGTAGAAGTCGAAACGAACACGGAGCCGCGCGAACCACTGAGCCAGGCGCTTCCCAAAGCCTCCCTCCACCGGTTCGAAGGCATAGCGCAGATAGAAGTTGTAGCGCGGCACGAACTTCCGCACGGGCTCGGTGATCCAGGGACCAATCGAGTGATCCAGGTCGACGTGCTCCCAGTCTTCAAGCTTCTGCGGAGCTTCGAAGCCGAGGGCGGGCATCCGCTCGGACAGTTCGGTGCCGGGATAGGGCGCGTAGAAGTAGATCGGCGTCTCGAAGGCTCCGTTGATCTTCCGCAAGGCCTTGACCGTGCGGTAGGTGTCGGCGAGCGAGCCCGCAGGCTCATTTGGAAACCCGGCTATGAACGAGAAGCGCGCGCCAATGCCTGCCCGATTGAGTTTTTCCGCGGTGTCCAGCACCTCCGCGACCAGGGTGCCTTTCTTGATGGCCTTCAGCAACTCGGGCGAGCCGCTTTCCGCGCCCACATTCACCTTGTAGCACCCGCTCTCCCGCATCAGGGCGAACTGGGCCGGGGACAGGCGACACAACACATCCCCGCGACCGGTTCCGAACCACTGAACCCCGACCCCGGCCTCGATCAGACCGTGGGCGATCGCCTCCGTTCGCTTGAGATCGGTGAAGAAATTGTCGTCGTTGAAGAAGACCTGATCGAGCCGGTAGCGCGACTTGTGCTCGGCGATCTCCGAAACCACACGGGCGGCGGAAAGACCGCTCCAGCGCCGCTGGTAGACGATGGGGTCGGCGCAGAAGCTGCACTCGAATGGACATCCCTGCGACGAACAGTAGTCGAGCCGCCGAGCTCCACGGTACGCGAAATACTTCTCCATGTTGACGAGGCCAAAGTCCGCCCGGGGGAAGCCGTTCACATCCTCGAAAGGGCGGGGCGGATTCTTCACCACGACACCTTCGCGCTTGAAGGCGATGCCCGCGACCCCGTCCAGGCTCTCGCCGGCAGCGAGTTTCAGCGCCAGCTCGCGGAACGTGTGCTCGCCCTGCCCGATGACACACACATCGACGGCGGAGGATGCCAGGCACTGCTCGGGAAGGAGGGAGGGATGCCACCCCCCCCAGACCACCTTCAGTTTCGGGTTCCGACGCTTGGCCGCCCGGCTCACCCGCAGGGCATCGAGGATCGGTTTCCCGGTCAGAACCGTGACGCCCAGGCAGAGGGCGGTATCCGACTGCTCCGCTACGGTCGATTCCGGCGTGAGCTCGATCCGGCCATCGATGATCTGCACGTCGAATTCAGGAACCACCGAACCGAGGTGAATGAGGGCCAGGGGGAGGATGTGGCTTTCACCCCGTGGGTTATAGAGAACGAGCTTGCCGCCGCTCATGCCGCACTCACCGTTTTGGGCGGCAGCGGCCGCGGCGGCCGCGCGAGCAGCGAACCCGCCCATTCTTTGAGCGAGATCCCTCCGGGGGGAAGGCGCTTGGGACACACGCACGACCGGCAGAGGGCATTGCCCCTGCCCAGAACCCGCAGGGCCGCCGCATATTCCGCCGATCGCCGTATCCCGCGCAGCGAAGCGTCGTTCCCCGAAGCAACCGTGGGCTGGAAGAAACACGGGCGAATAGCGCCATCCGCCTCCACCACCGACGACCACTCCGGGGCCGTGCACGCAGGGGCTTCCCGGTGGGCGCTCTCTTCGAGGAAATCGTCCGCCATCCTAAAGAGCTTCCGTACATCCTCGATCACGAAAGCGCCCAGATCGCCGGCGGCGCCGATTCGGGAAATCGAGGCTCGCATGGCCGCTACCTCCGAGGGGCCGGGCCAGAAGGACGCCCGGCCGGCGGGATCTCCGCCAAAAGCACCGCTGGTCACGTCGACGGGAAGAAACGAAAGAGCATCGAGACCGAGTGAGCGCGCGGCGGACACCGTGGCGTCGAGGACGGCTCCATTCCGCGCGGATACCACCGACCGACCGATCAAACGCGGACGCCCGGACCGGCTGTGCAGCTCGGCGATCGACGCCCGCAGACGCGAGAACATTCCCGGCCCGCGAACGCCGTCGTGAAGGTCCTCGGGCCCTTCCACGCTGACGTAGATCTCGTCCACGCAGTCGGCAAGCCAGGGCGCCGCTCGAGAGAGACCCAGGCCGTTCGTGGCCACCTGAACCGACAGTCCCAGACCGCGCGCCGCCCGGGCGAGCGCTTCTAGGTGGTCGCAGAGAAAGGGTTCACCGCCCGTAAACAGGACGGCCCGTGCGCCAAGCGTCCTCGCTTCCCGAAGGAGGGCCACCCGATCTTCTAAGCCCAGGTCCGGGCCGCGCTTTCCCTTCGATCTCCACACGGAACAATGGCCGCAGGCCTGATCGCAATGGCTGGAAACGTGCATGACGAGGAGTCGAAGATCGCGCGGCTTCATCGGCGTCGAGACTCGGGCCGGGGGCGATCTCGGCGATCCGGAAAGACGGCAACGGGCCGGCCCGAAAGGTGAAGAGCGCCGGTGTCTATGGCCTCGCAGGGCGCGCGCCTTACGACCGAACCCATGGCGTTCAGGCCGCCCGCCGCCTCGCCACGATCATCGGAAAACGGGCGGTCCGTCGTCCGTGGCGGAACGTTTCAACCAGATCTCGACCCATTTCCCGAAGGCGGCTCGGCCAGCCCACCAGGCGCACGTTGAAGCCGCTGCGATCAAGCAGGCGCGTCAGTTCCGAAACCGTGAAGTAGCCCGCGGCGGCATCCCGACACGGCGCATAGCCGTAGCGCGCAAGAAAATCCTTCCTTTTAGTCTTGACCATGGCCTCACCGTCGGCCGACCGTCGGTAGATCGGCGAATCCAGAATGACCACACATCCCGAAGGCTTGAGGATCCGCCGCGCCTCCGCGATGACATTCTGTGGGCAGCGGGCGTAGTGGAGGGCGCCGTTCAAAAGGACGATGTCCGCGCAGGCCGCACTCAGGGGCACGAACTCCATGTCCGCCTCGATCCGCTCGATGGCGCGATCGGGACCTCGCGTCTCGCCGAGCGCGGTGAGGCCATCCCGTGGATCGAGGTTGATATCCAGGGCCGCGACCGAATGACCACGTTCGGCCAGCCGCTCCGCGGCCCAGCAACAGCCCGCCCCAATGTCGACAATGGACTGCGCGCTCGGTCTTTCCCGAACCAGCCAGTCCATGAACCGGGCGAAGTGCCGGGCTCGCTGCTTCCAGATCCGCGCCTGGCGGTGGCCCCGCGGAACCCGGGGTAAATCGGACGAATGCTGGAAGCCCTCATCCGCGCGCACCCGGCAGTAGAACGCGGTGGCGGCTGCGAGTTCGGCCTGCCGTTCATGGCCGAGGAGACGGTGCACTCCCGACAGGGTGGCGAAGAAAGCGTCGTCGCGAGCGCACACGAGCCCCCCCCCTCCCTCGGTCAAGGGGCCGCCGCATTCCGGGCAACACAGGGCCGCCACCCATCCGCTCTGGGCCGCGCGAGGCTGCGCTTGGGTCTCTAAATCCATGGTGGCGCGTCCATCCCGATCTTCTGTAGGGCTTCAAGGAAGAGACTCCGCAGGCGCGTCCGATGGTCGGTGGTGTGAAGACGCACGACATGGTTCGAGAGCTCGACGCCCGGACCCTCGGGCAAGCGACGACGAAGATAGGAGCGTTGGATCATGCGTGCGGCGGCCTCAAATTGCCTTCCCCCCGACCTGGCCGGAATTCTGCTTCCCGGATTCTGCCCGTGAAGTCTTGACCGAAAGAAATTGGGGAATATGGGTTCGGCCCAGACATTGGCCAGGAGCAGATCGAGAAACGCCTCTTCATTCGCGAAAGGCTTGAGGCTGACGAGCTCGAAGGCTGCGTAGAAATCGCGCCCGGGCAGGGCCTGGGCGGTTTCATCCACCAGGTAATTCAGGCAGAGAATCCTTCGCCACCCCCGCGCCTTCGAGACCAAGGTGGCGAGGAGCAACGTCCGCCACAGCGCGTCCCCCGCCGTCACCGCGAAGACATCGATGTCCCCGTCGTCGGCGGCGTCGTGGGCGCAGCCTCCGGAGAGCGCGGCCAGACGCAGACCAGGGAGCCGGCGCAGAAAGGCCAGCATGTCGCCGTGACGGTGCAGCAGAACCCCTGTCGCGGT
Organism: Vicinamibacteria bacterium; assembly: GCA_031412915.1. Lineage (GTDB taxonomy): Bacteria > Acidobacteriota > Vicinamibacteria > Fen-336 > JAGNNV01 > JAGNNV01. Next base: position 38,281 of record JANODX010000026.1, on the reverse strand, counting down.
CTCGCGGCGGAGGAACGCCCCCCGCATGTCCGGCTCGGGCGACCCGCGAAGCCAAACCAGATCGTCGTCTTCGACCAGAAGCGAGCGAAGGGTGGGACGGGAGAGAGCGCTTCGCATTTCGCTCTCGGTGGCGGAAACACCCACGATCCGCGTCCAAAGCGTTGACTTGCGAACCGGAGCTCCAAAGATCGACGCGTACGCGACCATCCACAGGATCCCCTTTTCCACCGGATCGAGAGCCCGGGCCGGCCCCATGGCGCCTTCGCGTTCGAGAATCATGCGAGGCCGCACGCGTGGGTGCCGCGTCTCAGGATCGTCCCTGCGGAGACCCCGAAGGACAAGGCGCCCAGGAGGATGCCGGCGGACAGCGACATGGGCCAGAGGGAAAGCACGACCGCCATCGGGACACAGGCCAGAAGCGCCCACCCCAGGGGACGCAGCACCATCAGCTCCACCTGCCCCCCCGCCTCGCGGACCAGGGCCGCGAAAAGACAGAACTCGGCCGCGGTGAACGAAACCGCCGCACCGGAAAGACCGAACCCGGGAACCAGAAGCATCCCAAGGAGAGCGGCGATACCGACGCGCATGAACGTGAGTCGCGGAATGATTGAGGTATTCCCGGACGCGATCAGGACGTGGAAGAGAGCCGCGTTCCCGAAACAGAGAAACAAAGAAGCGGAGAGGATCCGCAAGGCGGGCGCTCCCTCGACGAAGTCTGGTCCCAGGACGAGGAGCACGCCGGGCGCGCACAGAGCGAGCCCGATGGCCGAAGGAACGCCCATCCACACCACCAGGCCGAACATACGTTGGGCGGCGCCCCGCGAACCCTTCACCGCATCTCCCACCACCGAGGGAAGCGCCCCGGCGGCAATGGCGCTCGGAAGAGTGAGCAGCGACTCGATGATCCGCAGGGCGCCGCCGAAAAGCCCGGCCGCATGGGCGCCCTGAAACGCTTGAAGCAGGAACAGCTCCACCCGGGTCGAGAGGATGGCCAGATAGCCGTTCATTCCCAGGGGCATCGCCTGGCGAAGAATCGATCGGTTATCCGGCACCTCGCCCGAACTGGGCGAAGGGCTCGCCCGCAGCAACGCCCAGCCCAGACCCAACGCCGGAAGGACGGCCACGGCATAGGCGAGAGAGACGCCCGAAACGGTGGCCCCAAAAGGCGCACCGATCACCAGGCCCACCAGAGTGAAACGGAAGGCCAGGAGGAGAAGCGCCTCATCGATCCTGCGTCCGAGAGCACGTAGCGCCATCCCCGCCATGCCGATCCAACTGACGCCGAGGAAGTGAATCGTGCACAGCGACAACAAGCTCGGCCGGAGCCCCGAGACCGCCGAGGCCAGCGGGATCAAGAGGCCGCAGAAGACCAGGACGGCCAGAGTCATGGCAGCTTTCAGGACCACGAGGGCGCGCAGGTTGCGGCCACTTCTGACGATCAGAGGAACTGCAATGGCATTGAGTCCAAGATCGCACAGCTCCGCGATCATCAGGCCGAGAGACAGCGCGATCACGAAGACGCCGAAGGTCGAAACCCCAAGCGAGCGGGTCAACCAGAGAGTGGCCACGACGGAGGAGACCCGGACGACGATCTCCGCAGCCAGACGAATGGCGCTCCCCATCGAGGCCTCGCGGGCGGACGAGGGCGCTTCTTTCATTAAACCGGAGTCGGCCTGAAGCGAAACCGTAACGCCTTCGCTTCTCACGCGACCCGCTCTCCGGCTCGGCGACGCATCTGCAGACGCGCCCAGCGCGCGCGCCATCCCGGGATGAGGGCGGCCAGAGTCCGCCCCGAACGCCGGAGTCGATGGGCCAAGGCGTCGTTCTCGATCCAGGTCCGGGCCGCGGCGTAGTAGCGCCCCGACCGGCGTCCCCTGATCACGGTCGCCCGATCCGAGGTCAGGGCCCAGGGCTTCTCATTTATGGAGCGGTCGGCCACATCGCGGGCATACTCGGTGCCCCGAATCGGATACGCGGTCGTGGTGAGCACGATATCGGGCGCACTCTTCCGTATGTGTTCCACCGTGGCCGCGAGGTCCTCCTCCTCTTCGCCCTCGTACCCCACCATGATGAAGAAGCCGACCTCGATGCCTTTGCTCTGAAGCAGGTGCGTTGTCCGCTCAACTCTTTCGACCTTCACGCGTCGGTCCATCGCCTCAAGGATCCGCGCCGAGCCACTTTCGGAACCGATCCACGCACGGAAACAACCGAGCTCGACCAGCGCCTCGGCGACGGCATCGTCCACGCGCTCGGCGCGGGTAATGCACTCGAATGGAATTCGAAGTCCCCGGGCTTTCATGGCCGAGGCGAAGTCCAGCGTCCAGCCCCGGTGAATGGTGAAGACATCGTCGACGAACCAGAGCCGCTCGGGCGCGTAGCGTTTCTGGATGAACGCAATCTCGGCCACCACGTCCTCCACCGGACGCCGGCGATGGGATTCGCCGTAAACCGCGCGGGAACACCACCGGCAAGTGTAAGGGCACCCGCGCGCGGTGATGAGGGAGACCGACCCATAACCGTGATGCCTTCTCCAGGTTTCCAGATAGGGCTCCAGGGCGATCGCCTCCCGGTCGGGCCAAGGGTGGCCCGCCAGACTAGGGATGAGGGCACGATCCGGAGCGTGAGCAATGGCCCCATCGATGCGCACGCTGGTCCCCGCCACATCGGCCGGAGGGCCGCCCTCCGTCCAGCGGACCAGGAGTTCGTTCAGCGTGACCTCGCCTTCTCCTCGCACCACTGCGGTCGCTCCGTGCTCAAGATACTCCTCCGAGTTTCCGGACGCGTCCGGACCGCCCACGATGACCGGGACGCCGAGTTCCGTCACCGCCGCAATCAGATCGACAATCCTCGATCGGGTCATGAGATTCGCGTAAAGCCCGAGGAGCCTCGGGCGGGACTCCCGAAGCGCCTCGATCAGACCTGCGGGGGTTGAGAACGTGGAGTCGAACACGCTCACCGTGCGTCCAGCCTTCTTTAGATACGCCGAGAGATACAGGAGACCGAGGGGCGGATACGGGCGCATGACCTTGCGCTCGACCGGGTCGAGGTCGAGAAAGTACCCGTGCGAGAGGAGAATGTCGAACATCATCGCGGCTCGCTCGGACGCGAGGGCATAGGCGACGAGGGAGTCGCCGCCCCCTCGCGCGAGAGTCCGGGGGGCAAACGCCGTACCTCGGCTCGTTCACTCGCAGCGAGGAACAGCGCCGCGCCGGTCGCCACGCGCCGGGCGCCAAACCAAAGAACCCGCGAAAGCCGCCGGGAGATGCCTCCGTCCGAGGTTCTCAAGGCCCGGGCCAGGCGAAAGCGAGCGTGGGCGTAAGCGTGGAGGCGACGGTAGTAGAGGGTGCCTTGCGGCCCCCGGAAGAGCATGGCGAGGTCGCTCGAATCCCGCCAGTGCGTGCCCCGGTTCATTTCGTCCTTGACTCGCGCGTGGAAGCGGGTGCCGGGAAGCGGATACGAGACGGAAATGCCAACGTCGTCCGGGAGGGTCTCATCGACGAGGTTCAGTGTCGCCTCCACGTCGCGCGCGGTCTCGCCCGGGTAGCCGAACTGAAGAAAGAAGCCCACCTTCATTCCCGCGGCGCGCAGCCTTGAAGCGGCGCTGCGGATCTCTTCGACCGTGGTCCCTTTCTCCATGGCGTCCAGAATCGTCTGCGACCCGGACTCGGCCCCAACCCAGACCATGGAACAACCCGCGCGGCGGAGAGCGCGCACCGTCCGGTCGGTCAGGAGATCCGCTCGAGACAAGCACTTGAAGGGAAGGACCGCGTTCAGGCGGCTCAACTCGCTGGCGAACTCCTCGACCCAACCCGGGTTCAGCCCGAAAATGTCGTCGAGTACATTGACGTGCGTTGCGCCGAGGCGCTTGAGGGTCTCCACTTCTCGCGCGGCGCGGGAGGGTGACATGGCGTTGTAGCGTTGTCCCCAGATCGGCTTGGCGCACCAGTTGCAGTGAAACGGACACCCGCGGCTGGTCGCCAGAGGCAAGCCGAACGAATGACTCCGCTGTGTCCATCGGTGTTCGTAGGCCGGGAGGTCGACGAGATCCCAGGCGGGCGAGGGAATCGAGTCGATATCCTGAACCGGAGGGCGCGCGCCGCCTCTAACCACCTGGCCGTCCGCGCCCATCATGGCGACTCCCGGGATCGTTCCCGCAGCCGCCCGTCTAGTGGTGAGCCAGTCCGCCACCGCAAACTCCCCCTCCCCCACGGCCACCGCCGAGGCGCCCGCGCCGAGGAAGAAAGCAGGTTCGTCGCTCGCATCCGATCCCGCCACGATCACCTGAATCCTCCGCTCGCGGGCCATTCCTATTATGCGCACGGCGGCCTCGCGCATTCTCCCCAGACACATCTTCGTGAGGTAGTTGAAGTTGTCCTCGAACAACACCAGCGTCTCCGGCGCCTCGCGATCCATGGCCGCCGCGCACTCCTCCTCGGAGCCGGCGAGCATCGCGTCGAAGAACCGAACATCGAATCCCCGGTCTCGCAGCACCGCGGCGCAGATCAGAGAACCCAGGGGCGGCACGGGCTGAGAGGCCTGGTCCAACTTGGGATCGAAGCGCAGAAAATACGACTGCGCGACAAGGACACGCCGCCCGTTGCTGGGTCTCCCCTCGGTCATGCTTTCACGGATGGTCGGTTAATCCTGGACTTTCGGGCCACAGCTTCTTCTAGTTCTTACCGCAAGTCGTTTCGCCTGTCCCGGAGGCGCATCGCCTCGTGCCGTCCGAGAAGGTGGAGCAGAAAAAGCCGGGGCGACAATCCGGATCCCCCGAGCATGTGCCGCATTCCTCCGTCGACGCGCAGGACGACATCCCTCCGATCAGCAACGCCGCGGCCAGGGCCAAGGCGCGTCTCAAGGAGATGTTGGGAGGGAGGATCATGCATTGGATTCTGGCAGGGCCTCATGGAATGAGAGAATCGCCAGATTGCAATGAGCGACGCGACCGACTGGAAGCACACTCTGAACCTGCCGCAGACCGCCTTTCCGATGAAAGCGAACCTGTCCGACTCAGAGCCCAAAAGACTGCTCGCCTGGAAATCGCGAAACCTCTATGCCCGGGTCCGCGAGGCTCGCAAGGGCAGGCCGCAATGGATTCTGCACGATGGGCCGCCTTACGCGAACGGCCACATTCACCTCGGCCACATCGTGAACAAGACCCTCAAAGACCTCTCTCTCAAACGCAGTTCCATGCTGGGCTTCGACGCCCCTTTCACGCCGGTTTGGGACTGTCACGGTCTGCCCATCGAGCTTCAGGTGGACAAGAGCCTCGGCTCGAAGAAGGGCGAACTCTCCCCCGTCGCCTTCCGGCAGGCTTGCGAGGCCCATGCCCGCAAATTCGTGGGTATTCAAGGCGAGGAATTCGAACGCCTGGGTGTTTCCGCGGAATGGGACCGGCCCTATTTCACGATGGCCAGGTCGTATCAGGCCACGATCGTGCGCACGCTCTCGAAGTTCGTCGAGCGCGACCTCGTCTACAAGGCGCGGAAATCAGTCCACTGGTGCCTCTCCTGCAAGACCGCGCTCGCCGAAGCGGAGATCGAGTACGAGGACAACCACGTTTCGCCCTCGGTGGACGTGCGCTTTCCGCTTGGCGCCGCCGGAGTTGCGGCGCTCGCCGTCAAGGTCCCGGCCGTCGCGGGCCGAAAGGTCCACGCCATCACCTGGACGACGACGCCCTGGACCCTTCCCGCGAACCGTGCGCTGGCCTTCAATCCGGAACTCGAGTACGGCTTGTACGAAGAGTCCCCGGGGGGGCCGATCACGATCGTCGCCACCGGCCTCAAGGACGCCACCGTCTCGCGCTCGCGCACGGTTCAGACCCTGACTCTCGGGGAGCCGCTCGCCACCGTGAAAGGCGATGTGTTCGAGGGCCTCGACTTTCGGCATCCGTGGATCGACCGGACCTCGCTCGGCGTGCTCGCCGACTACGTGACCCTCGAAGCGGGCACCGGCATCGTTCACACCGCGCCCGGCCACGGCGCCGACGACTACGACACCGGCATCAAGTACGGCCTGGAAGTCGACTGCCCGGTCACCGACCGCGGTTTCTTCACCACCGACATCGAGCACTTCGCGGGTCTGAAGATCTGGGATGCCAATCCGAAGATCACCGAGTTCCTGCGCGAGCACGGCCGCCTCGTCTCCACCGTGCCATACTCCCACTCGTACCCGATCTGCTGGCGCTGCAAGCATCCGGTCATTTTCCGGGCGACCGCCCAGTGGTTCATCGCCATGGACCGGCGCGGCTTCCGCGAGAAGGCGCTCTCCGAAATCAAGGCCACCCGCTGGATCCCTGCCTGGGGCGAGGATCGCATCCGGAACATGATCGCGGCTCGTCCCGACTGGTGCATCTCACGACAGCGGCTCTGGGGCGTTCCCATTCCCGCGGCGTACTGTGTTTCCTGCGAAGAGCCTCATCTCGAGACCTCCATCCTCGGCCGGGTCGCCGCGGTGTTCGACGAGGAGGGGGCCGACTCCTGGTTCGCTCGGGACATCGCCCACTTTCTGCCTGAGGGCTTCAAGTGCCGCAAGTGTGGGGGGAGTCGGTTCCGCCGCGAGGACGACATCCTCGACGTGTGGTTCGACTCCGGCTCGCTCCACGCCGCGCTCGAGGCCCATCCCGATAGAAAAGTGTCGGCCATCGCCGATCTCTATCTCGAAGGCTCGGACCAGCATCGGGGCTGGTTCCATTCCTCTCTTCTGGTCAGTGTCGGCACCCGGGACCATGCTCCTTTCAAGGCGGTCCTCACCCACGGATTCACGGTCGACGGCGAAGGCCGAAAGATGTCGAAGAGCCTTGGCAACACCATCGAGGCCGACAAGGCGATCAAACAGTACGGCGCGGACGTGCTTCGCCTCTGGGTCTCGATGGTGGACTTCCGGGAGGACATGCGCATCTCGGACGAGTTGCTGAAGCGGGTGGCGGAGGCCTACCGGAAGGTTCGGAACACCTGTCGCTTCCTGCTCTCGAACCTCTTCGACTTCGACCCCGCGGCCGGCCATCGGATCACCGAGCCTCTCGATCACTACGCGATGGCGGTCCATGGCGACTTCGAGGCGAAGATCCGGGAGGCCTACGAACAACACGACTACCACGCGCTCCACACCCTGCTCGTTCACTACTGCACGGTCGATCTGTCGGCTTTCTATATGGACGTGCTCAAGGACCGCCTGTACTGCGACCCGAAGAACGGCCCGCGGAGGCGTTCCGCCCAGGCCGCCATGTTCCGCATCGCCGATGGCCTGGCGCGATACATGGCTCCGCTCCTGGTCTTCACGGGAGATGAGATCTACGAGTCTCTCCACCGGTGCGAACCCGGCACGGTCCACGAGCAGGAGTTTCCCGAGCCCTCGACTCCCGATACCGGCCTGATCGAGGCCTGGAAGCCGCTCCTGGACGCCCGCGAAGCCGTCTTGAAGTCGTTGGAGACGGCACGCGCATCCAAGTTGATCGCATCGTCTCTCGAGGCCAGCATCGTTCTGCGAGGATCCCCCGACGTCCTCCGCACCCTCAGGTCTCATGAGGCTCTCCCGAGTTCGTTCCCCGGGAATCTCGCCAACTTGTTCATCGTGAGCCAGGTGAGCCTCGACGAAACCGGCAAGGGTGACCTTGAGGTCCAAGTGACCCGCGCCCAGGGCGTGAAGTGCTCGCGTTGCTGGACCTACGCGCCGGAGCAGGCGGCTCTCCTCGGCGACGCTTTGAAGGCGTTGTGCCCCCGCTGCTTCCTGGCCGTTCACCCTGGGACCGTTCAATGAAGCTCTTCGTCCTGCCCCTGTTGATCGTCGGGTTGGATCAAGCCACGAAGTGGCTGGTCGTGCGCAGGCTCCCGCTCTACGAGGATGTGCCGCTCATTTCCGGACTCTTGAGTCTCCAGCACGTCCGTAACTCCGGGGCGGTCTTCGGTTTTCTCTCCGGCACGCAGATTCCGGGGAAGGCCTACGTGTTTGCAGCCATGAGCTTCTGCGCCCTTCTCGCCCTGACCTATTATGCGCGGACTATTCCCCGAGAAGAGCGCCTGCCCCGATTCGCCCTGAGCCTCGTCATCGGCGGCGCTATCGGCAACCTCATCGACCGCGTCCGCTTCGGATATGTGGTCGACTTCGTCAAGATGTACTGGGAAAGCCACGTCTGGCCGAACTACAACGTGGCCGACTCGGCCATCAGCATCGGTCTCGTCCTCCTCGTCCTCGATTCCTTAAGGCCGCGCGACCGCGAATCGATCGGGCCTGCGAGTCCCTCCCGTAATTAAAGGCGCAAGGCGAACTCTGAATGTTTCCGAAACTCTTCACCATCCCCGCATTCGACCTGGTCGACCGGCATCTGGGCCCGTTCTCGCTCCACACCTACGGCGTGCTCCTCGTGGCGGCCCTGCTCGCCGCGCTGGCCCTCGCCGGCTCTCTGGCCCGAAGGCACGGCCTCGACCCCCACAAGGTCCAGGATCTTGGCATCGCCTCGATCATCGCGGGCCTGATCGGGGCCAAGCTCCTTCTGGTTCTCATCGATTTTCAACAGTACTGGGCGAGCCCCCGAGCGCTCCTTGACGTTCTGCAGAGTGGGGGCGTCTTTTATGGCGGGTTCCTGGGCGGGATACCGGTGGCTTGGTGGTACATCAGGAGGCACGGGCTTCCCCTCTTCGCCACCCTCGATGTCCTCGCCCCGGCCCTGGCCCTCGGCCAGGGAATCGGACGGTGGGGTTGTTTCGCCGCCGGCTGTTGCTACGGAACGCCTTCGACCGCTCCCTGGTCGGTCATGTTTCACAGCGACGACGCCCAGGCTCTGGTCGGCGTACCCCTCGGCGTTCCCTTGCATCCCTCGCAGCTCTACGAGTCGTTCGGCGCCTTCGCCCTCCTGTTCCTCCTCCTCGCGGTCCTCAAGAACCGGAAATTCGAGGGGCAGGTGCTGTGCGTCTACCTCCTCGGTTACGCCGTTCTTCGCTTTACCCTCGAGTTTTTCCGGGGCGATACCGCCCGGGGGACCGTCTTCGGAGGCGCCCTCAGCACGTCTCAGTTCATCGCCGTCCTGGTCGTCTTCCTGACCTTGGCCGCCCTTCCCGTCATTGCGAAGCGCAAGCCCGAAGCTCTCTGACGTCGAGGCCGGGGAGATCCGTCTCCTCGCGGTGAGCCTCGATCTGGCCGGGTTGCGGGTGGATAGAGCGCTCGCCGAGACATTCCAGGATCTTTCGCGCTCCCGGATCCACGATCTGATCGTCGATGGCGCGGTCCAGCTCAACCATGAGCAACCGAAACCGTCCGCGAAACTGCATCTCGGCGATCAACTTCGCCTCACCCTCCCAGGGCCCGTCCCGTCCGCCCTGGAGCCGGAGCGCGGCAATCTGAAGATCCTCTTCGAGGATGAGTCGTTCCTGGTCGTCTCCAAAGCGGCCGGCGTCGTGGTCCATCCCGGGGCGGGAGCAGTTCGCGGGACCCTGGCCGCGTTTCTCCTGGAACACTGCGGGAGTCTCTCCCTCATTGGCGGAGTGACCCGCCCGGGAATCGTCCATCGCCTCGACAAAGGCACATCCGGGCTGATGGTGGTGGCCAAGACCGACCAGGCTCACCGCTCCCTCTCGGCTCAATTCAAGGCCCGAACCGTTACGAAGATCTACACCGCGATCTGCCTGGGGACGCCACGCCCCGCTCGAGGCTCCGTCCGCCTGGCCTTGGGACGAGACCCGCGCCATCGACAGCGCATCGCAGTCACGCCCGACGGTCGCGCCGCTCACACCGACTACGAGGTCACGGAGCTCCTGGGTGCGGTGAGCGTGGTTCGCCTTCAGCTCCATACCGGCCGAACCCATCAGATCCGGGTTCACCTCGCCTCCCTCAAGTGTCCGCTCGTCGGGGACAATGTCTACGGGGCTTTGGCGCTGGCCTCGCGTTCCCCACAAACCGTGCGCGCGGTGTTGTCCGAGTTCCCAAGGCCGGCGCTCCACGCTCAGATCCTGGGCTTTGCCCACCCCCGGAGCGGCCACGAGGTCCGCTTCGAAGAACCCTGGCCCGAGGACCTCGAGCGGCTGCGCCTTCGCTTGAAGGACGCGGCGGCGCCGAATCCGGGAGGACTCCGCCGATGAAGGTTGTCTTTGAGGGACCCATCTTCTCCATCGAGAGCGGCACCCTGAACGAGCCGGGAGGCGTGCGGGCACGCAGAGATCTCGTCCGGCACTCGGGGTCGGTCGCGGTTCTGCCGGTCGACCATGAGGGCCGGGTCACTCTGATCAGGCAGTATCGGTGCGCCTTCGAACGACGGATGATCGAACTCCCCGCGGGGTGCATCGACGCGGGCGAGACGCCCTTGCAGGCGGCGCGGCGCGAACTGACGGAAGAAGCGGGGGTCGGGGCCAGGCGTTGGGAGCGCCTGCTTCGGATTCTCCCGACCCCCGGCTTTTGCGATGAAACCGTAACGATCTATCGCGCCTCGGGTCTTTTCCATCGTGCCGCCGCGCCCGATCCCGACGAGAGGATCGAGATCCTCAACATGCCTCTTGCAAAGGCTCTGGACCTGCTCGCCCGCCGGAAGATCGAGGACGCCAAGACCGTGGTGGCCCTGCTCCTGGAAGCGCGGAGGCCCGCCTAGCGGCTAGAGCACCTGCTCCATCACAATGATGTGCCGGACGCTCGACCAGGGCAGGAAGACCTGAGTGGACGCCGTCTCCACCGTGCCGCCGCTGTCGGCCACCGCGCGTTCGACCTCGAAGGCAATCCCGACCGAATCCGAATGGAGGACCCGGCAGTTGTCCCAGGTGGCGGACCCGGCCACGATCTGTTTCAGAACGACCCCGACTCCCAGTGCAGACATGTTCGTTCTCCTAAGGGCCGGCGAGTCGGAAACGGAGCGAGGAACTCCTCGTCAGTCGTAGTACTCGAGCCCGAGGTGCGTAATCAGATCCTCGCCGCGGAGGTGCCGCAGCGTGTTTTTGAGTTTCATCAACTGGATAAAGAGATCGTGCTCGGGGTAGAGCCCGGGCGCGGTCTGCGGGCTCTTGAAGTAAAACGACAGCCACTCCTGGATCCCGCTCATCTGCGCGCGCTTGGCCAGATCGAAGAACAGGGCCAGATCCAGGACCAGGGGGGCGGCCAGGATGGAGTCACGGCAGAGAAAATCGATCTTGATCTGCATGGGATAGCCCATCCAGCCGAAGATGTCGATGTTGTCCCAGCCTTCCTTGTTGTCGCCGCGCGGCGGATAGTAATTGATCCGCACCACGTGGTGGATCTGCCCGTACAGATCGGGGTACAGGTGGGGCTGAAGGATCTCCTCGAGCACGCTCAGTTTGCTGACTTCCTTGGTCTTGAACGACTCCGGATCTTCGAGGACTTCGCCATCCCGGTTTCCGAGGATGTTGGTGGAGAACCAGCCGTTCATCCCGAGCAGCCTGGCCTTGAGGCCGGGGGCGAGGATGGTCTTCATCAGGGTCTGCCCGGTCTTGAAATCCTTGCCGCCGATGGGGGCGCCCGTCTTCTTGGCCAGCGCGATCAAGGCCGGGAAGTCGGCGGAAAGATTGGGCGCGCCGTTCGCGTAGGGAATTCCCATCTTGATCGCGGCGTACGCATAGATCATCGACGGCGCGATGTCGGGATCGCTGTCCCGCAACCCCTGCTCGAACGCTTCAATGGTCTGGTGAACCGCGGTCTCCTTCTTGTAGACCTCGGTCGATCCGCACCAGACCATGACCAGGCGGGCGAGGTTCTTCGCCTTCCGGAAGGACTCGATGTCGGCCATCACCTGCTCGGCCATGTCCATCTTGTTCTTGCCCGTCTTCACATGGGTGGCGTGGAGTTTCTTCACGTACGCCTGATCGAACACGGCCGGCCAGGGCGAGATCGTGTCCAGGAAGGGCTTGAGTGCGGCCAGGTGTTCGAAATGAAGGACTCCGGCCTTCTTGGCGGCCACGTAGGCGCTGTCCGGGAAACAATCCCAGCCCGCGAACTCGATATCCTTGAGTTCGGCGAGAGGGACGAAGTCTCGAACCAACGGCGAGCGCTTATCCGTTCGCTTCCCCAGCCGGATGGTCCCGGTTTGGGTGATGCTGCCGACCGGCTTGACCAGGCCCATCCGGATCGCTTCGACCCCCGCGATAAACGTGGTCGCCACCGCTCCCATGCCGGGGAGAAGAATCCCCAACTTGCCCTGTGCGGGCGCAATCGACCGGTCGCTGCGTGGAGACATCTGGGCCAAGACCTCTGGTTGGGTTGGAGACTGGAGGAATCAGGTCTGCCGCGCCATCCGGCACCCGAATCCCACGAAGTTTAACATGGGCCTCGAACCGGACCGCCGCCCCCGCGGCCCCGGATGTCCCTGCTGGCGACGCCCTCCTAGGCGCTTTGTTCCCGCCGCGGCGAGGTCCCTGCCTCGAGGCTCTCGACGAACTCGAGGGCCGCCTCCATGAGCTGAGGATTTCTCTGGGGTCCGACGAAACGACGTTCCGCCCGGTCGAAGTTCAACATCCCTGAGCGCACGATCCTCGCTTCCGTGGTGAAGCGAAAGAAGACGACCAGGCGTCCCTGTTGGGGGAGGCCGCCTTCGAGGAGGCTGAATGTGAGATCGAGCATGAATGGGCGGGAGGGTCGTCAAAGCGTCTCGAAACGGCGCCTGCCGGAGGGTGTGATTCCGGGTCGCCGAGAGGAGAGGCCCTTTAGAGGGAGGCGAAGCCTAGTGAGCGGTTCGAAGGACTGTCAACCGTCCTTTCGCTGCGCATTGCCGCAGCCATGCGCGAAGCACCCGCATTCCGCCCGCGCTCCTCGCGGCGATTAACTTCCAAAGAAAAATCGCGAAAGGAAAACTCCTTATATAGTTTCTTGAGCGCCAGTGTTTCGAGGCGGTTTACCGCCCGTGACCGCCATTCAAAGCCGACCGCCGTCGCCGATCGCAGAACCTTCATCAGGCCCGGCTCGGAGGAGAGGGCGGGGCCCCGGCCGGCTCAGGCCAGGGACGCCCCCAGCAGTCGGTTGAGGTCCTTCACCGCCAGATCCTTGCGCCGCGCATAGTCGTCTGCCTGGTCGTCACCGATCACGCCCACCGAGAAGTACCGGGACTCCGGATGGGAGAAAATCAGGCCGGAGACCGCGCTGCCCGGGGACATGGCGTAGCTCGAGGTCAGGGAGATACCCGTCTTCGCGGCGCCGCCGAGCAGGTCGAGAATGGTCGCCTTCTCGGAGTGGTCGGGCTGGGCCGGATACCCGGGGGCGGGCCGGATACCCCGATACCGTTCCCGGATCAGATCTTCCGCCGCCAGATCGGTATCGATCCCCCACGCCTTGCGCGCCTCCCGATGCGCCCACTCGGCGGCGGCCTCGGCCAGACGATCCGCCAGCGCCTTGGCCAGGATTGAGTGGTAATCATCGTGATCGGCCTCGGACGCGGCGACCAATTCGTCCAGTCCGCCCGTGACCGCCACGGCAAAGGCGCCGACCGAGTCGGCGACCCCTGTCTCGATGGGTGCTATGAGGTCGCACAGAGCCACATAGGGCTCCTCCACCGCTTTCTTCGTCTGCTGCCTCAGGGTGTGGAGTTCCACTCGCCCCATCTCCGTCTGGATCTCGATGTCGTCGTGGTGGGTCGAGGCCGCTCGGAAAAACCCGAGACTCGCTTGAACCCGCAAGGCGCCGGGAGCCGCCATGGTCGCAAGCATGGCCTGAGCGTCCGCGAACACCTCTTTAGCCCGCTCGCCCCACTTCGGGTGTTCGAAGATCTTCGGATAGGTACCCACCAGTTCCCACGACGCAAAGAACGGCGACCAGTCGATCAGGGGGATCAAGTCGGCCACGGGAGCGTCCAAGTGCTTCACCCCGAGAAAGGAAGGCGTGGGAGGAACGTAGCTCCTCCAGTCCGTTTGAAGCTTCCGGGCGCGGGCCTCGGCGAGCGGGACCAGGATCCTCTGAGAGACCTTTCGCGCGTAATCGAGCCGCAGCCTTTCCTGCTCCCGGGCATTCTCATCGACAAAGGTCTGGCGGTCCGCGGACTTGAGGTGCGTCAGAACGCCGACCGCACGCGAAGCATCGAGCACGTGAACCACGGGATGATCGAAGGCGGGCGCGATCTTGACCGCGGTGTGAGCCTTGGACGTGGTCGCTCCCCCGATCAGAAGGGGAACGCTGAACTTCAATCGCTTCATCTCGGAGGCTACATGCACCATTTCGTCGAGGGACGGGGTAATCAGACCCGAAAGGCCCACGATGTCGACCTTCCTCTCGGTGGCCACGCGAAGAATCTCCTCGCATTGGACCATGACCCCGAGGTCGATGATTTCGTATCCGTTGCAGGAGAGCACCACGCCGACGATGTTCTTGCCGATGTCGTGGACGTCCCCCTTCACCGTGGCGAGCAAGACCTTCCCCGCCGCCGAACTCGTGGCCTTCTCCGCCTCGAGGTAGGGCTGAAGCCAGGCCACCGCCTTCTTCATCACCCGAGCACTCTTCACCACCTGGGGCAGGAACATCCGACCGGAACCGAACAGATCGCCCACCACGCTCATGGCGTCCATGAGCGGGCCCTCGATCACCCGCAACGGCTTGCCGTATTTCTGGAGGGCTTCGGCCACGTCCGTCTCGATGTGATCGGCGTTGCCCGCGACCAGCGCGTGCTGCAGCCGGCCCTCCAGGGGCAGGCTCCGCCAGGTCTCGGCCGCGGCCTTCCTGGCCTCGCCCCCGGCACTCATGGAGGAGGCGAAATTCAGAAGGCGCTCGGTCGAATCCGGCCGGCGGTTCAAAAGGACATCCTCGACCAGATCGCGCAGCTCGCGGTCGATCTCCTCGTACACTCCGAGCTGACCGGCGTTCACGATCCCCATGTCGAGGCCGGCCTTCACCGCGTGATAGAGAAAGGCCGTGTGCATGGCCTCGCGCACCGCGTTCTGGCCGCGGAAGGCGAACGACACGTTGCTGATGCCGCCGCTCACCTTCGCGAAAGGACACCGTTCCTTGATGAGGCGCGTCGACTCGATGAACGAGACCACGTAGTTCGCGTGCTCCTCGATCCCCGTGCCCACGGTGAGGACGTTGGGGTCGAAGATGATGTCCTCGGGCGGGAAGCCGAGGTCCCGGGTGAGGATGCGATAGGCGCGTTCCGCGATGGCCACGCGACGCGCGGTGTTGTCGGCCTGGCCCTGTTCATCGAAAGCCATGACGATCACGGCGGACCCGTACCGGCGAACCAAACGGGCCTGCTTCTTGAAGCTCTCTTCGCCTTCCTTGAGCGAGATGGAATTCACGATCCCCTTGCCCTGAAGGCACTGGAGGCCCGCCTCGATGACCGACCATTTCGACGAGTCGATCATCATAGGCACGCGCGCCACGTCCGGCTCGCTGGCCAGAAGGTTGAGGAAGTCGCGCATGGTCCGCTCGGAGTCGAGCATGCCTTCGTCGAAGTTGACGTCGATGATCTGGGCGCCGCTGTTGGCCTGCTGCCGGGCGATGCGAACCCCTTCGTCGAGATTTCCTTCGAGGACCAGCTTGGCGAACTTGGGTGAACCGGTCACGTTCGTTCTCTCGCCGATGTTGACGAAGTTCGACTCGGGCCGGATGGTGAAGGCCTCCAGACCCGCGAGCCGCAACAGAGGGATTCTCGTCGGCGGAAGCCGCGGACTCACCCCATTGCTCAGTTCCTTCAGGGCCCGGATGTGCTCGGGGGTGGTGCCGCAACAGCCGCCCACCAGATTGAGCCAGCCGCCCTTGACGAAATCGGTCATGGCCGCGGCCATGGTCTCGGGCGTTTCATCGAAACCGCCGAACGCGTTCGGCAGGCCCGCATTCGGATAGCAACTCGTCCGCACCGAAGCGATGTGGGCAAGCTCCTCCATGTAAGGCCTCATCTGCGCGGCGCCGAGCGCACAGTTGATCCCCACCGAGAAGAGCGGGAAGTGCGAGACCGAGTTCCAGAACGCCTCGATCGTCTGGCCCGAGAGCGTCCGACCGCTCTGGTCCGTGATGGTCACGGACAGGAGGACGGGAACCCGCGCGCCGCGTTCCTCGAAGATCTCCTCGATGGCGAACAGAGCCGCTTTGGCGTTCAGGGTGTCGAAGACAGTCTCGACCAGGAGCACGTCGGAGCCGCCATCGAGCAGACCGCGTACCTGGTCGCGATACGCGACCTTCACATCGTGGAAGGTGACCGCCCGGGCCCCGGGATGGTCGACGTCCTGCGACATCGAAGTCGTCCGGTTGGTCGGGCCAATCGCCCCCGCCACGAACCTCGGCCCCGCGCCCCCCTCCGCGAGGAACGCGTCAATCGCTTCGCGGACCCGCCGCGCTCCTTCGAGGTTCAACTCGTACGCTATCGACTCGAGGCCGTAGTCGGCCTGGGAAATCGCCTGGGCGCTGAAGGTGTTCGTCTCGATGAGGTCCGCGCCGGCGTCGAGGTAGGCCCGATGGACCTTCCTCACCACATCGGGGCGGGTCAGGGTCAGGAGGTCGTTGTTGCCCTTGAGAAGCTTCTTGATGTCCTTGAACCTCTCGCCCCGGAAGTCCTCCTCGGTGAGACTCTCCCGCTGAAGCATGGTCCCCATGGCCCCGTCGATGATGGCGATGCGCCGGGAGCACAGATCCTCGAGGCTCGATGTCGGTTCCACGCCCGGAAGTCTACGACTCCACCCGTCCATCCGGTTAGTCGGATTAATCCGGTTCCGAACCGGGCCGCTCAGCGGGCATCACGGCCGAGCACGAGTACGAAGAGCGAACTCCACCTGAGGCCTGTCAGCTTCTACGAACGTCCCACGAGTACGACGTCGAAGTTGTTGCCTCCTCACGCGGTCCCTGGCTTGCCTGCGCTGAGCTTGTCGAAGCGTCGAAGGGACCCATCCACCACCCGACGAACACCGGGGTTCAGCCACATCGCCCATCTCGCGGGCCGCACAGCGGCGGTCACGGCGGTTGCTACGCTTCGGGCGTGAGAAGGCGGGACTCCACGCGGAGTACAAATCGCCGTCCATCAGGGCGAGGACGGCGATTCAGCCGTTTCTCGTAATTGGAGTCCCGCTTTGAATCTCACACCCGAAGACGCAACCGCCACGCCCGCCACTCCTCTCGCGACTGAAGCACCGCTTCTCGACCACGAGCGATTGGATTGTTTCAAGGTCGCCCTTGAATTCGTCAGCCTTGTCCCGACGCTCAGCATGCAGCCCGCGCCCCGTTGCGAGATCAACTCGAACGCGCCGCCGCTTCGATCTGCTTGAACCTCGCGGAAGGGTGCGCTCGTCGGACCCGGCCCGACCGCCACCACTTCTTTACAATGGCCCAAGGCTCCGCGATGGAATCTGCCGCCGCAGTTGACATTCTCCGCGTGACCGGCCACCTCAGCCACCCCGACGCCACGCGCGCAAAGCACAAGCTCACCCGCATCGTCCAGATGCTCGCCGGCCTCCGCCGCGCGCAGTGAACCGTCGGTCCCTGAATTGGTCGAAAGGCCCGCCCCTTCGCGACCACGCAAGGCGCCACCAACGCCATGGCGCCCAAGGCCGACGTCCCCGCCATCGACCCTGGAGACGCAATGCCTCACCGCGCGTGGGCCATCGCGGAGGCGCGACTAGCGCAACCGGTGGCTGAGCCTGTCGAAGCCACCGGTCTGGCCCAACGTTGCCAATCCGGTCTCCAACAGCGTCAGGAATTCCTGAGCGTCTTCAACTTCTACGGACGAGCACATTCACGGTCGTTGCTCGGCGCGGACAGCAACGCTCCCCAACTCAGAGATGGCGGAAGCGCGTGGGAATCGAACCCACCCCTCCGGGGAGACCCCGGACGTCAGCGGCTTTGAAGGCCGTGCAGGTCACCAGACCCGGCTCGCTTCCTCGTTTAGTTGGGGGGCCGCACTTGCAAACGGAACTCCATGCTCTGCCCCCCAAACCCCCGTCGCTTCGGCGGGAGTGAATCCCGCCTGCGCTGGGGTTGCAGCATAGCGTGCTCTGGAATTCAGTCGGGTTTCTACAGCCCGTCGTACTTCGGTCCGCCTCCGCCTTCCGGCGTCACCCAGGTGATGATCTGGTAGGGGTCCATGATGTCGCAGGTCTTGCAGTGGACGCAGTTCGAGAAATTGATCTGGAGCTTGAGGGACTTCGGCTGGCCGTCGTTCTTCGGAACCATCTCGTAGACCGCGGCGGGGCAGAACTTCTCGCAGGGATTGCCGTACTCCTCCCGGCACTTCGTCTCGCAGATGTTCGGATCGGCGACGTGCAGGTGCGCGGGCTGGTCTTCCTCGTGGATCGTGCCCGAGTGGAAGACGTCGGTGAGGCGATCGAAGGTGAGCTTGCCGTCGGCCTTGCCGCGCTGAAAGAAATCACGACTCGTCCCCGCGCCATACCGGTCGATGAGTTTCTCCATGTCGGCATGGCCGCCCGAAGGCTTGAGCGGATCGACCAGACCCCGGCCGCCCGTCGCCATCTGGAGGCCGGTGTTGATCATGCCGCCGAGGAAGCCGTGCTTGAAGCCCTGGTGGAAATTGCGGACTGCGTACAGCTCCCTCTTCACCGAGGAATGGTTGACCCGGTCCTCGAACCCCTTCAGCACCACCGCCGAGGAGTCGCCTCGCTCCAGGGCTTCGAGCGCCGTTTCCGCCGCCAGCATGCCCGTCTTGATGCCGAGGTGAATACCCTTGAGACGCATGGCGTTCAGGAAGCCCGCGGCCTCGCCAATGAGCAGCAGGCCGTCCGCGTAGGTCCTGGGAATGCAGTACCAGCCGCCTTCGCTGATGGCGCGCGCGCCGTACTTCACCATCTTTCCGCCTTGCAGAAGTCCGGCCACGCGCGGATGCGCCTTCAACTTCTGAAACAGTCCGTGCGGATCGAGGAACGGGTCCCGATAGTCGAGGCCGATCACCAGGCCCACGGAGATCTCCGTGTCCGAGAGGCCGTAGATGAAGCCGCCGCCAAAGGTCTCCCAGCCGAGCGGCTCACCCATGGTGTGGATGACTTCGCCCTTCGCGATCCGGCCCCTCGGAACCTCCCACAGTTCCTTGATGCCGAGGGTGTAGACCATCGGGAATTTGCCCGCGTCGAGCTTCAGGTTCGCGATCGCGGTCTTGGTGAGACTGCCGCGCGCGCCCTCCGCGAGGACCGTCACCTTGGCGCGAATGTCGACGCCCGCCTCGTAGTTGCCTTTCTTGTTTCCGTGCTTGTCGATGCCCTTGTCGCCGGTCCGCACGCCCACCACCCGGTCGCCCTCGTAGAGCAACGAAGCGGCGGGAAAACCGGGCATGCAGTCGACGCCGCGGCTTTCCGCCTCACCCGCGAGCCACTTCACCAGAGCGCTCAGTCTGACCACGTAGTTGCCGTGGTTCTGAAGGGGAGGCGGCGTGATGGGAAGCTTGAATTTCGACTCTTCGAACAAATACTCGACGCAGTCCTTTGTGACCCTGGCCGCGAGGGGCGCGCGCGCTTCGAAATCGGGAATCAGCTCGCGCAGGGAGGACGGATCGAGAACCGCGCCGGAGATCGAGTGAGCGCCGAACTCCGCCGCCTTCTCGATCACCATGACCGAGGGGTCCATGGCTCTGACACCCGGACGCTTGGCCCGCTCGCTGAAAAGGTCTTTGAGATGAATGGCGGCCGCGAGTCCGGCCGGCCCTCCTCCCACGATCAGGACGTCGGTTTCAAGCGTGTCGCGTTCCTGGGTCATGGGCCTGGCCTCCGTTTCGCTAGCGGCGTGATGCCAAGTGGCGCGTCGCCTCCGCAGTGAGGGCGGGAAGGATCTCGAAGAGGTCTCCGACAATTCCGTAGTTCGCGATCTTGAAAATCGGCGCTTCCGGATCCTTGTTGATGGCGACGATCACCCGCGATGAGGACATGCCGGCGAGATGCTGAATGGCGCCGGAGATGCCGCACGCGATGTAAAGGGTGGGCGACACCGTCTTGCCGGTCTGGCCCACCTGAAACGAATGTGACACCCAGCCATCGTCGACGATCGCGCGTGACGCGCCCAGGGCCGCCCCGAGGGCGTTACCGAGGTCTTCAACCAGCTTGTAATGCTCGGCCGCCTTGAGACCGCGCCCACCCGAGACAATGACCTGCGCCTCCGCCAGTTCCTTCTTGCCGCCTTCCTTGGCCCGAAACTCGCGCACCCGCGCGCGGGCCGCGCCATCGATTTCGGCGGGGACCACCTCACAGGCCCGGTCGGCCAAAGGAGCGCCCAGGGCAAACACATTAGGGCGCAAGGTTGCGATCTGGAGCCTCGTGGTCCAGGCGAAGGTCGAGATCATCTTGCCGGAGTACTGGGCGCGTTTCGCCACCAGTCGGCCGTCCGTCTGCTCGAACGAGGAGCAGTCGGAGACCAAGCCCCCGCCGGTCAGGAAGGCCACCCGCGGGGCCAGGTCCTTCCCCATCGCCGTGTAGGCGATCAGCACCGCGCTCGCAGCCTCCGACGCCACCGCCTTCGCGACGGCCCGGGCGTAAGACTCGGACGAATAGGACGCCAGATCCGCCGCCCCGAAGCGGATCACCTTGTCGGCGCCGTGCGAGCCGAGCGTCTTCACCGCGGTCTCGTTCGCGTCGCCCACCAGAACGCTCACCACCCGGCCCGACGCGCCATCGGCCAGACGACGCGCTTCCGAGACCGCTTCCAGGGAGGGCCGGCGGAGCGCCCCGGCGCGGATTTCCGCAAACGTCAAAATGATGTTCGCCATGACTAGATCACCTTCGCTTCTTCGTGGAGCAGGCGGATGAGTTCCTTCGCCTGGGCCTTTGGGTCGCCCTGGATCAACTGCACCGGCGGCCGGTCGGCGGGGGGGGCCATGCTGCGGCGTTCCGTGCGCGCGCGAAGAGCGTCCGCCGAGAGTCCGAGGGCCGCTGCATCCATCACGCCCATCGGCTTCTTCTTCGCGGCCATGATGCCCTTGAGGCCGGCGTACCTTGGGGTATTGAGGCCCTTCTGGGTGGTGATGACCGCGGGCAGAGTGGCATCCCAGACTTCGATGCCGCCCTCCACCTCGCGCTCGACCACCACCGCTGTTCCCTCCACGTCGAGTTTGATGGCCATGGACACGCTCGGGAGATCCAGGGCCCCGGCCAGGAGTCCGGCGGTCTGCGCGTCGTCCTCGCCCGCGCCCTGATGGCCGCACAGAACGAGGTCGGCTCCTCCCAGATGGCGAATCGCCGCGGCGAGGACGGTGGCGCGGCCGGCCGCATCGAGACTTTCGAAGGCGGGATCCCATATCTGGTGCGCCGCGTCGGCGCCCATGGCGAGCCCGTTTCGAAGACCGGCGACCACGCGCTCGGGACCCACGGAGAGGAGGATGACTTCCCCGGCGTGCTTCTCACGCAGCTTGAGACCCTCCTCAATGGCGATCTCGTCATAGGGAGAGATGATCCAGGTGAGATCGGTCTCGACAATCTGCTTTCCGTCCGCCGCAACTTTGAGGCGCGAGGCGGTGTCGGGAACCACCTTCACGCAAACGATGATCTTCATGAGAGTTTCCTTGGTGAACTCCTGAGAACGCCGCGGGCTTCAGGCACGACCGCGGCGGCCCGGGGAAAGATAGAGCTTTGACAGATGCGGCCCCTCAGACTGAGTAGCGCTTGAACACCAGGGCCCCGTTGGTTCCGCCGAAACCGAACGAGTTGGACACGGCGTAGTCGATGGCGAGCGGCCGGGCCCCCTCGCGCGCAGCGTCGATGTCGCACTCCGGATCCTGGGAATCGATGTTGATGGTGGGCGGGACCTTCTGGTCCCGGATGGCGAGAGCGGTGATCGACGCCTCGAGGCCGCCGGCCGCTCCCAGCAGATGACCGGTCATGGACTTCGTGGAACCGACCACCAGCTTCTTCACATGCGCGCCGAAGACGGTCTTGAGAGCGGCCACCTCGATGCGGTCACCCACCGGAGTGGATGTGCCGTGGGCGTTGACGTAGGCCACCTGCTCCGGCCGGATCCCCGCGTCCTTGAGGGCCTTGGCCATAACCCGGGCCGCCCCATCGCCGTCCTCGCAAGGGGCAGTGATGTGATGGGCATCGGAGGTCATTCCGTAACCCACGACTTCGCAGTAGATCTTGGCGCCTCGCGCGGTGGCGCGGCCCAGTTCCTCGAGGATGAGGATCCCCGCACCTTCGCCGATGACGAAACCATCGCGGTCCTTGTCGAAAGGCCGCGAGGCCCTCGCCGGTTCGTCGTTCCGGGTCGAGAGCGCGCGCATGGCGTTGAAGCCTCCGACCCCCAAGGCGGTGATCGCGGCCTCGCTGCCGCCCGCGATCATGACATCCACTTCCCCGCGCTGGATCATTCGGTAGGAGTCGCCCACCGCATGGGCGCTCGAAGTGCAGGCGGTCGCGGTGGCGGACGACGGCCCCCGCGCGCCCGTGCGAATCGACACCCACCCCGCGGCCAGGTTGATGATGGCCGAGGGGATGAAGAACGGAGAAATGCGGCGCGGCCCGCCGTTGATCATCTCCGTGTGCTCTCGTTCAATCGTGGCGAAACCGCCAATGCCGCTGCCGATGAACACCCCCACCCGCTCCGACTCCTCTCGCGAAAACGCAAGGGCGGAGTCCTTGATCGCATACTCGCTCGCGGCCACGCCAAGCTGGATGAAGCGGTCCATCTTGCGCGCCTCCTTCTTGTCGGAGAAGACGTGGGGATCGAAGTCCTTCACCTCGCAGGCGAATTGAGTGGGATGCCTCGAGCAATCGAAGAGGGTGATGGGCGAAGCCCCCGAGCGTCCCGCGAGCAGACCCTCCCAGGTGGATTCCGCTCCGATTCCCAGAGGCGAAACCACCCCCAGGCCGGTAACCACGACTCTCTTCATAGCAGCGCGCCCTTGCCTCGAGGCGAGGCAGAAAGGCTACTTCTTGGCGTGCTTGGTTATGTAGTCGATGGCGCTCTGGACATTGCCGATCTTCTCGGCGTCCTCGTCGGGAATCTCGATCTTGAACTCCTCTTCGAGGGCCATGACGAGCTCCACGATGTCGAGGCTGTCGGCGCCAAGATCGTCGACGAATTTGGCTTCCGACTTCACCGCATCTTCCTCGACCGAGAGCTGCTCGACAATGATCTTTTTGACGCGGGCTTCAAGCGATTCCATTTTTTTCCTCTTGGTTTCCTACTCTATTCGAGCGAAGGGGCTTTCACCCTCGACGCTTCGGTCTCTAACGATGGCACGCGAGCGTGGTCCGACTGAACGAAAGGCGCCTTCCCGCCCGGAAGAATATCCCGGGCGAACGCGGATTCTACATATGGAAGCCGCCATCGACCGAGATGGTCTGGCCGGTGACATAGGCGGCGGCGTCCGAAGCGAGATAGACCACCAGAGCCGCCACATCCTCGGAGGTGCCGGCGCGGCCGAGCGGGATGGTCGACAGCATGGCCTGCTTCGCCGCATCGGGCAGGGCTCGCGTCATGTCCGTGTCGATGAAACCGGGGGCCACCACGTTGACCCGGATCCCCCGGGACGCCACCTCGCGGGCCACCGACTTGCTGAAGCCGATGAGCCCGGCCTTGGCCGCGGCGTAGTTGGCCTGGCCCGCGTTTCCGGCCAGGCCCACCACGGAACCAATATTGATGATCGCCCCCGCGCGCTGCTTCAGCATCGGCTTCAGGGCGGCCCGGGTGGCGACGAACACCGAGGTGAGATTCGTGGCGATCACCTCGTCCCATTCCGCCGCCTTCATGCGCAGGACGAGGTTGTCTCGAGTGATGCCCGCATTGTTCACCAGGATATCGATGCGGGCGTGGGCGGCGAGGGTCGACGAGATGAGGGCCTCGATGGACTCCGAGGAAGCGACATCGACGACGTGAGCCTGCGCCTTGCCGCCTCGAACCGCGATCTCAGCGACCACCTCCTCGAGCTTCGACACGTCGCGGGCCGCGCAGATGACGGTGGCGCCCGCCTCCGCGAGGGACATGGCGATCCCCTTTCCAATGCCGCGGGATGCCCCGGTGACGATCGCGATCTTTCCATCAGATCTCAGGTTCAAGAAGCTGTTTCTCCCCATCCATCAAACCGTCGGGTTGGAAGTCCCCGCCGCCTCGGCCAGGCGTGAGAGTCGAGCCACTTCATCGGTGATCTTCGAATTGATGCCGCTCCTGCTGAACTCGGCCGCGGTTCGAATGCCTTCGCAGATGGCCAGGGGATCGGACTTTCCGTGGCCGATGACGCAGCACCCCTTTATCCCAAGCAGCGGAGCGCCGCCGACCTCTCGAGGGTCGATGCGCTTCTTGAGCGCCCTGAAGGCCGGGCGCGCGAGGAGGGCTCCCACCTGCGCTATCGGCCGTTTCTGGATTTCCTCCCTCAGCATGGAGACGATGGAACTCGCCAGGGTTTCGCTGGATTTCAGGATGACATTTCCCGTGAATCCATCCATGACGACGACGTCCGCTTCACCGTTAAAGACCTCGTGACCCTCGACATTCCCCACGAAGTTGAGATGGGAGTCCTTGAGGGCGGCGTGAACCTCGCGGGTGAGGTCGGTGCCTTTCGACGCCTCTTCGCCCATCGACATCAGGCCCACCCGCGGAGACTTGATCTTCAAGACCTCCTCCGCGTACAGACTCCCCATGACCGCAAATTCCTCGAGGTGCCGTGATTTGCAGGTGGCGTTGGCGCCCACATCGAGAAGGACGGTCTTCCCCTTGATGTTCGGAACGACCGCGGTCAGGGCGGGACGGTCGATCTCGGGGAGCGTGCCGAGAGTCATCTTGGCGATGGTCCAGCAGGCCGCGGTGTTTCCGGCCGAGAAGAACGCGTCCGCCTCGCCTCGGCCCGCCATCTCGATCCCGATCAGAATCGACGAACGCTTCTTGAGGCTCGGCCGGCCGACCTTTTCCCCCATGCCCACTTCCTCGGGCGCCTCGATCAGGCGAATGTCCAGGCCGGACACGTCGGCCCGGGCGACCTCGGCCCTGACTTCATCCTCCCGGCCCACGAGGACCAGGGACACGCCGTATTGGCGGGCGGCGGCGAGCGCGCCCGCGACCGCCACGCGCACCCCGAAATCCCCGCCCATGGCGTCCACGGCCACGCGGACACCCTTCAAAGACCCGGTCATGCGATGCAGGTTACCGCCAGTCTGCTGGCCTCACGCGAACCGGCCTCGCGGCTAGGCGGCGTTCTTCGCGGCGACGACCTGTTTGCCCTTGTAGTACCCACAGCCGGCGCACACGTGGTGCGGCATGGTGGCCGCGCCGCAGTGGCTGCACTTGCTGAAACTGGGAGTTTCCAGGAAATCGTGGGCTCGGCGCATGTTGCGCCGGCTCTTGGAATGACGTCGTTTTGGATTAGGCATGGGGTGGTTAGGCTAGATTCTACCGTGCGTTCTTCGAAGGTGCACGTTCGGGGCTTCCGAGGAGAGAGAGCGAGGAAAACGGGGTTTCGCTGATCGCCTGTTTCGGGCAACCGCACTTGGTGAGATTTCGATCGGCGCCGCAGGTCGGGCAAACGCCCAGACAGTTCTCCCCGCAGAGCCGTTTCATGGGCTGGGCGAGCAGAATCTGCTCGCGAACCAGAAGGGCGAGATCCAGAGTGTCGCCTTTGTAGAAGGTCACGACCAGATCGCGATCCTGAAGTTCGGCCCCTTCCTCGTCGTCGTAGGCGGACAAGGCCTCGGACTCGGGCAGGAAAAAGAGATCCATCTCCTGATCGATGTCGAGAGGCGTGTCGGCCAGGCAACGGGCGCAGGGGCCAGAGGTTTTGAGGTTCAAGTGGCCGCGAACATGGAGGCTTCCCCCGTCGGACCGCTCCACATGAGCCTTGAAACGGCCGTCTTTGGCGGTGGAGAGTTCTAAGGGGTCGATCGCCAGGATCGCGCCATTGACCACTTCGTCGACCTCGAGACCCTCGGTCGGAATCTTCGAAATGGAGACTTGCAACATGGGAGCCGAGAATTTTACCCGACCCGAGCGTTATCTCCGGCTCTCCCCGGATCCGAAGTCCACGAGGCCAGCCTGCACGGCCTGGACAAAAAGCCCGGTCGTCTCCGAGTAGGAGGCAACCCCGGTGCGAATGCCCTGCGCCTTCAGATATGTGTCGTTGGCTTTTTCGCTCATGGCGCCCGCCATCCCCGCGTGTACGTCCCAGAACGCGGCCTCTCGGCGGAGATCCTCGACCGCCCCCTGGGGCAGAGTCGCCCACACGCGCCGCCGAGCTAAAGGATCTGCGCGGGCAAGATCGCGATCGAAGCTGACGAACAGTCCGAGTGCCCCGGAGTAGAGAACGACCGGGTCCGCGGACGATAAACAGGCCAGCACACCGACCACCGTGGCTTCATTCTCGCGAGCAAACCCCCGCTGGTGCGCCTTTTCGTGAGCGGCGACCCGGGGCCAAAGCGAACGCGGCATCGCAACGTTGAGTTGAGCTTCGCCCGTCCAGGGGAAGTAGTAACCGGACAGTTGCAGCCAACTTAGTGCGAAGGAAACGCGCGAGGGCTTGACCGGGCCGAACCGCAGGGTGTGAACGGGCGACGCCTCGAGCGTTTCGGGCAGACGCAGGAAGCCGGCGGCGAGGCCGGCATTGATGCGCGCCAGGAGTTCCGCTTCCGGTCCGGCGAAGGGGTCCGCTCGCGCCGAAGCGCGGGCCACGAGCAGCGCCGACTTCTCGGCCAGTTCGTCGAATTCTCCGGCCGCCTTGATAGCCGCGGGCGAAAGGCGGGGGCCGAGGGGCGGGTATGCATAGGCGAGGCCCCAGAAACCGTAGAAAGACACAATCGCAGAACCGGCGGCGAAGGTCAGGGACCCCAGCACTCGCTTCCGACGCCACGCCAGCGCAAAGAGAGCGAGGACGAGGGCCAGAAGTGCGCCCGCCTCGCCCAGAGTGATGAGGGCGGCGCCCGAGACCCACTGGAGCATGGATGCGAGCCGCGGAAACAGAATCGTTCGGTGCCACTCGACGAGCGCCTGACTCTCTACCGACACTCGCCCGAGAACGGCGAGAACAACGCCGGCGACGGCCCAAAGCCCCTGGCGTGAGCGGAGCCTCGCGCTCATCCTTGTCCGTGCTCCCCCTGGCGTAGTGGACCATCACCCGACCAGGCTCCGATCCGGTCGATCTTTGCTAGGATCCAGACCATGAGCGACAACCAAACCAAACTTGGCGTGGCCCCAAACGTCGGGGGGCTCCTCTGCAACGTTCCCTGCTGCATCGGGTTCATCTTCTCGATTGTCGCAGTGGTGGTCGAGAAGGACAACAAGTTCGTCCGATTCCACGCCTTCCAGAGCCTGCTCCTCCACGGCGCGGGCTTCGTCATCGGCTTCGCCATCCAGGTGCTGAGCATCGTGGTGAGCATGGCGGTGGGCGCGTTGGGCGGACTGATCGGCCTTCTGGGCATGCCTCTGGGCCTCGCTTTCCTCGGCGCGCAGATCTTCTTGATGGTCAAGGCCAACGGGAACGAGGAGTTCAAGCTCCCCGTCATCGGCGACATGGCCTCGCAGTGGGTCTAGCCAAAGGGCCTTCTCCGTCTCCCGCTTTCTGAAGCGTTCGCCCCCTAGCGGAATCGGGGGTCTGCCGGAAACAGGCCGCGCGCCACGGTCGCAGACGTGCGGGCGGCCTGGTCATCACCGAGGACCGCGAACGTGCGCACCACCGCCCAGTACTCTTCCGCCGTCGGTGAAGGATTGCCGGCGACCAGGCCGACCAGAGCCGCGGTAGCCTCCGCGTCCCGCCCCTGAGAGCGGTAGAGGGTGGCGAGGCCCACCCGGCCTTCGATGGATCTGGGCAGCGCCTTGATCTCGGCCAGGAACTTCTCCTCCGCTTCCCTCTCGCGCCCCAAACGGGCCAGGCAGTCGCCGGTTTGGAAGTGCAGGCTTCTCACCACGGAGCCCTGCGCACGCTCGATCGCGCCTGCGGCCTTTTGAAAAGAGAGGAGCGCCTCCTCGCACCGCCCGTGCTCTCGCGCCACCGTACCCAGGATGAACAGGCTCATGCTCCGCTCCGGGTCGGCCGCGATGCTCCGGCGAGCGAAGGTCACCGCATCCCCCTCGCGCTTCCGGTCCATCATGATCTGGGCCAGGAGCTCGAAGCTCTTCCCGGGCTCCTTCTGAGCCGCAATCTCGGCGTGACCAACCGCCGCAGTCATCTTTCCGCCAAGGGCGTAGAGCTTGGCTAGAGCCATGTGCGGTTCGGCACGAAGAGGGTCGAGCTTTATGGCGCGGTCCAGGGCCGTGATGCCTTCCTTCTCCCGCCCGAGCGAAATCAGGCTCAGACCGAGAGTCTCCCAAGCATCGATCATGAGAGGGTTGTCCATCACCACCTTGCGAAGCTGCTCGACCGCCTCCGCGTCGCGGCCGCCCGCACGCAAAGCGAGGCCTTTCCGCAAGGCTTCATAAGACGCGATCTGGTCTTTCGGATCGGCCAGATCGGCGGCCGCTCCGAGCGGAGCCGTGGATGCGCCCACATAGCCAAGGGCCGCCAATCGTTCCCGCGTCTGAGTATCCACCGCCTCCGGAACCGCCACCGCTCTGGTGACTCGGCCGAGCCAGGCGTCCATGGACGCGGCCGCCTGCGGGCGACCGGCAGCCAGATTCTGTTTCTCCCCGGGGTCTTTGCCCAGATCGTAGAGTTCCGGCGTCGGAGCACGGATGAAGCGGAAGCGCCCGTCGGAGGCCGCGTACAGCTCGCTCCATCCGAAGTGATAGCGGGGATAGAGGGTCTCGGAGTACACCGTCCGTGGGCTCGCCCGGCCCGAGGAAAGGGCGCTCCGCAGTGAAACCCCGTCCATCCCATCGAAAGGAACACTCGACAGATCGAGCAGGGTTGCCGCCATGTCCACTTGCGCGACCGCTCCCGCCACCCGGGCGCCGGCGCCGGCGCGGTCGGGAAGACGGAGGACGAGGGGCACGTGGACCGCTTCGCGATAGAGGAGAAGGCCGTGCTCCTGTTCGCCGTGGTCACCGAGACCCTCGCCGTGATCGGAGGTCAGGGCCACGATGGCGCGATCCAAAAGCCCCCGTGCGCGCAGGCCGTCAAGGAACCGGCCCACCAGTTCGTCGGCGTAGGCGACGTCGCCGTCATAAGGACTCTTGAGGTCCCGATAGGGCTCGGGGGGGGACCAGGGAGAGTGCGGTTCGTAGAGATGGAGAAAGGCGAAGAACCGCTTTTCTTCCTGCGCCTCCACAAACCTCAAGAGACTCGCCACCGCAACCCCTCCGTCGCGCTGCAACGCACCCATCGATTCGTCCCTCGCATCGAGGATGAGCGCATCGTCGTACACGTCGAACCCCCGTGCGATGCCGGTCTGCGACCTCAGGACGTAGGCCGAAACCGCGCCGCCGGTGGCGAGCCCAGCCGCTTTGAAACGCTCGGCCAGAGTGCGGTGAGACTCCTTCAGGCGAAAGCCAATGTTGTCCCGGACCTCGTGCCTCGGGGGCAGAAGACCGGTGAACATCGACGCGTGCGCGGGCAGGGTGAGGGGAACCTGGCTCGAGACATCCTCAAACACGAGGCCTTCGCGACCGAGCTTGTCGATATTCGGGGTGCGGCCGCCTTCATAGCCATAGAGGCCAAGACGGTCCGCGCGGAGCGTGTCGATCGAGATGAGAACGACCGAGGCCCCGGGGTACGTGCCGCCGGGTTTCGCGCTGCAGGCCGCGCCCGAGAGGGCCAGAACGAAAATCGCGAAACGCCCGCTCATCCCTTGGCTATGGCCGCGGCTTCGCGGCGACAGGCCGCCGACTGTCGCGAGTCGCCAGCGGCGTCAAAGGCCGCGGCCAGGCTCAGCCACGCTTCCGGACGCCTCGGGTGCGCAGCGAGGGCGAGCTTCAGCGCGTTCAAACCCTCGTCCCGCTTCCCTTCGAGAATGAGGGCATGCCCGGTGACCGCGAGAGCCCAGGGGTGGCCCGAACTCCGCCGCAAAGCCTTTGCGCCTGCCTCACGAGCCTTGGCAAGGTCGCCCAGACCCAGGTGCGCACGGGCCAACTCCACCCACGGTTCCGGATCCGTTCCCGCCGCCGCCTTCTCCAGAAACGGAATCGCGTCTCTCCCCCGACCGGCAGCGACGAGCAGCCGCCCGTTGGCGGCCAGGGCCTCGATGTGATCGGGCCACTGGTCGAGAGCGGCCCTGAGAATCGGCTGGGCCTCATCGAGCTTCTTGAGCGAGATCAGGGTCTCGGCCAGGCTCACCCGGGTGCGAACGTCGTCTTTCGTGGTCTGCTCGACCGCCATGCGCAACTGTCGCTCCGACTCCTCGAGCCGGCCCAGATCGCGCAACAAGCGGCCGTAAGTCAGACGCATGCCCGGCCGGTCGGGGTCGAGATCGAGGGCGCGAGCGTAGGCGGCATCGGCAAGGCGAAGGCGGCCGGTGCGATAGGCGAGATTTCCCAGGGCATACTGGCCGTAGGGATTCCCCGGGTCGATCTTCGTGATCCGGACCAGCTCCTCGACCGCGCGGTCCGCCGCCGGGCCATGAGCGGTCGCCGCCGCCTGCATCGTCTCGTAGAGCCGAACAAGTTTGCGCGGGTCGGGCAAGCCAGGCTGATCGAGCGTGCCCCCGCCTCCCGAACCCGAGGTATAACCGAGGCTGCGAAGCCGCTCCGCCTGCTCGGGAGAAACCATGTTCGCCTTCGCACTGTCGCCGCCCGGGGCCATGGAGCGGACCGCCACCCGAAGCGCCTCCTGCATCTTCAGCACCCGGTCGGGCTCGGTCGAGATCAGGTTGCTCAGCTCCCCGGGATCCCGGGAAAGGTTGTAGAGCTCGGGCTCGGAGCCCTGGATCAGTTTCCAGTCCCCAAGGACCAGGGCGCGGAGGCTGGACCAGCGGCAGTTGAGGCGAGCAAACAGGCTCTCCGCATACAGCGACTGCGGGGCCAGGCGTTCTCCCCGCAGAGCGGGCCCAAGGTCGCGCCCGTTGAGGCCGCCGGGCGGGTCCAGCTTGAGCAGGCGCATAATCGTGGGCAGGAGGTCGACCGCTCCCACGGGTTCAGGGACCACGGTACTCCCGGCCACGCCCGGCCCGGCAAGGATGAGGGGGACGTGCAGGGTCGCCTGATAGATGAGGATGGCGTGGGTCCCTTCATCGTGCTCGCCGAGGCTCTCGCCGTGATCCGCCACCATCGCCACCACGGTGTCGGCCTCGTGGCCTGAAGTCTTGAGCCAGTCCATGACCCGACCGAGCTGCTGGTCGGTGAAGGCGATCTCGCCGTCATAGGGCCGGTCCTTGAAGTCAGAATCAAAGGGCGGCGGCGGCTTGTACGGCGTGTGCGGATCGTAGAGATGGAGCCAGGCGAAGAAGGGGGCGTCGCTCTCCTTCTTGAGCCATTCAAGGGCTGCGTCCACCGTCTCGTTGGCCGGGCGCTCCGCCCCAGCTGCTCCGGGATTCTCGGCCTCGTGAAAGCCCTCGCTGAACTGGTCGAAGCCCAGGCTGAACCCGAAGCTGCCCGCCACCGGGTAGGCGGACACGAACCCGCCGGTGCGATAGCCCTGTTTCTTCAGCAGGGTCGCTGCGTTTGGATGGTTCGGGCCCATGGAAAAGATTACGTTGTCACGCACCCCGTGGACCGGGGGGTACAAGCCGGTGAGGATGGTCGCGTGGGAGGGACCGGTGAGAGGAACCGAAGCCACAGCGTTCTCAAAGCGCGCGCCTCGCCTGGCCAAGGCATCGAGAACCGGCGTCCGAGCCCCGGAGTATCCATAGGAGCCGAGCCGGTCCGCGCGCAACGTGTCGATGGTTATCAGAAGGACGTTCGGCCGGTCCGGACGCCCCTCCCGAAGAGCCCATGCCGCGAACGCGGCCAGGGCCACCGCCACTACGAGGACCCACCATCGCCGCGAAGGGGAGTGAGCGGCCGCGGGTGCGGAAGGAGCGGGGGTGGCGGCCGGGGGCGAACTGGACGCCCGCTTCTTTTGGTGGGCCATCGAACTCGATTCTATCCAAAACAAAAAAAGAGCCCCGGGGGAGACACCCCGGGGCTTCGGCACGGGCGGCCGTGCGGGCCGCCCTGACCACTACCGATCGGCGATCAGAACTCGAGACGAACGCCGATTCGCGCCACCCGCGGATTGATCAACTCATTCACACGATTGAACGAGCTGTTCACACCACCGGCGCTCGAGGCATTGACCTGCCGGGCACGCTGCAGAACGATGCCGCTGTTGAAGGCATTGAACAAGTCGACGCTGAGACGCAGAGCCGTCTTGCTCCCGAGAGAGACCTTCTTGGCGAGGCGGAAGTCCACATCCCACAGGTCATCGAACCGGTTGGTATCGACCTCCGGTGTGCCCACAACGCGAATGTTGCCGTCAGCTCCGGCAGGAAGCCGGAGAACCGCCACGAACGGGTAGCCCTGACGACCCAGTACCGAGGCCGCCAGGTCGAATCCATGGGGGAGCTGATACAAAGCGCTGGCGCTGACCTGCCACTTCGAGTTGAAGAAGGTGTCGGTCTTGGCTCCATACGACTTGATGATCACCTGACCTCCATCGACCGACGGACCGGCCAGCGTACCTCCCGCGGTGTTCTGGCTGCGCGTGGGGTTCTGGACTGAGCCTGCTCCACCGAAGTGCTCGGTCCAATCCATGTACCCGAAGGCCGCCCGCATCATCCACTTGTTGGCGAGTCGCTTGGTCGCGGAAAACTCGATACCGCCGTAACTGGTGTGGTAATTGGGCCGGTTGGTGAGGTAGCTGCCCCCCGTGACCTTCGCTGCGTTTGGCGAGAAAGTCCGCCCGGTGAACACGCCCTGCGGAGTGGTCACCGAAACCACGGGATTGGCGGTGTAGTCGGCAGTCGTGAGCCCGATGCGAGGATTCCAGGTTGGGACGTTGGTGCTCTTACGCCACGTGTAGGCAGCGCCCACCGCGAAGTTCGTCGCCAGCTCGCGGTCGATGCCGACAATGATCTCGTTGTCCTTGTTGGCCTTGTAGTCGGGATCGATCTGGTTGGGTGATACCGCACTTCCAAGGTTGGCCGGATTCACTCCATTCGAGTACTGGATGCCCTGATTGAGCAGGAGCTCATCGCGCGTCGCGAGATGGTCGCCGTTCCGGTCAATCCAGTTGTAGGCCACGTAGGGGTAGTAGGTTCCCGCGGCGTTGTTGCTCGTCGTCTCGAAGGAGTTGAGCTGACCGGCGTACTGCGCGTACGAGGCGCGGACCACGGTTTTGCGAGCCTCATCCATGGCGTAGGTGAGGGCCACGCGGGGCGAGAGGTTCTTCCAGCTGATTCCCTGAAGCTTGCTCGGGTCGACCGTGACGGCCGGGAACAGGTCCGGAATCAGGCGCTGAGCGGGAGCGGTGCTCGGTTCGTTGGACGCGTTCTGGATGTCATAGCGAACGCCCGCGTTCACGGTCATCTTCCCCTTGGTGAACGTATCGCCCAGGTAGAAGTCGGTATTGGTCCCCTTGAAGAAGGCCACGCGATCCCGATACAGAACTGCCTGCGAATCGCCGGGGCCGTCGCCGTTTTTCCTGGCCACGGATCCGTTTCCGGCGTAACGCGTGCTGGAATGGACCGGGTTGTTGCGGTAGCCGAAGCCGAATCTCAACTCGTGGTTGCCGCCCATACCCGCCTTGAAGTAGCTGCCGCTGACGTCCACGACGTGCCACGGTCGGAGCGATCGGTAACGCAGGGAGGAGCCGTATGCGGTATCGGTAGTGGAGTCGACGCCGCCGGATTTCTCGATGCCGCCGCGCGGATCGAAACCGTAGCCCCAGCCGTAGTACGCGTACTTGGCGTTCATGAAGAAGCTCTGGCTGAAGACGTGGTTATCCTCGATCTTGATGAGCCCGTCCAGCCCGGGGAAGGGTCCGAAGTCCGGAGTGAAACTCCCCTGGTCGAACAGGATCGAATCAGGCTCGGTACCGGCGTAGCCCGGCGAACGACCGAACTTTTCTTTTTTGCCGAAGAAGTACGAAGCGGTCACCATGTCCTTCGAACTGGCCTGCCAGTTGAGCTTGGCGTTGTAGTTGTTGAGGAGCGTCCGGTCCTTGGTCTGGCTGATCCGTATGAGTTCGATGTCGTTCCGGCCGTAAGCACCCCAGAACCACAGCTTGTCCTTGATGATCGGCCCGCCCACGTCGACACCCCAGTCCAGGATCCGTTCGATACGATCCGCAGCCTTGTCCGGGTTCGTCGCCACGTTGATGCGGGAGTCGGTCTTGAGAGAGTCGGGAACGTTGTTCGCCTGCAGGTCTTCGCTGCTCAGGTATCCGCGCACCGTGGCGTGGAACGTGTTGGTGCCGCGCTTGGTGATGAAGTTCAGGCCCACCCCGCCGGTCATGACCGCGAGATCGTTGCCGCCCGTGTCCACCTTGATCTGATCGAACGCGTCGAAATCGTAGTAGCTCGACGAGCAACCGCCGCAAGCCGAGTCGGTGATGACGATGCCGTCGTAGGTGTAGACGTTGTCCGAGGAGGAAGCACCCTTCCCGGCAAAGACCGACTGCTGGCCAGCTTCGTTCCCCGCGATGCTCACGCGATCGACGAGAACGCCCGGCACGGTCTTGAGAACGGCCCACGGGTCGCGGGACTGCGGGGTCTCCGACAACTCGAGGTTGGTGAGGGTGGTGGAGGTTCCGACTCTCTTCAGATCGACCACCGGCGCTTCCGCGGTAACCTCGACGGCTTCGGTGAGAGACGCCACTTTCAGCGCGAAAGGAAGGTTGACGTTCGATCCCGAGTTTACCGTGGCCTCACGGCTGAGCTTGTTGAATCCGGCCAGGGAAACCTGGAGCTTGTAGGTGCCGGGATCCAGATTGAGGAACCGGAATTCGCCCTGGGCGCCGCTGACGATGGTTCTAGCGCCCGATCGATCGCTGGTGATGAGGATGCTGGCCCCGGGAAGAACGGCCCCCGAGCTGTCGGTAATCACGCCGTAGATGTTTCCGCCGGTGTTCTGAGCCCAGGCTCCCGGCACTATGGCCAGGATGAACGCGAGGGCCATTCCTACGATTCTCTTCATGTGCAACTCTCCTAAGTGCAGCCGCGTGAAAGCGGCGGTCAATGCCAAAACGACTCTTGTCATCGACCTTAGCAAGCGATGCGCCAAAGGTAAAGAAGCCCCAAATGTGGGTTTTCTCTCGATTTTCGGGCCGCAAGCAACGTCAAGACTCCAATGGACCGGATTTACAGGAGCTTTTTGGAGCGAGGCTACAACTCAATGAACACCGGCTACCGGCCCGTCACCTGACGGAAGCGGCGCATTTCGCTCGCATACAGGGCGGGCGGGGCCTCGCGAAGGAAGCGCTCCACGTAGGGCGCCGCCTCATCTGGGCGGTTCTGCTCGATGAGGACGCGGCAGAGGTTCGAAAGGGTGTCCCACTCGCGCGGGTTGATTTCGATCGAACGCCTCCAATGCGTGATTGCTTCACCGGGGTGTCCGGTCTCGAACGCGATCACGCCCAGGGCGTTGTGGGCGCGCGAGACGTCTGGATCGAGGCGAAGGGCTTCTTCCATCAGGGCCCTGGCCCGCGCGTGGTCGCTGGTCAGCAGATAGACCGTTCCGAGATTCGCCTTGGCCTGGGCATTCGTGGGATCGAGAGCCAGGGCTCTTTCGAATGTCGCAACCGCTTCCCTGGTTCGACCCATGCGGGCGAGCGCTCCGCCTCGGACCATCAGCACCTCGAGGTCGGGCGCCTCGTCCGCCGCGAACACCTTTAGAACTGCCGCCGCCTCGCCCGGCCGGCCGGCCTCTGTGAGATAGGCCCCAAGGAGAGCGGCGACACCCCCATCCTCGGGGCCCGCGGCCACCGCACGCCGCAAGGAATTCACGGCCGCCTCGATATCCCCGACCTCCCTTTGCAGAAAACCAAGGTACTGGAGGGCCAGGGCCATGTCCGGCCGCGCGGTCACCACCTGCTGGGCCTTGAGCAAGGCGGAACCTGCGTCCCCGGCCTCGTACAGGCCGATCACTTCCTCCAGATCCGCATCCAGGCCGATGAGCCGCTTCGGGTCGTCCGCTTCCCCGTATCGCTTCTTCGACGGAGGAGCGGACGAAGCCGCCAGATAACCAAGTGCTCGAAGCCTCTCGCGCGTCTCGGCGCTTTCCCCTTGCCGAGCCAGGCCCGGGTCGGCCACGCGCAGGCGTGTGAGCTCGGCCCGGACCTCTTCAAAACGCTGAGGCTCGGTGGCGGCCAGATTCCTCACTTCCTTCGGGTCCGCGTCGAGATCGAAGAGCTCCGGAATAGGAAGGTCGATCAGCTTGTAGCGTCCGCGAGCGAGGCCGGCGAGGGGCGCCCATCCCCGGTTAAGAGCCGAAGACATCGCCTCGAAGTAGCTGGGCGTGGGTGCCAGGTCCTGTCGATTGGCCGCCCCCAGCAGGCTGCGCCCGGGCAGATCCGCGGGGGCGACGAGCCCGAGAGCGTCGAGGGCGGTTGGAAGGATATCGATATGCCGGACTCGCCCGGAAACAACACGCGGCGCCACGATGCCGGGCGCATACACAATGAGGGGCACAAGGAGCGTCGTCTCGTAGGCGAAGATGCCGTGGGTGGCTTCGCCGTGCTCGCCCAGGCCCTCGCCATGATCGCTGGTCAGCACGACGAGGGTTCGGCTGTCCTTCCCCCTGGCCAGCACGGGTTCGATGAGAGGCTCCAGAAGCGAGTCCACGAACGACACTTCACCGTGATAGAGGTCCGAGGCGAAACGTGACGCGAAGGGCTCGGGCGGAGCGTAGGGGAAGTGAGGCTCGTACAGGTGAACCCAGGTGAACGTCCTCGCCTCTCCCTGGGCGGCCATCCAGGCGCGCGCCGCTTCGATCGTCCGCGACCCCGGACGTTCCTGCATGAGGAAGCCGGCCCGCTTCTCCGGATCACCGAGACGATCGTCATAAACCTCAAAGCCGCGATCGAGGCCAAAGCGAGAATCGAGAGGAAACGCACTGACGAAGGCGCCGGTCCGATATCCCGCCTTCCCGAGAATCGTGGCCAGCGTTTCCTTGGCCGCCGGAAAGCGGAATGCGGAGTTGTCCCTGATTCCGTGGTCGATCGGATAACGACCCGAAAGGATGTTGGCGTGCGAGGGCAGGGTCACGACATTGTGGGCATGGGCCTGCTCGAAGCGAACGCCCTCCCGGGCCAGACGGTCCATCCACGGGGTCGCCGCCGTCTGGTTGCCATAGGCCCCCACCGCATCCGCGCGCAGAGTATCGATGGTGATCAGAAGGACGCTGAGGCCCGGATCCCGACGAACCGGGCGCGACCAGAGTCCATCGAGTCGAGGGGCCAGAACGAACCACCCGCCACTCAACAGGATGAGAACGGTCACGATGGTCGCAACCCGCGATCGCGGGCGCCCCGCCCTCGGCCTCTGTGTCGCTTCGGCCGTCGCGGAAGAAACCGCTTCCCCGCCCGGACCGACCCCCCGCCCCTTCCTTCCTGCCTTATTCCTGCCCATGACCGATGTTTCATCTTAAAGGCCAGGAGGTCGGGCCACCTCGCTAAGATCGGATCTCTTTCGAGAGCGGAGGTCAGAATGGCATCACGACGCGACTTCATCAGGAACATCGGGGCTGGACTTGCTGCGAGTTCGGCGGCGAGCGAGGCGCTGGCCCAATCGGTGGCGCAAGGAGCCCAGGCCGGTTCGAAGCGGTCAGGCTCGGAAGCACTGCTCGTCGATAACCCCTTTCATCCAGCCCCCGCGCCGCTAGGCGTCGATCGCCTGCCTCTCGCGTGGTACAAGAAACAGGCCGCGACTCTCCGCGAACGCGCGGCGGCCCGAGGCGTCGACGCGGTCGTCTTGGGAACCGACGACAACATCGTGTACTTCACCGGCTGCTTCCGGGGCAGCGGCGAGCGCTCCACCTGGGTGGTCCTCCCCACCGCCTCGGGCAATGCCGCGAACGAGACCGTTTACTGGTACTCACCGGGAATCGATCGCGACCTCATTCAATCCTGGTGGTGCACCGAGAACGAGTACTACTTCTGCTACCCGCATGCCGAGGGCGGCTTCCCGAACCGGGGCCAGTTGAAGCGCGGAAATCGCGTGGACCTTTGGGAGTGGATGCTGCAAGGACTCAGGAAACGCGGCTACGACGGGAAGACCATCGGCCTCGAAGGAGAGATGTCGTCCGCTCGTGCCGCCACGTTCGCGAGGGTTCTCCCCGGCGCGAAGTTCGTGGACATCTCCGACCTCGCGTTGAAGATGCGCATCGCCAAGACCCCGGAAGAGATCGCCCTCACCCTACGGGCCTATCGGTACTTCGATCGCATCCACGCCTTCGCCCGCGACTACATCCTCGAACACGGGACGAACGCCACCGACTATCAGATCGGCCAGGCCCTCTCGCAGTTCGGCATCAACCTGCTGATGGCGGAGGTGAAGCGCGACGGGAAGCCGCATAGCGCGGTGGGCATCGACGTGACCGGGAACTATGTTCGGACCGGGGTGGCGACCGCGTACCCGCACCCGAATCAGTTCTTCCATTCGAAAGTCCAGCGCGGCCAGCC
>JANODX010000025.1:0-1568 GCA_031412915.1 Vicinamibacteria bacterium | reverse complement strand
AGGATCCCGAAGCCGGTCTGGCGGTGGCCGATGATGGTGCTGGCGCGCCAGATCCCGCCGCGCGGGGCGGGGATGCCGGCGGCGTTGAGATCGGCGGCGATCTGGCGGCCGGAAAGCCCGGCGGCGTAGTCTGCGAAGATGCGGCGGACGATTTCGGCGGTTGGTTCGTCGATCGCGCGCAGGCCGCGCACCGGTTCGCCCTTGGCATCGATCTCGATCACGCGGCGATAGCCGTAGGCGACCCCGCTGGCGGCGCGGCCCTGACGGATGTTGCCTTTGTGGCCACGGCGGACGCGGGCGGCGAGATCCTTGCGGGTGCGGGCATCGAACAGGCCTTTGATCGTGCCGGTGATGTCATCGACCACGCCATCCATCAGGGTGAACAGCCGCGCCCCGGCGTGCTCGATCCGCTCGCGCACGGCGAAGGCGTCGCCCTGGTGGCGGGCGATGCGATCGGTGGATTCGGTAAGGATTTGCTGCACGTCGCCGCGTTCCAACCGGTCGAGCAGCGCAGCCAGGCCGGGGCGCTGGGCGGTCTCGATCCCGGCGGCACCGCTGATCGCGACGCCGCGTTTCAGCGCCTGCTCCGCGCCGGGGTGGTCGTGCGGGACATGCGGGCCATGCCCCAGCTTCAAGACGCCCTCCGCATCTCGGTCGGCACTCCGGATGAGAACGAAGCCATGATCGCCGCCTTGAGCGAGTCCCGAAAACCATGACCCGGATCCTCTTTGTCGACCGCGACGGGGTGCTCATCGAAGAGCCCGCGGACGAGCAGATCGACTCTTTCGAGAAACTCCGGCTGGTGAAGGGCGTCATCCCCGCCCTCCTCCGGCTGCGCGACGCCGGGTTCGAGTTCGTCATGGTCACGAATCAGGACGGCCTCGGAACATCGAGCTTTCCCAAAGAGCGGTTCGAAGGCCCTCACCATCTTCTCCTGCAGATCCTCGGTTCACAGGGCATCCGCTTCCGCGAGATCCTCATCGACGAAAGCCGCCCCGAAGAGAACAAGCCGACGCGCAAGCCCGGCATCGCCATGGCTCTTCACTACCTTCGTGATCGAACCATCGACCTTCCGGGCAGTGCCATGGTCGGCGATCGCGAGAGCGACATGCAGTTCGCCCTGAACATGGGGGTGCGCGCCCTCAGACTCGG
Source organism: Vicinamibacteria bacterium (assembly GCA_031412915.1). Taxonomy (GTDB): domain Bacteria; phylum Acidobacteriota; class Vicinamibacteria; order Fen-336; family JAGNNV01; genus JAGNNV01. The sequence goes on along the minus strand of JANODX010000025.1, from coordinate 416 downwards.
GGCCCAGGACTACTCGTGGACCGAGATCGCCCACCTCCTCGTGGATGCGCCCCGAACCGCCGTGGTCGAGCGAGCCACGAAGGAAACGCGGATCAGGGTCTCGATCGATCTCGATCGCGCCGCCGACTCTGTGATCAAGACGGGTCTGGGTTTCTTCGACCACATGCTCGAACAGTTGGGCAAACACGGAGGCTTCGCCCTCGAAGTCAGTTGCGCGGGCGATCTGCACATCGACGAGCACCACACCATCGAAGACACCGCACTGGCTCTGGGAAGCGCCCTCAAACAAGCTCTGGGCGACAAGCGGGGTATCGGGCGGTACGGTTTCACCTTGCCGATGGACGAAGCCCAGGCCAGTGCCACTCTCGACCTCTCGGGCCGGCCTTACTTCGTCTTCAACGGCACGTTCCCGCGCG
>JANODX010000024.1:0-11008 GCA_031412915.1 Vicinamibacteria bacterium | reverse complement strand
CTGGTCGCCCGACGGCCGGAGGATCGTCTTCGCGTCCAACCGGGAAGAGGCGCAGGAGGAGATCTACGTCATGAATGCCGATGGGTCTGGGGTCACGCGACTCACCCACAGTCCCGGGCGGGACACCACTCCTGCCTGGTCTCCGGACGGCACGCGAGTGGCCTTTGCTTCGAACCGAGATGGTGGAGCCCTGCAGATCTACGTCATGGACGCGAGCGGCGCCCATGCCCTCCGGGTTACGACCATGCCGGGCGCTGCGCCGGCCTCTTCGGGAAAGTGAGTTGCGTTCGTTTGTGGGAAACACTGGTCCCAAACCCGGACGCCTTCTCTCCTTGGCCGGCGAAAATGAGCGATCCGCGAATGACACCAGGCGAAAGAATCATGACGACCGATGACTTGGTAGGGCAAATTGCTGTGGGGGAATCTAGATGAACGTGATGCTTGGATTGTTGGCCATTGGCACAATTCTCTCTGGGGAGCCGGGGTCCCAAGGGACCGAGAAGAACGCGCCCGCGAGGGTCCGTCTCGCCCCCGAGGCGGAGCCCGGCGAGAGACTGATCGTCGCAGGCCGTGTCTTTGGCCCCGATGGGCGAACGCCTCTGGCGGGAGTCTCTATTTACGTGTACCAAACGGACAAGGACGGGATTTACTCGAAGCCGGTCAACGATAGCCGCACGCCTCGCCTGCAGAGCCGGCTGCGCACCGACGACCTCGGTCGGTACGAGTACACCACGATCAAGCCGGGTTCGTATCCGGACACGCGCACTCCCGCGCACATTCACTACGTCGTGAACGCGCCCGGCTTCAAGGAGAGGATCTTCGAGATCGTCTTTGCCGATGATCCGCTGGTTGACCAGGGAATCCGCGCCAGGGCGTCCAGGGAGGACAGCGGCTTCTCGATTCGCCCGCTCACCCGCGGCGCGCAAGGAGTGCTGCGCTGTACCCAGGACATTCAGCTGCGGAAATGACCGCGATGTGGCCCTGACCACGACTCCTGCGGGTCGTGTTCCGCCAAAGCGGGAGAGGGTTACGTCTGAATCGGATAGCCGGCCGCTACACCCCGATGCGAGCAACCTCCGCGCGTGGTACCCGGTTTGCATAGCCAAGAGAGAGACCAATATGAAGATGCGCCTGCCGGTCCCGGTCATTGCTGCCGGCGTCGTGTTGTCCGCCGCTTCCGGGTATTCCCACGAGCGGGCGGGTTCGACCGATTGGTCGGGGCTATGGGGTTCCGCGCGAGACGGTGTGACTGCGATGCGCCTCGTCCTCGGAGAAACGCCGAGCGCGCGCGTGGTGTGGCGGCGCCCGATCGGCAGCGGCTTTTCGGGAATCTCAGCGGCGGCGGGACGCGGATTCACCGGCGAATCCGATGGTACCGAACCCTGCCCTGGGAATAGCGGCTACGACGACATTGTTCACGGTTCTCCAGGCCGTGGCCCTGAACCCCCTGCCGTTCCCCGATTCCGAGCGACTGCTCGATGTGGCAGTTAACTACTAACTAAGCGCGATTGCTTCAGACGCCCGGAGGATCAAGGTGTCGCCAAACCTGCTGTGTGCCCAACAGATATGCGAGGCCGATCAGTAAAAAGACGGCCGAGAAGAAGAGATGCCGCGGAAGGATGTCTCCGCCTGATTGCACAAGGAACCACACCTGCGGGATCAGAGCCAGGCCCCGCAGGGTGTAGACGAAGCCGATCGTCACCAGCGCCGTTCGAAGAAGCGGAAGTCTCGGAATGAAGCCCGCCCCGGAGAAGGCATAGGCCGCCCACAGCGCGAAGATCAGGGTCAACGCCAGCGTGATCACCGCAGGAAAGATGGCTCCCCGTTCCGCTTGCCTGGCCATCCGCTCGCCTGCTCCGAAGTAGCGGTAGGCCGGCGCTCCCACGAAGATGATGACGAAGTGCAGCAAGGCCACCGCGGAGCTGAGCGCCCCCCCAACCGCAAGGAGGCTGGTGTGCCGTGGTTCCATCATCGCCCGACGAGCCTATCTCGTCGCGACCTTTCAGGATCCTCCTGATGCGCTACGCTCCCAGTGCAAGACACCCATGCAACTCTCCCTCACTGAAAGTCCGACGCGCATCTGCGCCGCGGGACACTAGCCGCAATGGGCGAAACCCGTGTTGATCTCGTTCATCTCCTCGAAGACTTGCGCGACGCGTACGTCGACCCGATTGAGGAAACGATTCTTTCCGAGGCGATTGCGAACTCGCTGGACTCCCGCGCCTCGCGCATCTCGATCGATGTCGATGCCACCGTCTCGTCGATCACCATCCGCGACAATGGGACCGGCATGGGACGTACCGAATTGCGCCGCTATCACGACCTCGCGCGCAGTTCGAAGGAGCGCGGGGAGGGGATCGGCTTCGCGGGCGTCGGCATCAAACTCGGCCTCCTGATCTCGAATGAGGTGTGGACCGAGACCGGCCGAATGGGCGCTCCTCCCATCGCCACCCAGTGGCGGCTCGCGTCCAAGCACAAAGCCCCGTGGCGGTTCTGTGAGCCATACGGCGCCATCGAAGGCCGCGGCACGGCCATCCGGCTCTTTGTGAAGAATCCTCTGTCACCGTTGCTCGATCGCGGCTTTGTCGTGGCCGCGGTTCGACGGCACTTCGAAGCACTCTTCGAACCGCACCTCTATCCCGCCTTCTCGGCACGCTATCCCGACGGCGTCGCCTTCGAGTGCAACGGCGAGCCCCTCGATTGCGATCCTCGTCGTGGTGCGACCGTGGTCGAGGTCCGTTTTCCGAGGAAGAAGAAGGTCGCGGGTGTGAGCCTGATGTGGCGCAGCGATGCGCCGCTGCCCGAGGATCAGCAGGGCATCGCGATCAGTACCTTCGGTAAAGTCATCAAGCGCGGGTGGGAATGGCTCGGCGTTTCGCCACCATCGCCCGAGCGGATGGCCGGTCTGATCGAACTGCCCGCCCTCGCCGAGTCGCTCACCCTCAACAAAGGCGACTTCATCCGCTCCGGCGTTCGCGGAGCGCTCTATCTGATGTGCCGGAAGGCGCTTCAAGAGACCGTGGTCGTACAACTCGAGGCCTGGGGTGAGGACACCGCAGCGCACAACGACGCCGCACGCCGCAAGGCGGCCCGGCCTTTTGAGCGCGACCTCGCCTCGGTCCTCGAGGAGCTCTCTGATGACTACCCGGCCCTGGCTTCGCTGGTGGAACATCGCCCTGCGCCGGGGGGCAAGCGGCTCCGCACCCTTGGGCTGAAGGACTCGGAGCAAGGACTGGTTTTCGACGATGTCGACGAGCCAGCAACGTCCCAGGCTGAAGCATCCGGAACTTCCCACCCAAGACCAGAGCCAGAGCGGGGTCAGGATCCAAGAGTCGAAGTTGATGGCGAGCACGCCCCTCCGCACCCGGGCGAACCCACTTCATCGGAAGAGACTGGCCTGAAGTTGCCAGTTCCGGTTCGCAAGCCCGGCCGCTACGGTCTCACCCTCGCCTTCGAATCGCGGCCGGATGATGCAGCCCTTGGCCACCTGGTCGAGAACACGGTCGCAGTCAACATCGCGCATCCGGCTTACCAACGCGCTGAGCGAACGCGCGCCGAGGGCTATCACCTGGCCCTGGTGGCGGCCATGAGCCTGGCCAAAATCGCGGTCGAGCCCGTCCAGTACGATGCGTTCGTAACCGACTTCCTGAAGCGCTGGGGCAGTGCGACGGAGAGCCGCAAGAAGAGCCGGTCGTAGATCCTGTGCCACGATTGCGAGCGGCCCGTCCCACTGAGTCGACAACATCGGAACGCACCACGACGTTCGCGAAGCTCGATGGCGGTTCGACGTCACCTTGTATGTTGGCCCCAAGAAATGAGCGGAGGGCGATGAAGCCACCCTTGCCACCTCGCGCCAGCCTGGGCACGACGAGGACGGGCTCGCGAGAATCACCCAGGAAGAGCGCCGCCTTCTCGCCGCTCAGTACCAGCCGGACGTGCATCCATCGCCCCGCTTGAAGGTCGGCCGCGGCCGTCGCAGCCGCTCCACTTCCTCCCGGCGGCCCTGGATGTCGCCGACGAAGATCCGTCGAGGCACAGGGGAGGAAGGCTACGCCGCGACCGCGCCATGGGGGCGTTCGCCCGGCGCGGGGCCGGCGGGGCGACCCCCCCGATCCCGATCCCGAATCCGTCGTCGTACCCCGAGGCTCAGCCCGACAGCCCGGACTCTCCTCCACGGCGGATGCCGCCGTTTGAGTCGAGCGGCCGACTCAGGGCCGCCCGACTCGACAGGACTGCGATCAGTTTGAAGGCGCGGCCTTGAACCGGAATTCCTGGCCGATGAGATGAGCGGGATCGGCGTTCGGCTTCGGCTCGAACCTCTGGATGCGGCCGTTCTGCACCTCGGCCATGAAGAAGTTGCCCTCCTGATCGACCGTCAGCTGGTGAGGACCCCAGATCTGGCCCGGCTGCCCGCCCGGCTGTCCCCAGCCGTAGAGGAAGTTCCCGTCCAGGTCGTACTTGAGGATGCGCTGCGTCCCGCCATCTCCGACCCACAGGAACTGGTCGTCCGTGATCAGATGGAAGTAGGGCAGGGAGTGAGCGGCGGCCGGCCAATGGTCTTCGCGCAGCGAGAACATCTTGAGGAACTTGCCCTCCTCGTCGAAGACCTGCATGCGCTCGTGCTGACGGTCGGCGACGAAGATCCGGCGGTCCTTGCTGATCGCGATGCTGTGAACGGTGTTGAACTCGTTCGGGCCCGGGTTCTTCGGGTCCTTGGGCTCGACGCCCCAGTCCTTGATGAAGGTGCCGTCGGCGGCGAACTTGGCCACCCGCTTGCCGTGATAGCCATCGCTGATGAAGAAGGTGCCGTCGGGCAGCCAGGCGATGTCGGTCGGGCGCGCGAAGGTGTTCGGGCCCCGCCCCTCGACGCCCATCTGGCCGAGGGTCATCACCAGCTCGCCGCCGTAGGTGAACTTGAAGATCTGGTGGAGGTTGTCGTCGACGACCCAAACGTGCTTGTCGGGATCGTAGGGGCTCATCTTGATCTTGTGCGGTCCCCGTGGTCCGAGGGGCGCCTTTGGCTGGTCGAACAGCTTGTCGTGCTGCGGCCACGACTGGATCATCTTGCCGGTGCGATCCACCACGAAAATGACGTGGTGGTAGCGCATGACCGGCAGCCTCGGGGTGGTCGCCGAACCGGGCGCCGGTGTGACTTGGGCCCACGGGGTTCCGGGCGGGTTGCCCTTCGCCAACGGCAACTCACCACGTTGTGCGATCCAGATGCGGTCGGGGGTTTCGGCGAACACCGCCGCCTGCGAGCCAAACGTCCAGCCCGCGTGCTTGACTCCATCGTCCCCGTCGGGCAGAGGCTGCAGCCAGTTTTCCACGACCTTGTAGGGGCCATAGAGGCTCTGGCCCCCCTGCTGCAGCGGAACAGCGTTGGCAGGTGGGGCGGGGGCGGGAGCGGGAGCGTTACAACCCACTGCGATGAACACCACCGCAAGCGGAGTCATGAAACGGGAGGGAACGAGGGACAAGAGTCGCATAGGCGTCATAGGGTTTCCTTGATCAGTTCCATGTCGAAAAGCCGACTGAAGGGGCGAGCCTCGGATAGTACGCTCGCGCCTCTGGGTCCACAACCCCCCGATCAACCAGAACGCCGATCCCGGGACGGAGAGAATCTCATCGACGTTACGCAGCCTGTGGTCTCGACCAGCATTAACACCGAGGTTCGCCTGCCGGGTCTACCCTCCCCCCGAGAAGTGCCTCGTGCCCTCGTCTGCCCGGGCTCCCGAGGCCAGATAGAACGTCCTCGCGGAGCGGGGATCAGCGGACTGCATGCACATCGAGGATTCTTCCCTCGACGACCCTCGACGGAGGACCGACATGAAGCGACACCGACAACACATCGTGTGGCGAGCACCGTGGTCATGTAGACCGAGTTGGCCCAGTCGTACAGGGCCCAGGCCCGGAGCTCGGGACGGTGGAGGCCGAGGCGTTCGAGCAGGGGGCGCTAGCCTTCTTCGACGGATGACCTCTTGAGCCACGAGCCGCGTCATACCGTCCTTCTCCAGAAACGTCACCGTCGCCACGATCTCGTCGGGAAAAGGCGCCATCGCCGGTACTTTCGGTGCGGGCGACTTCGGCGACCAGCCGGAGGTGCCGCGAATCGAGGAATGGGCTCATAAGTTGGACCGCTCGTAGTACCTTTCAGCCCTGGTTGACACGTGAAGCTGTGAGCTCGCGCAAGCCGGCGCGCGGGCGGAAAGGCTTTGGCCGGCCGCCCGCGGGTTCTACGGGATCTGCCGGACCGGCGAGTCAGCTGCGACATGGCAGAGAGCCTCCAAAGAAGAGGCTCTAACCGTGGATCAAGGCCCTCTATTCGCGGAGGACCGTGCCCGGGTCCACGCGACTCGCCCGCAGGGCGGGAATGAGGCAGGCGCTCCCCGCCACGGCGACCAGGAGGGCGGCAACCCTGGCTAGAGTGACCGGATCGCTTGAGGACACGCCGTAGAGAAAGCCGTTCAAAACCCGGGTCACCGCCAGCGCCGCGATGATGCCGCTCAGCACGCCCTTGAAGGTCAGCTTCAAACCTCCGTTCAACACCATCGCGATCACTCCGGAGGCGCGGGCGCCAAGCGCCATGCGGAGCCCGATCTCCGTCCGACGCTGGAGCACCGTATAAGAGATCACCGCGTAGGTGCCGATGCCGCCGAGGAACAGGGCAAGGCCGGCGAACCCGGCGAGAAGCAGAGCCCCGAACCGCGGTTGCCAGTTCAGATCGAGCCGACGGCTTTCCATGGTGCGGACGAAGTACACGTTGGTGGAACGGGACAGAGCCCACGCCGCCTTCTCCGCCTCGCGGGCAAGGGATAGCGGATCCCCCTGAGGGACTCGCATAACCACCGTCATCACCCTGATTGGATTCTGGGCATACGGAAGGTAGAAAACCGGGCGCGGGGTCGGGTCGATCCCGGCGGTCATCACATTGCCCACGACTCCGACAATCTCCATCGGCATCTGCTTGGGTCCAAGAAGGGCGAAGCTGCGGCCGAGTGGTTCCAGGCCGGAGAAATACTTGTCGGCCATGGCCTGATTGATCACGGTCACCAAGGCCGACGCGGCCTGGTCGTCCGTGGTGATACCCCGGCCACTCAAGAGAGGAATACCCAGGGTGCTGAAGAAGTCCGGCATGACGATGTTGGAAATGGCACTCGGGGGCGAAACCGAGTCCTCCGGGAACCCGGGAATAGCGATCGGGACCCCGCCGAAGCCGCCGGCCGGGGCCATGGGCGGTTCGAAACTTGTGGCGGTCGCCTGAGCGATTCCGGGTATCGCTTCCAGGCGGCGCTTCAGCTCTTCGAAGTGAGCCCGCCGCGACTCCGGCGTCTGGAACTCGTCGCCGCGCAGGGAGGTTCGCAGGCTCAGAAGCCGGTCCACGTCATACCCCGGCTTCACCGCCTGCAGGCCATCGATAGTCTGTAGCATCAAGCCCGCGCACGCCGCAATCACCACCGCGAGGGCCACTTCGGCGATGACCAGGCCGTCACGGAACCTCCGGCCACGCGACGAGACCTGAGTCCTTCCTCCCTCCCGGAGCACTTCAGCGAGGTCCGTCCTGGCCGCCTCCCGCGCGGGGAAGAGGCCAAAGAGAAGGCCGGACGCAACGGACAGCAGCAGAGTGAATCCAAGCACCCATCCATCCACCGACACGCGATCGAGAAACGGCACGCCCGCCTGGGCTGGAATCAGGCGCGCCAGTGGTTCGGCGGCCAGGAAAGCGAGGCCCGCGCCGAGGAGGCCGCCAGCCATCGAAAGCATCAGACTCTCGGTGAGCAACTGCGCCACGATGCGTCGACGGTTGGCCCCGAGGGCAACCCGGAGCGCCATTTCCCGGGTCTGTTCGCTCGCCCGGGCGAGCGTGAGGTTTGCGACGTTGGCGCAGGCGATGAGGAGAACCAGGGAGACGGCGGCCAGCAGAATCCCGCCCGTGGCCCCAAAGGGCCCGATGGCCAGGTCGCGAATGGGAACCACCCGCGCGCCCCAACGGTCGTTGGTCTCCGGATGCTCCTGGGCCACGCTCAAGGTGATCGCGCTCATCTCGGCCTGCGCAGCCTCCAACGTCCTTCCGGGAGCCAGCCGGCCGTAGACGACTATCTCGCGTGTCGAGTGATCGTCGCGTAGTGGCGCGAAGGCCTTGGGAACGAACAGGCCGGGCTGAACGGCGAAGATGTGCGCGCTATAGAAATCGCGGCCCATGACCCCAACCACGGTGTGAGGCTCGCCATCCAGGTCTATCTTCCGGCCGACCACCGTCGGGTCGCCCGCAAAAACGCTCTGCCAGAGGCCGTAGCCGAGGACCACGACATCTCCACGCCCGGGTTCGTCCTCTCCCGCCACGAAACCACGGCCCAGGGCCGGCCGCGACCCGAGCACATCGAAATAGTTTGCCGTGACCGCGTGGGTGAGGGGAACGATCGGGGTCTCAATGCTGGTGATGCGTCGAGCGTCGTTATGGAGGGCCGCGAGGTCGCTGAAAACTCGTGTCCGCTCCCGCCACCAGGCGAAATCGCCGGGGGTGACGGGCAGGCGGGGGCCCTGGCCTCGGGCGGCGCCATCGGCAAAAACCACCACGAGCGAACCGGGGTCACCGTAGGGGAGGGAGCGGAGCAGCACCGCGTTCACCACGCTGAACATCGCGGTGTTGGCGCCGATTCCGAGGGCGAGAATTGACACCGCCATGGCCGTGAAGGCGGGCCGTTTGCGGAGCGATCGGAAGGCGATGCGAAGGTTCGAAGCGAGCATCATGATCGCCGAAATGGAGCAAGCACCGTGCCATCGGCGGCCGGGGAGCGATCGCGGCCCCGACCCGCGGTCGGCGTGCGCCCCCTCGCTGCGAAGATCCTTGTCGATGAGCGCGATAGGCGCCAATCCTCCGCCGAGGGCCTCGGCTTCGGTTCAGACAGGCAGTGTTCGTTTCCGGGACGGTCGAGCCGAGGAACCGGGACGCGGGCGCTCTGGGCCGCGACTATTGTCCTGCCCTGGACACCGGTGCTGACTCGAGGGTGATGACATAGCCGGGCCGAGGCGCGATCGAGCCCTGGTACGGCCGCACGGTTTCGCCGGTTTCGTGGTGAACCACGATGACGCGCCGCGCGTCGATCTTGGCTCCCTGGCGTTCCAGCACTCTCAGCATCCAGGGGGTCACGAAAGCGACCGCGAGACCGCGGGCCTCGATCAGGCTCGCGGCCTCCTCGGTGTCGCCCGGCAGGTAGATGCGGACGGCCTTCCACTCGATGATGTAGCTGTAGTGCTCGAGGTTCGCGTGGGGCGTCGCGATGGCCTGGACTCGGATGGGCCCGAAGCGCACATCGGGTCCGGGCGCGAGCCCGGCCTCGCCCGCAGCCTGACGAACCGCCCGAGGCCCCAGCACGCGAAAGGCATTTACGCGCGCGATCAACTCGGCCGCGAAATGGTCGCGATGCTCGTGGGTGGTCACGAGCAGAAGCTTTCCGGGAACGTCGACCCGCGGGACCGCCGCCCAGTCCCAGGTCATGTAACCGGAGTATCCGCTCTAGTAGGGGAAGTCGGTCATCACGGTGTACTCGCCGTCCGTGATGTGCCACGCCTCGTTGCCGATGAAGGTCGCGGTCAGCAGACCTGGCCGAATGGGCGGCTTGGCGGTCTGGGCAACAGCCGCGCCTTGAACGGTGAGCGCGAAAAGCAGCAAGAGGACAAGTCTGGGGGTTCGCATTGCGGTTTCCCTTTCAAGGAACGTGCCAGGAGGGCGCCGCGACGGCCGTACTGAAGGGTCAGAAACGGCGAGAGACGGACAGCACGTAGTGAGTTCCCGGCGCGGTCTCGAATTGAACGACGCCTGCCTCGGGCCGCGAGACCTTGACGGGCTTGCCCGCCGAGCTCACATCCAGGGGCATTCGGGAGCGCACGCGTACCTCTCGTCCAAGGGTCGACCTGACCGTGGCGCTCGTGAGGTTGCCACCCTGCCAGGCCAGACTGACCTCGAATCCACCTCGAGCGCGCAGCCCGGTGATGGCGCCGTCCTTCCACGAATCCGGGAGCGCGGGCAGCAGGTTCAGTTCATCTCCGTGTGATTGAAGCAGCAACTCCGCGATGGCTGCGGTCATGCCGAATGAACCATCCACCTGCATGGCGTTGGAGCAAATCGAAAAGAGGCTGTGAGTGGTGTAGTGCGCGATCGCGTACGAGACGTTCTCCATCGCCTTGGCCCCATTCCCGAGGCGCGCCCACGCCGCCGCCTTCCAGGCCGACGCCCACCCGTTGCCCTCGAGCCCTCTCTGCTCAAGCGCCACGCGCGCGCCCTCCGCGAGGGCTGGAGTGCGCCGCACCGAGATCTGGTCGCCGGGATACAGGCCATACAGATGCGAGATGTGCCGATGACTCTTCTCCCGCTGGCCCCAGTCCTCCAGCCATTCCTGCAGGTCTCCGTTCCGGCCAATCTGCATGGGCGCGAGTCTGCCGCGAGCGGCCAGCACCTGCGCTTTGAACTCGCCATCGATGCCCAGCACGTCGGCCGCGTCGGCCACGTTCTTGAACAGGTCATTCAGGATCTGCATGTCGATGGTGGAACCGGCGACCAGCGATGTGCCGGAACTCATGAAGCCCGCCACCTCATCGAAAAATCGGTTATTGCCAGGGGCAAGCGGAAAGTTTTCGGGCGAGGTCGAGGGGGCGGTCACCAGCCACCCGTGCTTGGGATGCGGCACCAGGAAGTCCAGGAAGAACTCGGAAGCACCCTTCATCTCGGGGTAGTACTGCTTCAGAAACGCCTGGTCGCCGGTGAAGAGATAGTGCTGCCACAAGTGAGTGACGAGCCACGCGCCCCCGGTGGTGAACCCTCCCCAACTCGGGCCGTCCATGGGTGCGGCCACCCGCCAGATGTCCGTGTTCTGATGCAGCACCCATCCGCGCGCGCCGTAGTGCTCGCGCGCTACCGCTGCGCCCTGGTCGGTCAGGTCTTCGATCATGCCGAACAGCGGCTCCGAGAGCTCACTTAGATTGGCGACCTCGGCCGGCCAGTAGTTCATCT
>JANODX010000023.1:0-35604 GCA_031412915.1 Vicinamibacteria bacterium | reverse complement strand
CGAAAGCCCTAATTCGGCAGCCATGATGGCGCATAGGTGAGCCGTTTCGATGGAGTGCTTGAGGAGGTTTTGCCCGTAGGAAGATCGGAAACGCATACGTCCGACCATCTTCACCATGTAGGCGCTGAGGTTGTGGATGTCCAGTTCGATAACGGTACGCTGACCGATTTCCACGATTTGCTCGTCCAGTTCTTTACGGGTTTTGGCTACGACCTCTTCGATACGCGCAGGGTGGATACGACCATCTGCTACGAGGCGCTTGAGTGCCCCCTCCCAGCACTACCAAGCCGTCAATGGGTTCGTTCGTCGGTGGTGTCGTCCGGCTCTTCGCCTTCGACCGCTTCCTCGGCTTCGCCTGCGGGACGCCCCTTGCGGGCCGCGATCATGCGGTGCCGCTTCAGCATTTCGTTCAGGGTTGTCGGTTTGACTCCGAGAATCCTGGCCGCGTCCTTCTGAATGCCGCGGGCGGCGTCGAGGGCCACCACGATCATGCGTTGCTCGAAGTCGGCGGCGGCGCGCTTCAGGTTGAAGCTGTCGCGGTCCAGGGCAACGCCGGAATCGCCGCTGGCCGAGCCGTTCGAGGACGGGAGCATTCGGACCTGCGGCGGCAGCTCCGTCTCGTCGATCTGGTCGCCCGCGGCCAGGACCACGCCGCGCTCCACCGTGTTTTCCAGCTCGCGCACGTTCCCCGGCCAGTCGAAGTCGATGACCTTCTCGAGGGCGTCGCGGGTGAAACCGCGGACATCCCGTGCGTTGTCCTTCGCGTACTTCGCGATGAAGTGCTGGACCAGGGCGGGGATGTCTTCCTTGCGCGCGCGCAACGGGGGCAGGTCGAGGGTGATCACGTTCAGGCGATAGAAGAGGTCTTCGCGGAACCGTCCCTCGACCACCGCGCGGCGCAGATCGATGTTGGTGGCGGCGATGATGCGCACGTCGACCTTCACCATGTCGGTGCCGCCGAGCCTCATGAACTCCCGCTCCTGGATGACCCGGAGGAGTTTGGCCTGGGTCTCCAGGCTCACGTTCCCGATCTCGTCGAAGAAGAGCGTGCCCTTGTCGGCCAGTTCGAAGAGGCCCTTCTTCGAGTAGAAAGCGCCGGTGAATGCGCCTTTGACATGGCCGAAGAGGTTCGACTCGAGAAGCTCGTGGGGCAGGGAGCCTGAGTTCACCACGATGAAGGGCTTCTCGGCGCGCGGCGAGGAAACGTGCAGGGCCTTGGCCACCAGCTCCTTGCCGGTGCCGCTTTCCCCCGCGATCAAGACCGTGGTGCGCGCCGGACCGGCCTGCTGAATGAGCGCGTAGACCTGCTCCATCTTCGGGCTCTTGCCCACCAGGCCCAGGAAGTTGCCCTGAGGCCGGATGGCCAGCTTGAGCGAGCGATTCTCATCGACCAGATCGCTCTGCTGCAGGGCCTTCTGAAGCAGGATGAGCAGCTCGTCGTGCTTGAAAGGCTTGGTCAGATAGTCGAAGGCGCCCTTCTTCATGGCGGAGATCGCGGTCTCGATGGAGGCCTGCGCGGTCAGCATGAGCACGGGAAGATCGGCGTCGTTCCGCTTCAACTCATCGAGCACTTCGAGGCCCGACATGCCGGGCAGCATCAGGTCGAGGATGACCGCATCGACCTGGGATTCCTTCACCGCGGCGATGGCGTCAGGGCCGGTGGCCGCGAAGAGCACGGAGTAGCCCTCGCCCCCGAGCACGCTGCCGAGGACATCGCGCATGACTTCTTCGTCGTCCACGACAAGAATCTTCGGGAGGGACATGGTTGGCCGGACTCGGGTGAAGGGGGCTAAAGAGCGCGGGCCATCGCGGGCCGGCGCTCGACGGGCAGGCGTACTTCGAAGCGCGATCCATGGCCCTTCGAACTGGAAGCCCGGATCGTTCCGCCGTGCTCCTGGACTATGCCGTAAGACACCGCGAGGCCGAGTCCGGTTCCCTGGCCCACCTCCTTGGTGGTGAAGAAGGGATCGAAGATGCGCGGCAGATCGGATTCGGGGATACCGTCACCGGTGTCGCTCACTTCCACGATCACATCGCGTCCTTCGACCGAGGTCTTCAAAGTGAGCCAGCCCCCGCTCGGCATGGCGTCCCGCGCGTTCAGGATGAGGTTGAAGAGAACCTGCTGGATCTTGTTCTCGCTTCCCACCACGGTGGGAAGTTCGGTTGAGAGTTCCTTGACCACCCGCACCCGCGACTTGTCGAGCTGGTGCTCGACCAGCGAGAGCACGTCGACCATCACCTTGGAGAGGTCGAGGGAGGCGTCGTCGCTGCCACCGGCCCGGGCGAAGTTCAGGAGGTTGCTGACGATCTTGGCTCCGCGGAAGGTCTGTTTCTCGATCTTGTCGAGCCACTCGACGCGGACGTCCTCAGGGTCCATCTGCGCCCGCATCAATTGCGTGTACGAGGAGATGCCGGCGAGCGGCGTGTTCACCTCGTGGGCGACTCCGGCGGCCAGGAGGCCGACGGACACCATCTTCTCGGTCTGTTGAACCTGGCGCTCGAGGGCGACCCGGTCGGTCACGTCGTGGAAGATCAGTACGGCCCGCGTCCCCAGGCCGGCCCCGCCGGCAAGCGACGAGTCGAAGGGTGCTGAATTCACGTTCACCGTGATGGACCGGCCGCTCTGCAGAGTCAGTCCGACCTTGTACAGATGGTCGGCCCGGCGGCCCGACTCGCGAACAATGCGATCCAGCGCCGTCGAAGCGTCCTCCGAAAGCGCGTCGGCGAGGGTCCTGCCGATGGCGTGGTCGCGCGGTACCCCCGCGAGACGCTCCATCCCGCGATTCCACCGCTCAATGCGATGGTCGGCTCCGATGACTACGACCCCGGCCTCCATGCTCTCCACGATATTGGAGTGATAGTCGGTGAGACGCGTCAACTCGAGCGCCTTGTCTTCCAGCCGTTCGTAGAGCCGGCCATTGAGGATCGCGGTGGCGGACACCGCGCACAGCGAGCGAATCAACTGCTCCTCGTCCTCGTCCATGGTCTCGGGATCCGAGGTTTCGGATGATGAGGGGTTCCCCAGGGCCAGCACGGCCACGACTTCGCCGCGCGCCACCAGCGGGAAGTAGTAGGCGAAAAGATCGGATGCGAGGTCGAAACCGGTCGTCAACTCGCTCGGGCCCGAGTCCGAAAGGCCCATTTGAAAAGCGCGCTGGACGGAAGGGTCGCGGTCTGCGGCGGCGACTCCGGAAAGACCAAACTGCCGCACCGTTTCGATGTGCCCGGTCGAGCGGGCCAGCAGAGCGCCTCGGGTCATGCCCAGCGCCGCTTGCGCTCCGCTCAGCAGGCGCTCGGCCAGCCGGTCTCGATCGAGTTCGGTGGACAACTCGGGGGAGAGCCGCAGCAGAGCCTGCCGGGAGTCGTAGCGATCCTTGAGGGCCAGCCGATCGACAGCGGTCTGGATACGGTTCTTGAGGGGGAAGAAGAGCAGGGCCACGAGGCAGATGGTCACGATGAGCGGGGCGGCGTCGTTGCGACTCACGTCGCCGAGCAGGCCCAGGACCAGCAGGCACACCCCGAAAACTGCGGTAACGGCGATGAGAGAAACCAGCAGCCGCCTAAAGAGGAAACCGATGTCGATGATCCTGTTCTGTATGACCGCATACGCGAGCGAGAGAGGCAGCAGGGTCAGAGGAATCGTGCCGAAGAGCTCGGGCACCGTTCCTCCCGCCCGGCCGAGAGCGAAAGGCACCGCATAGAACGCGATGAACGGGCCGATCCCGGCGGCGGTCCCAAAGGCGAGAGACCGTATCCGTCGCCGCTCGAGGCCCGCCCGTGCCTGCCTCGAGGCTCGCCACAGAACCACAAAGCCGGCCAGGAAGAAGACGCTGAAGTAAGCGGGCCCCAGGCGATCGGTCCAGCCGAGCAGGGTTTCCGCAAGGGAACTCGACCCCGCACCCAGCAGGCCGAAGAGTTCGAGGGCCATGTACAGAACAGCCGCACCATAGACCTGCGCCAGCCGTGCGCGCGTCCCGGTCTTGGCGAGCTTCAGGCAGAAGTGCAGGTAGCAGGGCGGCAACAAGGCGATGCCCGCCGAATCGAGGAGGAGGAGGCCCCAGTCCACCGCGTCCAGACGGCCCGAGTCGGAGACCGCGTAGACGATGAAGAAGAGCGCGCACAGCGAGGCGAAGTGCAGGCGAAGGGGCTCTCCCGGGCGCCTCATGGCCACGAGCGCCCCGAGGCCGAGGCAGAAGAAACCCATCAAAGAGAGGAAGGTGTAGAGGCGCCGGTCGCCGGAGGGGAGGGTGATCGGCTGGAGATGATGGCTGGTCAGTGAGCCGTTGCGCTCGACGCGATATTCGACATCGCTGGTCGACGACACCGAACGCGAGAGCTCGAGCGCTACATCTTCGGGCGTGAACACGCGGTGGTCGGCTATGGCCACGAGCGTGTCTCCGCGGGCGAGGCCCGCGAGAGAGGCCGGAGATCCCGGAACGACCGCGTCGGCAATCAACTGGCCCTTGACGGATCGCCACGAAACGCCATCCTCGCGCCATCTGGGCCCGAGGCGCTCGACCAGGCTCAAGATCCCCAGCGAGGCCAGCGCCGCGGTGACCAGGAGGATCCGATTCCGCCTGGAGACACGCTTCGAGAATCGTCTCCGGATCGAGGTGTAGGTCTGCGTGGGCAGGGTGAACATTAGGGGGAGCCTTCTTCTCTCGCCGCCTAGAATTTGACCCGTATGCCGCCGGTGACCCGGCGGGGCGGCGCTTTAACCGCGAACTCATCGATGTTCCTTCTATCGACGTCGTCGTAGTACACATTCCGCAGACTCACGAGAAGGGCCATGTCGGCCCCGATCATCGCGGGGACAAAGGGCACGTCCTGCCGCAACTCCACGAGATACCGGTGCGCTCTCTCTCGCGGCCTCGTCTCGCCTTCGTAGCCTGTCACCGCTGCTCCTTCGTGCAGCCGGTGGAACAGGGCGAGTCCGGTCCCCGAACGCCTCACATAGGCGTCGAATCGGGTGGTGAGTTGATGGAAATCGCGGGCCTGTCCGGGGTGGCCCTGGTCCTCGGCGAATCGCCCGTAGCCATATTCGACCCCGGTCTGGACCTGACTATGGGCGAACGTCTTTTCCAGCATCAGCGACCCGAACTGCAGCCGTCCGCGGCGGCCGTTCTCCACGTAGGGAGCGCCCGCGACCGCCGAGGGAAGGACGAAAAGCGCGTCCGCGACCGTTTGGTCCTGCAGCCGCGCTTCCAGCCTGGTTCCTTGCTCCTTGTAGCCCACCGCGACCGCCCGGTTCCAGGTGCGCTGAGCCTTGAAGTTGCGGGGCAGGAACGAAAGGCCCTCGGACAGCGCGATCACGTCGCTTTCTCCCGCGACGACTTCAAGTCCGGGGAAGAGGGTGTCTCCCGAGAGGTCGAGGCGCACATAGCTCCGGCCTCCATCGCGGTCGGGGCTTTCGAGCAGAACAGAGAACTCCGGGTCGACCGAACGCGACGAACGAAGGAACGGAGCATCGATGACGCGTCCACCCGCCCGCGCGCTCACGCCGTCGAGGATCTGCACGGCGTGGACAAGCCGGAACGCACCGACGGTCCGCCGGTCCACCTCGCCCCCGATGGGCGCATTCGCGGCGTTGAAGCGCGCGCCGTAAACCGCGCCGATCTCGGTGCGGTTTCGGTCCCCGGCGGCGAGTTCGAACTCGGCCCCCGCGCGCCATGTGGTGGCGGCGCTGTCGGCCGCCAGACCCGTGAGAGCGAAACTCAGGTCGTCGCGGAGATAACCCGACAATGTGACGAGGCCCGCGCCATTTGGAATGGAACCCTGAGTGGCCGCTGGCGATTGCACTCCCGAGGGCAGAGTGAGGAGATCCACACGGCCTGAAAACCCGGACAGTTCGAGGTTGGATTCAAGCGCTTCCGCGGCCTCGGTGCGGGCGGCGTCCTTGTCGCGGTCGTTGAGGGCCGACTTTCGGCGCTGGCGCAGCAGGACTTCGCGGCGCCTGGATGCCTCCGATGTGTTGCCGGTCGTGCGGGAAGCGTCTCTCCCGGCCGCGGCCGCATCCGGCGGCGCCTCCAGGATCGCCGAGACGTCGACTGTGGTGAGGGTTTGGGCGGCAAGGTCGTGGGTAGCGACCCGCAGGGCGGCGCGCAGCGGCGAAAACGGGGAGAGAAAGAGCAGCCGGGACGTGCCGTTGGAATCGCCAAAGAAGGAAGATGGCAACGCTGGCACGAAGCTGGCCCGCATGGGTCCGGCCTGGGCGGACATCGGCGGCGTGGTGTTGAGCCGAGACGGACTCGCCCACGCCGATGCGGGGATGCTGCTGATTAGAACCGTCGCGGCCTTTTCATCACCGCCCAAAGCGGCGTGCGCATACCCAGCCGAAGCGATGGCGATAGCCACGGAACGAAAGGAAAAAATCATCGATTACCCTCCCGTCTTCTCAGAGGAGAATCCAGGCAAACACGGGGCGGTTCCCCGCCCCGGGGGCGGAGCCGTCACCGTACCACTAAACGTAGCACGAGTGGGCCGTTAACGTCTTTCCCCAAGAGGGAATAGTGTTCCCCGGAATGGAAGCTCCGGCTCAAGCCCAGAACGCCGTTCTCGGTGGTCGTGCCGTCATGGTGTTTCGCGCGGTTTCGGCCGGGACTACGGGGCTGCTGGTCCTCCTTGCCGAAGCCGGCGCGTCCACCCACGCCGCGGGCGTCCTCATCGGGCGCCCTTCGGCCGCTGGTTTGGCTCTGGCCGCCTTCGCCTCCGTGTTCGTGTGGACTTCAGGCCTGAGAGGTCTTGGCGGCTTCCTGCTGCCCGCGGGCGCGGTTCTGCTCGCCGTGCTGTTCCCAAAGGCGGGTCCCTCCTGGCTGCTTTTTTCGGGCCGGCCTCTGCTCGTTTTCGCCTTCGCCGCCTTGACTCTCGCGCTCATCGCGTCGCGGGTCAGGCCGTGGAAAGAGTTCCTGCTGCCCGTCTTCTTCGTCCTGTACGCGGGAGTCGCCTATCAGGCTCAGAGTCGGGTGGGACCGGACGGGGACGAACCCCAGTACCTCATGGTGACGGAAAGCCTGATTCACGATCACGACCTTGCCCTCGATCAGGATTTCCGGGAGCAGAGGTATGCCGCGTTCTTTTCCCGCCCTCTGGAGCCGCACTTCCGGATTCGCGGTCCCGAAGGCCAGATCTACTCGCTCCACGCGGTGGGCCTGTCGATCCTGATCCTCCCGGCCTACTGGCTCCTGGGACATCCCGGGGCCTCGTTCTTCATGGCCCTTCTGGCCGCACTCCTCGTTCGCGAGGTGCGGCGTTTGGTGCGGGAACTCTCGGGCGACGAGATCCTCGCCGAGGGCACGGCGTGGCTCGTCGGCCTGTCGCCCCCCGTCATCCACTTCGCCGGACTGATCTTCACGGAGATCCCGGCTGCCCTTCTTCTGTGCGTGGGACTGCGCACGGCCGTGTTCGGCGGCACTTCACGGGCCGGGATGGTGGCCGCCCTGTGTGCGGCCGGACTGCCCTGGCTCAACGTCCGCTACGCGATCCTTTCCGTGGCCATAGCCTTCGCGCTCGCGTGCCGGCAGCCTCTTCGCCGGCTCGTTCCCGGGGCGTCGATTCTCATCGGCTCCGCTCTGGCGATCGGCTGGTATCACTTCGAACTCTGGGGTTTTTTCGATCCCCGGCGCGTCTACGGCCGAAACCGGGAGTTCAGCCTCGGCATACTTCCAGAAGGCTTGCCCGGGCTTTTCTTCGACCAGGAGTTCGGGCTTTTCGTCTATGCGCCGATATTCGTTCTTTCGGTTTCGGGCCTTTTTCAGCTCTTTCGGAATCACCGCGTTCTGGCCGTGGCGGGACTGATCGCGACCCTGGGCGTGATCGCCACCGCGAGCGTCTGGCCGATGTGGCGGGGCGGCTTCAATCCTCCGGCACGCTTCCTGGTGCCCCTGGTTTCCGTGCTGGCTGCCCCTTTGGCCCTGTCCCTTCGGCGAGGCCTCGGTCCCGCGACCGCCCTTCTGGCCGGTTGGGGTCTTTGGTGTGGCCTCGGTGGGGTGGCCAACATCGAAACCGTCCATCGCGACCGCGACGGCGTCGCTCCGTTTTTCAGAACCCAATCCGGAGCGCGGGAGTGGACGGCGGTGCTGCCTTCCTTCGTTCTCTCGGAAGATCGGCCGACCCGTGTTCTGGCCTGGCCGTGGGCGGTTCTGCTGGGCTTACCCTTGCTTCTCGGTGCGACCCGATCCTTATTCCCGTCCCCGAGGTTGCGGAACCGCGACACCCTCTTGGCCTCGATCGCATTCATGTCGGCCGCGATCCTTGCCGACCGCTTGAGCCCCCGGGTTCGTTCGCCCGAACGCGACGCCACCAGGCTCCTGGGTTCGCCTGCGCTTCTCTTGCCCTCCTTTCGCTTCGAGGCCAGTTCGACCGCGGCCTGGCTGCTGGAGTTCTTCTATGAGCCGCACCGGTTTCCGACCGGACACGGTTTCGCGGCGGCGGTTCCGCTCCGCGCGGGTCAGTATGAACTCATCCTTGCGACCCATGATCGCTTGAACGTGAGCGATCCGCCCTACGTCGAGGCCAGAGACCGAAAGACGACCGCGGCCACGAGGACCCTCATGGTGGCCGCGCGCGACGGCCTTCACGCGGCCATTGAACTCCGGCAGGCGGGCACGTTCGACCTGGCGCTCGTCGGAGGAGAACCGCTCGCCTTCGTCGGAGCCGAACTGCGAAGGGTGTACTAGCCCCCGATCCCTACTCCGTGGTTGGTCGGTTGAAGGTGGCGAGATCCTGGAGGACCTCCTCCGGGTGGCTGGCCGGCGAAACTTTCGGATAGGCCTTAAGAATCCTGCCTCCGGGTCCGATGAGGTAGGAGATGCGCTTGGGGGCGCCGGAGTTTCTGTCCGCGGCCGCCCCATAGGCGACGCCGATCTCGCGCGTCGTGTCGCAAAGCAACGGGAAGGGAAACGCGCACTTCTCCGCGAACGCCCGGTTCTCGGCGACCGTATCGAAGCTCACGCCCAGGATCTGCGTACGTTGCGCCTGGAACTTCGAAATGCTGTCGCGGAACCCGCGACCTTCGATAGTTCAGCCCGGGGTATCGGCCCGGGGATAGAACCAGAGGAGGAGATTCATGCCCGCGAAGTCCGAGAGACGCACGTCCCTGCCGGCGTGGTCGGAGACGCTGAACTCGGGTGCGCTTTGTCCTTCAGTGAGCAATTGCGGTCATCTCCTTGCGAGTTTCAGGCATTCAGCGATCGCCGCTTCCGGACGGGATACCCTGGCGGACGAGGAGGCGGTAGGCGTTCGCCGCGATCACTTTGTCGGCAGCCTTGAGGGCGGCGCGGATGTTGTAGCTCCCGCCGCGAGAGTAATAGTGTTCCGAGGAAAACCGGCGCTCGATCTTGGTGCCGGGCTCGTAGGGATCGCAGTCGGAGTCCTGGAGACTCTTGCTCCCGTCGTCCCAATCCCACTCGATGGCCAGACAGTAGAAATCCTCCGAGTCCTCACCCCCGATGAGTTCGGCCATCGCGATCACACCGACGGGCGAGAAGGCCATGCGGGGCGATACGCGGATGTCCAGGTTCGGGCGCTTGGGCTTGGCCATCGCCGGCGCCGAGGCGGCCAGGCTGCCCGTGAGGACGAGGGCGAGAATTCTGAGGAAAGAGGGACGTCCCATGGAATGACTCCCGTTACGTTATAAGAGTACTGACTGCACGCGATGCCCGCTTTGCGGGCAACCGCAGGAATGAAAACTCATCTTAGATCCAAGGGCCTACAATCCTGCAAGTGCCAAATTCTTTCCCCAGGATCTTCGTTCCGGCGGGCATCGCCCTGTGCGGCGAGACCCTCCGGCAGGCCGGAGGACGAACCTTTCTCGTGGGTGGCGCGGTCCGCGACGCCCTGCTCGAGAGGCCGGTGAAGGACTTCGACCTGGAGGTCTTCGGACTGTCCCCCGAAGCCATCCTCGCGGCTCTGGCCCCGATCGCGCGGGTTGAACCCGCGGGCGATTCGTTCCCCGTCTTCAAGGTGGCCGGCCTTCCCGCCCTGCCGGGATCGGTTGACGTCGCCCTGCCGCGGCGCGACTCGAAGACGGGCCGCGGTCACCGCGGCTTCGACGCGCAACCCGACCCTTTCATGTCCATCAAAGCCGCGGCCCGGCGCCGGGACTTCACGATCAACGCCATGATGTTCGATCTGTCCAGCGGCGTCCTCGAGGACCCGTTCGGAGGCGAGCGCGATCTGCGTGCCCGGGTCCTGCGCGTGGTGGACGAGACGACCTTCGGCGAGGATCCCCTTCGCGTGCTCCGGGCCGCCCAGTTCGCGGCGCGTTTCGAACTGAGTGTCGAGGAGAAGACCTGGCACCTGTGCGCGTCCATGCCTTTGGGTGAACTTGCGGCCGACCGGGTCTTCGGCGAGATCGAGAAGGCGCTCCTGCAAGCTCCCCGACCTTCCCTGGCCTTTCGCCTGCTGGCCGAGTGGGATCAGCTTCGGGCCATCGCCCCCGAACTTGTGCCTCTGGCCGAAACACCTCAGGACCCGACCTGGCATCCCGAGGGCGACGTGTGGACGCACACCCTTCTGGTCCTCGATCAGGCCCGCCGTCTGATCGACGATCTCGATCCGCCGCGCGCCCTGGCCGTGATGCTTGGCGCCTTGTGCCACGATCTGGGGAAGCCTGCGACCACCAAGGTGGAAGATGGCCGCATCCGCTCGCGCGGCCACGAGGAGGCGGGAGTCGCGCCGACCCTGGCCCTTCTCGACCGCCTCAATGTCCACACTCGGAGTTCCTTTCCCGTGCGGGATCAGGTCGTGGCCCTGGTGAAGGACCATTTGAAGCCGGGAGCACTGTATGAGGCGCGGGCCGAGGTCACCGTGGGGGCTATCCGTCGGCTCGCGGGTCGGGTGGAAGCGGATCTGCTGTATCGGGTCGCGCGGGCCGACTGCCTCGGACGAACCGGCGACTTCTCCCCGGTGGCGATGGAATGGTTCATCGGCGAGGTGCGCAAACTGTCGGTCGAACGCGCGGGTCCGACCCCGCTTTTACGCGGCCGAGACCTCCTGGACCTCGGCGTCGCGCCGGGGCCGACGGTGGGGAGGATCCTCGCCCAGGTCTATGAGCAGCAACTCGACGCGAAGGTCCAAACCCGCGACGAAGGCCTCGCCGCCGCCCGGCAACTGTTGGGCCTCCCCTGACCCAACTCCGCCCATCCTCTGGCTAGGGGTTCGGAATCTCTCCGGTTCGATGGCCGAGCGAGGTTTCCCGATCGAGCACCGCGAGGGTCTGGTTGTAGATGTTCTCCACTTCCATGCGCGAATTGGCGATCGCGGTCATCCCTAACTTCCCGTGCTGAGAGACCGCTCCGATGAGGTGGAAGAGCACCCCCGACTCGGTGGCGTGAGAATAGTGAAGGCGGTTGATGGTCAGGATGTCGATCAGATCCTCGGGCAGGAGACCGCGGTAGTGATCCGACCTCAGATTGTCCGTGGCCCGGTAGAACTTCACCTGTCCCGAGGGCGACCGGAACAGTCCGCTCGCCTCGTCGAGCGAGCCGCCGGTCAGGAATTGAAGGGCCAGGAACGGGTGGGTGGTGCCGCCCATCCGGAGGTTGATCTCCAGGGCCGAAATCGACCAGGGATCGCGACCGCTGTCGCGGCAGGCGAGGAAGTCGATGGCCAGGCGAGAGACCACGCCCTTTTTGGCCAGGACCTCTCCGATGCCGCGGGCCGCAGCCTGAATGGCCAGGCGATATTCGTCGTCGGCCGGAAACGCGCAGCCGAGAAAGATCTGCCCGGTGGCTCCGCCCAGAATCTGGTCGTGGGTCGAAATGAGCATGACCCCGCCGGAGGGCGAAATGCGGAGCTGAGCCGAGGGCGAGACCTTCTCGTTGGCGTCCATGAACTCCTCCACCACGCCCCCCATGCGCGCGAACTTGTCCAGGTAGACCTCCGGGGTCTCCTTGGGAATGGAAAACTGAAGATGGCGGATCTCGTCCTTGATGGCGATGCGTGAGAACTCCTCCGGATAGCGGTAGAGGGCGTTCCCTTCTCCGGAAAAGCTCTCGTTCAGCTTCACCACCGCCCTCTTGAGGCCCGGATCGCGTCTCTTCATCTCGTAGAGGGAATCGGCCACGTCCGTTTCGGTTCGCAGGTCCTCGAACCCGAAGGGAAGCGCCACCCCCGCCTCCTTGAAGGTCTTCCGGCTTCCGGATTTGGTGCCCAGGTGATTCAGGGAAGGATCGACGCCGTTCAAGGGGATGCCGAGGAGAACCGCGAGCTTGCGCTCGAGAGGAGTCGAGTTGAAGACGGTGAGATAGGCGCGATCCTTGTCGACGATGCCCTGTCGGATGCGCTCGATCAGCCGGGGCCGCTCGAGGATCTTCTCGGTCAAGGCTCTGGGCGAATCGTCGTACGCGCACAGCAAAGTCAGGCGCGAGCGCGCATGAGAGGCGGGGATGCCGGCGAGGAACTGGAAGTAGTACTCCAGGATCATCGGGTGAACGGGCTGGGAGGTCACATAGACCATGCGCGCGCGCGGATTCCGGAGACGGATCAAGAGGAAGAGCAGTCGCTCCTCGTAGAAGCTCGAGCCGGCGAGCCGTCGCAATTCCGCCTGGTCCAGGGACAGGGAAGGAACCACCACGGACGTGGCGGGCTCTTCATCCTTGTACGTCATGGAATTCCAAACCCCTTCGAGGCGTGGCTTCAGCAGTTCGAACTGACGCAACTCCTCGTCGATCGAGATGTCCCAGGGGTAGGGCGGCTTAGGAAGCGTCATGTTCGTCGCTCCTCTTCAGGGGTGGTCATCAGCCTTGCGCCGGAGCCGGGCCGCGACCATCGTGGCGAGGCTGCGACCGCCGGTCGGCGAAACGCTTGTCTACAATCGCATCTTCGTGCATCTCGAAGGCCCGGTTCAAGCGTCCGGCGCGGCGGCGGAGATCCCTGATGAGATGAAATCGCAGCGGCCACACGAACGTGAAGCCGGTCGTGATGGCGAGTTGTTGGGCCATGGCGGGGTCGCGGTTGCCCTGGGCGAGGACGTTCCTGCGCTCTTCATACCAGGCCCGCGTGACTTCGCCGCGCTCCCACAAAGTGTCCATGATGAGCTTCTGCCGGCCCCCGTCCATGATCTCCGGATGATGGTTGACTCCGACCATTCGCGGCATGGTGCCGGAAGCGTCACGGGCGAATTCGACCCCGGTCAGCGCGTCGCCCACCGATCGATCGCTTCCGTTCGTCTCGAAACTCAACGGAGCCACGCGCAGGACCGCGCCCGGATCCGGGATGAGATCGAAGAGGCGCGAGTCGATGACCTGGAAACGCGGCGAACCGGTCTCGTGCGCCAGGCCCCTGAACCAGGGATGGGCGGCGGCGTCCGGAGTCAGAGCGTTCTCGACGATGCCCGCGCTCTTGCCGCCCTTTCGGGCTCCCCGCTCGACCGGCCGGGCGACGCCGGACCATCGGCACAAGAGGCCGAACGAGTGGCAGACCGCCACCAGACACGCGCTCGAGTCCGCGAGGATGGCGTCGAACAACTTGAACGTGCGGGCTTCCCACGACGGATCTTCCTTCACACCCTGGGAATACTCCGCAACCCCGTCGTTCATGCGCGGATCGAGGTGCCCCGGACCGCCGGTGCCGAGGTAGATGGAGAAACGCCCTCCGGGGGGGTCAGGCAGAAGTCCCTGCTGACGGACATCGAACGAGAACACGCGCACCTGAAGATGGGCCCTTCTGATCGCTGGCTCGAAGTCGCAGGCCGCCTCGCGAACCGCCTGAACGATGGAGTTATGTCCGAGGTTGGGCCAGCCGTGGTGCATGTCGAGAACGGCAATATCGCAGATTCCATCCTCCGCCTTGGGGAGGGTTTCCCCCGGTTGGACCTTGTGATACGAGAAGATCGAATGAAGGCCGTTCATGGCGCAACCTTCGAAGCAGGCGATTTCGCCGACCTCGCCCATGCGCCCGCAGGTGGTGACGATTTTTTCGAGCAACAAGGGGCTTCTGGTTACACCCTTCCTTCGACCACGAACGCGGGAACCTGCCCGCCGCCCGAGGTTACGTTGGCCAGAGACGAGCCGGAAAGCCGGGTCAGGAACCCCTCGACTTCGCCGAAAAAGAGATAGGGATCGAGATCCACGACCAGATCCCGCGAGGGCAGTCCGGGGGCGAGGACGGGGAAGGCCTGGTGGCCGATTTCGACCTTGCGTTGCGCCACATAGGGGCTCGCGAGCGCCTTCTCTATGGCCGCGTCCCACTCCGGGGCGCTGGATTCGAAACCCAGGAACACCCCCTTGCCCCCGTATTCGTCGTTCGGCTTCAGGACCAGTTCCGCGCGGCGGCTCGGATTGCGAAGGTAGGGGATGAGGTCGACCTCGGCGCCTTCGATCGTGGTCTTTCCCTCCCGCACCGAGCGTGTCCAAGGGACGGTTTCGGCGATGGCCGCCCGTTCGGCCTCGGTGAACAGATGCTGATGCGCGTCGTCGGTGAGGACAGCGAAGATCGCTTTCTTGTGAATCGGTTTGCAGCCGAAGGGATTGACGAAGACGCAGGCCTTGGCGCGCGCGGCCTCGAGCAGGGCTTTCACCTCGTCCGCCCGCTCGAGCAGTTCGTTCACGAGAAGTCTCTTGTAAACGATATCGACGACGACGCCATCGTGGCGCAGGGCGCCGCCCTCGAAAGTCATCTTTCGCGGATCGCACACGATGGCCGAGGCTCCGGCGGCGGCAAAGAGGTCGCGCAGGATGTGGTGCTCGGTGCGAGTCGGAACGTCGTCGTAGTCCACGATGGCGATGGTCGGATGGGGCTTGTCTCCTCCGCTCTGCCGGTAGCAGGTGAGGAGAGTCTCCAGCAGTTTCACGCAGGGGCGAGGCCGATGGATGGCGTACGATTTCTGGAGTTGCTTCATGACGCCCAGTTCCAGAAATACATCGGACAAGACCTCGGCGTAGCCGAGTCCGGCCGGAGTCTCGGCGTTCATTTCCACGAACCGGTAGGACGTGGCGGTGAGGAAGGAGTCCAGCCGCGAGAGCGGAGAGGGCGAGGCGAGGCCAGGATCGAGGGCGACCAGTTCGCGCTCGGCCTCAGTGAGGCCCACTAGATCGTGAAGTGCGGGCCCGAGAGCGTTCCAGACCTTGAGGGTGGCGCCATAGATTCCCCGGGCGGCGATACGGACGTGATCGTAGTCCTCCCGGGCCACGAACTGCGGCATGGCGAAAGCGCACAGGCCCCGGCCTCCGAAGGTGGCCCGCCGCGCGCCCAATCGCGCCTCCAGGTTCTCCTCGATCTCCTGAGAGAGAGCTTTCTCGTCTCGGAGAAGACGCGTGTACAGGTCCACGACGTCCGCGGAGAGAGAAGGCACGGGTCGGATTGTACCCGGTCCGAGAATGGTCGCCGCGGCCCGCTGTGATCAAGCTATTCAGCCGGCGCCCGGATAATCATCTCGCGCCAGGGCCGAGCGGCCGCGCCGTCGCCCGGCGGGTGTCTCGGCGGTATGTGCGAGGATTTGCCGCATGTTTCTCGAGACCGAGCGGCTCCTTCTGCGGCCCTTCCGCGGCCCTCCGCCTAGTAAGATCTCGCGATGAACGCTCTCATGAGGACCGATCCCGACGTCGCTCACGCCATTCAAGGCGAGGTGCAAAGGCAGGGCGCCCAGCTCGAGATGATCGCTTCGGAGAATTTCGTCTCCGAGGCCGTCCTCGAGGCCATGGGGACCGTCCTCACCAACAAGTACGCGGAAGGGTATCCCGGCAAGCGCTACTACGGCGGCTGCGAATTCGCGGACGTGGTCGAAGACCTGGCCCGGGAGCGGGTCAATCAGCTGTTCGGCTGCGATCATGCGAACGTACAGCCGCACTCCGGCGCTCAGGCCAACATGTCGGTCCTTCTGGCGGCGCTGAAGCCCGGGGACACGATCATGGGGATGGATCTCTCGCATGGCGGTCACCTGACTCACGGCCACCCCCTGAACTTCTCCGGCCTCTACTTCAGGATCGTGCCCTACGGCGTGCGCAAGGAAGACGAGCGGATCGACATGGACGCGCTTCGGGCGAAGGCCCTCGAGTCGAGGCCGAAACTGATCATCGTCGGCGCTTCCGCCTATCCGCGCACCCTGGATTTCCTGGCCTTCCGGGCGATCGCGGACGAGGTGGGCGCTCTCCTCATGGCCGATATCGCCCACATCGCAGGCCTGGTGGTGACCGGACTCCATCCCTCACCGATTCCTCACGCGGACTTCGTGACCACCACCACGCACAAGACGTTGCGCGGCCCGCGCGGCGGCCTCGCCATGTGCAAGGCGGCCCTCGCCAAGGACCTCGACCGCGCCCTCTTTCCCGGAATTCAGGGCGGACCCTTGATGCACATCATCGCCGCCAAGGCGGTGGCCTTCCGGGAGGCGCTGCAGCCGGATTTCAAGACCTACCAGCAGCGCGTGGTGGCGAATGCGAGCGTCCTGGCCAAAGCGATCGCCGACGAAGGCTTCCGCATCGTGTCGGGCGGGACCGACAACCATCTGATCCTGATCGATGTGTTTTCGCGCGGCCTTACCGGCAAGGCCGCGGAGAAAACGCTGGAGCATGCGGGCATCACCGCCAACAAGAACACCATCCCTTTCGATCCCAATCCGCCGATGACGGCCTCGGGCGTGCGAGTGGGAACCCCGGCCCTGACCACTCGAGGGATGGGGACGGCGGAGATGGAGGAGATCGGCGGGCTGATCGGCAAGGCGCTCAATGGCTCGTCGAACGAGACCACGATCGCCGAGGTTCGCCGCTCCGTGGAGAGACTGTGCGCGCGTTTCCCGCTCTATGCCTCGCTGCTTCCGGCGTACGCGTAACCAGGCGGGACTGCGATCCAAGGACGCACCATCACTGTGACTTCTCGCGAGCCCCACGCGTTGCCGGTCCCTGAGCCTGTCGAAGGGCGGTCCTTGAGCTTGCCTGCGCTGAGCCTGTCGAAGCGTCGAAGGGACCATCGCCGGCTTCGACGCTTCGCCCAGTCAATCGCGAGCGGCTCGAGAAGGATCGGGCATTCTGAGCGGGACTGAGGCAATCTCCCGCCCATGCCGGGCATCTTCGTGGTCGCCCGCGGATCCCAAGGGCGAGGGGGGCATGCCCTTCAGCGGGAGCGCTCCTCACCTCGGGCTGATTGTCGAGACTTCGGAATCGCGACTCGGCTCGTCGCTTATTGGGCCCGAACTCCGCAAACGAACTCCCGCGACTCGGGCCCAAAATCCCGCAGAATGGGCACGCCCCCCTCACCCACGGGATCCGCTGCGTCTTCACCCAAAAAGACACGACGAGAAGCCGGTTGATACGGGTCCGCTCGGAACGCCATGAAACTCGACGCGAATTTCTTCGGGCCGGGGGGGCGGCTGGCGGCGGTCTTCCCATCTTACGAAGAGCGCATTTCGCAACAGCAGCTCTGCCTCGCCATCGCGGAGACGATAACCAACGGCGGCATCCTGCTCGCGGAAGCGGGGACGGGCACGGGGAAGACCGTGGCCTATCTGGTGCCCGCGATTGCGGCGGGGAAGCGCATCGTGATTTCAACGGGAACGAAGAACCTCCAGGATCAACTCGTCGATAAGGACATACCGCTGGTGGCCGAAGCCCTGGGACGCGACGTCAAGGTCGCTTTGATGAAAGGCCGCGGCAACTATCTGTGCCGGCTTCGTTTCGCGTCGTTCCAGGACTCCGGCCAGTTTCACAAGATGGACGAGATCCCCCTGTTTCGTTCGGTTGAAGAGTGGGCGAAGACGACGGTGGTGGGCGATCGCTCGGAGATCGACGGCCTGCCTGACTCGGTCAACTTCTGGCGCGAGATCTCGGCCACCAGCGAGAATTGCATCGGCCAGAAATGCACCGAGTACCAGCGTTGCTTTGTGACGGAAATGCGCAAGCGCGGCGCGGAGGCGGAGATCGTGGTCGTGAACCACCACCTTCTGGTTGCCGATCTGGCCGTGCGGGAGAACGACTACGGCGAGGTCATTCCTCCCTACGACGTTCTGATCCTGGACGAAGCGCACGCCCTCGAAGCGGCCGCGACCCAGCATTTCGGCGCCCAGGTCTCCT
Organism: Vicinamibacteria bacterium; assembly: GCA_031412915.1. Taxonomy (GTDB): domain Bacteria; phylum Acidobacteriota; class Vicinamibacteria; order Fen-336; family JAGNNV01; genus JAGNNV01. Next base: position 17,599 of record JANODX010000023.1, on the reverse strand, counting down.
GGAATCGCACGGAAGAGCTGTGCCGGGACATCGAACGCGAACTCGCGGCCGCCCGGATCAACTCTCCCGAAGTCCTGGCCGAGGTGGCGAGCCTTCGCAACCGGGCCGAACGTTTCTTCAAGATCCTCGCCCGCGAGGCCGGGCGCAGGCTGCGCCCGAAATGGGTGACCACCGCCCTCGAAGAAGACGCGAACGCGTTCGTTCTGCGGCTCGAAGGGGTGAAGACTGCGCTCGCGGTGCTGGGAGATCGGCCCGAGTCCGTGCGCGCCCTGGAAAGCCGGGCCATGGAACTGCGCGATCACCTGCTCTTCATCCTCAAGGCCGAGGAACACACCCACGTCTATTTCGCGGAGGCCCGCGGGCGCAACGTGGTCCTGCGCGCGACCCCCATCGACGTCTCGCAGATCCTCAAGGAGAAGCTCTTCGATCAGGTCTTCGGGGCGGTGCTCACCTCCGCCACCCTCACCGTCGACCGGAACTTCACCTACGTCCGCTCACGCCTGGGCATAGAGGGCGATCACACCGCGGACCTCGCCCTCGATTCGCCTTTCGACTTCTCCACCCAGGCCGTGCTCTATCTGCCCCCCGGCGTTCCCGACCCGCGCGAGGTTGGTTTCATCGATCGCGCGGTGGACGAGATCGCGGACATCGTGGAGATCACGCAGGGTCGGGCCTTCGTTCTCTTCACCTCCTATGCCAATCTTCAGGCCGCCGCCGAACGTCTCGCGGCCAGGATTCCATATCCGATTCTCGTGCAGGGTGAAGAATCCCGGGCGCGTTTGCTGCAGTTGTTCAGGAAGAAGAAGAACCCCGTTCTGCTCGCGACCACGTCCTTCTGGCAGGGTGTGGATGTCGCGGGCGATCAACTGAGCGCCGTCATTATCGACAAGCTTCCTTTTGCGTCTCCGTCCGAGCCTGTCGTGGCTGCCCGCATTGAGAGGATCAATGCGCAAGGGGGCAACGCGTTCTCGGACTATCAGGTCCCAGAAGCGGTTTTGATGCTGAAACAGGGACTTGGTCGGTTGATCCGCACGGCGACCGATCGGGGCATCCTGGCCGTTCTGGATTCCCGCCTGACTACGAAGGGGTATGGAAAGAGGTTTCTTTCCAGTCTTCCGCCAGCCAGGCAAGTCACTTCCATTCAGCAGGTTCGAGACTTTTTCCACCCAGGAGCCCGGTGACGTGTTCCAGGGTTGGGCCGGCAAGCGAGGCGTCGAAACAGACCGGTCCCTGAGCCTGTCGAAGGGACCGCCAGCGGCTTCGACGCATCGGCCAGGCTCTTCGCTCCGACCTTGACACAAGACGAAAATAAAGCGAAAATAGTTTTGTTCGGGTTGGACCCGAACCGGACGCGACCGAGCGTACCTTGGGCGCGTCAAAGAAAGAGGTCGCTCCCATGTCTGCTGTCGAAACACTCTCCCTAGCCTCCCTCACCATCGGGGTCGCCGCTATCCTCCGGTTCGTTTGGCTCGATTCGCTCCGATTCGAGGACTTGAGCGCCGACACTGCCGCTTCCGAGCTGGTCAGCCCCCGCACCGCGCAACGCCTCGCCCTCCAGGCTGAAGCGGCTCGCGCCCTCGCCGAGACCGAACGCCTGCCCAAAGCTGCGTAGTACTCGCCGATGGGCGCCCGAGTGAAGCACTCAAGGCGAGAACTGATGGATCGATCCACCCGGCCCTCGGCATAGCGGTCCGCTGCTGTAAACTCCGCGGCCCGGCCGTTGCCTTCCGAGCAATGACCCCGTAGTGCAGCGGTTAGCACGTCGCCCTTTCAAGGCGAAGATCGAGGGTTCGAATCCCTCCGGGGTTACCACCCCTTCGGGCTTCTCCCCTCCATCTTGCCGGTTGAGGGTTGACAAGTCGAAGTGCCGGCCGCAGGCCGTCACTTCGCGTGCCGCGCTTCGCTGCGCTCAGCGTCGAATCCCTCCGGGGTTACCACCCCTCCGGGATTCTTCTGGATTCGGAAGCTGCTACAGGGGGCCGCGAGCGGATAGCCGGGGCCTTGGCTGTGACGCCCTCTAAACCGTCACATCGGCCAGAGTTCGGGCTGCCCCGCCGCCGATAGGGTCGGTTGCATGAACCAACGAGCTGTCGCCTACGAAGCCCTCGGCGCCGCATGGGATCAGGTTTTTGCCCTGATGCTCGCCGGGCGCATCTCAATCAAGGAAGCCGAGCGAATCAAGGTCGAGGTTGACCGCGCAGGCGACGCCATTGTGCCGGATCCCATGGAGGCTTTGGCGGTGGAGTTCCGCTCGAAGATGTTCTCACCCACCACGCTCCCGCAAAGCGACGCGGGAACCGGTGCGAAGAACCAGGTCCCAGCGATGCAACTGCCCCAGACGCTCTGGAGGTCGCGACGATGGACTTCCGGTTTGTGCGACCGCCTGAGGCGAATCCTCCCGGCAATCCTTGCCTCAGGTTTAATGGGCTTGTCGATGAAAGAAGGAGTCAGCAAGTGAATCGCAACCGATCCATCAGCCGCGCCTTGCTCGCCCCCTTCCTCATTACCGGCGTCGAGGCCCGTGGCTTCGTCTCCATAAAACGCCGCTCGATCAGGAACTAAAGGGGTCGCGATCAGTTCACGCTGCGCTCTCGGTTGACCGGCGTGAACCAGAGATGGCGTGGCGGTACGGCTCGATCAGAAGTGTCGCCGATGCGTGTGACTCCGAGCACAGTGGCGAGCGGCCTGTGTGATTCAGCACAACCGCGAGGTGAAGGGCAGGTGTACCTTGCTGCCAGTGCGGGGCGGCGACTCCGCCTTTCTAATCTGGCGGCGGCGATTCGACGACATCCTGATCTGCCGAATCCGGCCTCCTACACGTCGTGCTTACTCTGATCGAGGTTTCTGTGAAAATACTAACACTTCGTCAATCGATGGCAAGCCTTGCCCTCGCGTGCGTCGCGCTGTCTCCGGCCCCTGTCCAGGGTCTGCCGGCAATGACTGGCGAGGCGACCGCTCGGCCGAGCGCGCCCGGCCACGGGACCGTCCAGCAAGATGAGCAGCGCCGCCGCCGCCGCCGGCCAAGGCCTTCGCCCACGCCCACGCCCTCGGTTTCGCCAACACCGAGGCCGTCGCCTTCAGCCTCGCCGACGCCCACACCGACACCGAAGCCGTCGCCCTCAGTTTCGCCGACACCCACACCGACACCGAAGCCGTCGCCATCGGTCTCGCCGACCGCCACCCCCACCCCCACACCCTCCCCCACTCCGTCAGGGGCTGGCCTGGCGGGCAGGGGTCCGTATTTCCCTGCGGGGCCCTGGTATCAGGACATCTCTGCGGCTCCTCTCGACTCCGAATCCAGCGCCGTGATCACCTACCTCAACGGCGTGGGCTGGGGCAATGGTCGCATGCAGATCGACTTCAGCATTGAAGTCCTGCGCGCCGACGCGAGCGCTCCGTTGCTCGATTTCACCACGACGAGTGACTTCTATACGCCCGACTGCGACAAGACCGCGGTTCCCGTTCCGACCGGCGGCGCTCTCGAAGGAGAGAGTGGTTACCAGTGCGCCGGCGATGGCGACTGCCACTTGATCGTGAAGGATGAGAGCCGTAACAAGCTGTTCGAAATGTGGCGGGCTAACATCTCGGGCCGCACGTTTAACGGCGGCTGCCTGGCCGTGTGGGACATGACGCGGATCTATGGGCCGAGCGGACGAGGAGAGCAGTGCACGAGCGCGGACGCTGCGGGCTTCCCGATCGCGCCGCTGTTGTTCTCCGCCGACGAAGTGGCGGCTGGCGCCATCAATCATGCGATCAGGTTCATCCTGCCCAACTCGCGTATCCGGAAGGGCTTCTATGTTCACCCTGCGACTCATGTGGGAGGCCCCACTGGCCCGAGCACTGCGCCGCCCTACGGTGCGCGTCTTCGGCTGCGCGCCGACTACCCGCTGGCGTCGTTGCCGAACGAAGGAGCGCGCGTGGTCGCGCGCGCCATGCAGAAGTACGGCATCCTGCTGTCGGACGGCGGGAACATAGCACTCACCGCTCAGAGCGACCGTTTCACGACCAGGAAGTGGTCCGGTCTGCTCGGCTCGACGGACCTCCAGGCCATCAGACCGAGCGATTTCCAGATGGTCGCCGGTGGCACAAGGATCACCGTGACTAACGACTGCGTGCGCATCCCCTGACGGCCAGGTGACAGAGCGGTCCTCGCTCCTCGGGGCTGGCCTTGATTGCGGCGGGTCGTTGTCACCGCCCTGGTCAGCTGGGGGCGAGGGCCAATCTGTGCGGACATCCAGCCGCCAGTTGAAACCGTTCGATTGCCGGGCCGATCGAGGGAAGCCCGGTCGCGTGCTGCGACCGGCCGTGGTCTTCTTCGAAGATCCCGACACGCGGGTCACCAGGTGATACGTTGGCGGCCTCCCAGAAAACGCCACAGCCCCACAACGGCCGCGGCGTTGAGCACGATGAAGCTGCGCGCGAGCACGCCGGCCCGGCCGGCCCGGGACCCCAGCGCGGCCGCGACCACGAAGCCTAACTCGGCGACTGCGAGGGACCACAGCGCCCATGCGAGCGCATTGTCCTGGCCCCATAAGTCTGCGAGCACGGCCACGGTGACGACGGGAAGGGCGAGCACGACCCAGGGGCATACGAGGCGCAGCAGTTTGTGAGAGAACGTCTCGAACCATGAGGGGTTGACAAACGGGACCAAGAGACGGGGAAGCCGGGCGAAGAGCTGGTAGTTTCCGGCGAGCGTGCGCGCCTTTCGCGAGAACTCGCGTTCGTCGTCGGTCGCGTCATCGCGCGCCTCCGCCTCGGGGACAAAAAGGAGCAGCTTTCCCGCGAGGCGAAGGCGCATCGGGATCCACATGTCGTCGAGAATGGTGTCAGCCGGCAGTTCTGCGACATCGGCGCGCCGCACCGCGTAGATGGACCCGGTGACTCCGACCAGGCTTCGAAAGCGGCCTTCAGCTTGCCGGATCCACTTTTCGTACTTCCAATAGAAGCCTGCGCCGGTGGCGCCCTCGAGTATGAGGTTTCCGGAGACGCAGCCCACCGTCTCAGCCCCCAGGGCGCTCACGAGCGCCCGAAAAGCGACGGGGACCAGGGGCTGCCGCACGTCCGTCATCACCAGGACTTCGCCCGACGCCTGGGAGCGCATGTGGTTGAGAGCGGTCGGCTTGCCGGCGCGCTGCGCACCCACGAGAAGCCTCACGCGTTGGTCCTTTCGGGCCGCCGCCTTGACCAGCTCGACGGTGCCGTCTGTGCATCCATCGGCGTAGACCAGCACTTCGATCCGGTCGGCCGGGTACTCCTGCGACAGCAGGCTCGAAAGCTTGGCTTCGATGTGGCCCGCGCCATTGTGAACGGCCACGCACGCGGTCAGGGAGGGCGACCACTCAGGGGTCTGCCGCACGCGCATCGGCCGGAGACGAGACAGAACGGCTATGAGGAGAGGGTACCCAATCCAGGTGTATGCACAGAGGAGCAGGCTCGCAGCCAGGAGAGTCAACATGTCATACCGAGGGTAACACGGCGTGCGGTCGCCAATCGGCGCCCCTCACCCAGGGTATTGTTCGCCCCGGGCCGACACAGGTTGAGGCGACCACCGTCATCGAGCCGGCGTCGGCGGCGTCGGTACTTCGGCGGGCCGGATTCCCGGCCACGGTTGTGCGAGGCGCCACGTCGCTCCTGACCACGGAGCCAGCCGAGAGGATGCTTCCGTCCCCCACGGTAACACCTGGAAAGACGGTCCCCCTCTTGCCCATCCAAGTCAAGACGGCTCGCGAACGCAGTCCCCCGCCCGCGAGACGGGCGCCGGCATCTGAATCACCTCGAAATCACTCGGCCGAATGAAGTCCAGGTCCCTCGAGCCGAGCAGTCGGGCCCACTTGGCCTGAGTGTAGGTGTCGGCCTGCGCGGTCAGAGCAACATTGCCGCCGTCCGCAAGAAACATTCCATACGTCTGCAGCGCCCGCGCCAGGACGCGAGCCGGATCGTTGGGCAGCCGGTCCAGGCGAAAATCAGCACGGAGCCGCAAGCGTGCGCCGTAGGGCGGAGCGGAGGGGGCCCCCGTGGTTGCCGACGTGCCGTGAGTGGCCGGGGCCACGAACTCGTTTCGACGAATCGAACCGTTCGGCAGGATGAACCGCACGGCGTGGTCGATACGGCCGGCCGCCACCTCATCGGCGGTGAAGAGCAGGGGTGCGATGGGGTAGCCGGCGGCGTCCGCGCTGGTGCACCGTAAGCCGCGGCCCTTTGGACCGTACACGCGGTTCAGGTTCCACACGGCCAGACACCCCCCCATGAACCGAGAGCCCCGGATGTCGGCGCGCCACATCTCGTAGAGCCGCCGGCCGGGCTCGTCGACCACGATCAGGTGGCAGTCCCCGTCGGCCTCGCACGCGTAACCCTTCTCTCCCTCCAGATTGCCGCCCGCGGGAACAGGAACGGGAATGTGGTCGCAGTCGGGGTCGTAGAAATCGTTGGTGGTCTCGAAGGTCCGGCGTGGCGTTTGCGCGTCGGCGCGCAGAACCTCGAGACCGAAATCGATCTGGAAACGGCCGAGGCCCCAACCACGCGCGTCCAGCCAACTGATGATTTCGGCCGATTTGGGGTCCAGGACGGCGCCCGACACGTTCGTGGTCCAGGGGGCTTCGGCCGGGAAGTAACGAAGGGAAGCCGGGGCAGAAGGGTTGGGTGCGGGCGTGGCTGAGGTGGTTGGGGATCCTGCGCTCTCGACCCCTCCGCATGCGAGGGGTAGGAGTGCTGCCAGCATCGCTGCGTGTCTCATCCGCATCGCCTGCATCTCCCCGGTTGGAACGGCAAAAATGCTAGCAGGCGTCTGCGGCAAGGGTACAATCACGCCGCCCGCGCGCCACCGCCGAGGCTTTGCATGTCCACCAACACCACCCCCGCGCGGCCCTCGGACGAACGACGCGTCCGCCTGGTCCACCTCGTGATCAGCCTCGACGTCGGGGGGCTTGAGCGTGTTCTTGTCAACCACATCCGCCACGCCGATCGCACCCGGTTCGAGGTCGGGGTGGTGTGCCTGGCCGGGCCGGGCCAGCTGGCTGCGGAGATCGAGGCCCAGGGAGTAAAGGTCCAGGCCCTGGACGTTCATGGTCGCGGCATCGGTCGAGGGGTGAGGCGCCTCGTCCGTGAGCTGCGCCGGCTCAAGCCCGACGTGCTCCACACTCACAACCTGGCCGCCCATCTGCTCGGGTCCACGGCGGCGCGGATCGCTCGGGTGCCGGTGATCGTCCACACCAAACACGGCCGGTACGATACGTCCTCGTGGCGCCGGGGTCTGGGCACGCGAATTGCCTCGGCACTGTCGAGCGTGATCGTGCCGGTCTCGCAGGATTCCGCGCGCGAGGCCTCGGCATACGAGGGCGTGCCGGCTCGGAAGATCCGGGTCATTCACAATGGCGTCGACATCACGGCAATCACGCCGGGGGACCGCTTCACCCGTGCGCCCGGAAGTCGGGCCGTGAGCGTCGGCCGTCTCGCTGCAGTGAAGGACTACCCGACGCTCTTGCGGGCCACTCGACTGGTGGTCGACGCTTTTCCCTCGTTTCGCCTCGAGCTGGTCGGCGATGGGCCCGAGCGCGCCGCTCTCGAGAGGCTACGGTTGGATCTGGGTCTCGAAAGCCAGGTGAGTTTTCTTGGGGAGAGGCACGACGTGCTGGAGCGGCTGCGGGCCGCCGACGTGTTCGCCCTGTCCTCCACCAGCGAAGGCCTTTCTCTGGGACTACTCGAAGCCCTGGCTGCGGGCCTCCCCATAGTGGCCACCCGGGTCGGCGGGAACGCCGAGATCGTGACGGACGGCGAGACGGGACAGCTGGTGCCCCCGGCCGATCCCGCGGCACTCTCGGCCGCCCTGCTTGCGTGTCTCACGGACCCGTCGCGGCTGACCGCGATGGGACGCGCCGCGCGAAAAAGGGCCGAGGAGCACTTCGATCTTGCGAAAGTGGTGGCGAGGTATGAGTCGCTATATCTTGAGTTGCTGGCTGCCCGATCTTGAGCCTGGTGCGCGAAGCCGATGCCGTATCCATCAGCCCTGGGGCAATGAGTCGGGGCGATGGATCCCGGTTGCGGGACCCGCCTTTTCGCGGTCCTGGCGGTAGCATAGAGCGGGGTTGGACCCTCCTCTCCCCTTGCCGGCGCCTTCGGCGCCCCGAATGAAGTGTCCTATGAATCACCCCGAACGTGGTCCTGGGAGCGCGGCTCTGCGCTCGGTCTCCCCGCCGTGCTCAGCATGACCAGGCTATTGAGGCGATGGACGCTCGACCGGGCGCACTCCTGGCGGAGGACGCACGCTTGGCGGAGGACAGGATGAGCGACTTCCAGGCCCGACTGATGACCACCCCCGCGGAACTCGCCGAGATCGCGGGCGCCTGGGAGCGACTTCGCGCCTCGGTCACGACCCCGAGTATCGAGCAACGGCCGGCCTGGCTCACGGTGGAAGCAGCCGTGGGTCAAGAGGTGTTCGCGGTCGGTCTGTTCGACGGGAGCGAACTCGTGGCCCTGGCGCCGTTCGTCCGGCGGCCCCGGCCCTTTGAATGCAAGCTCGGCTACCGGACCGTGCTCTCCTTCCCGATGCGTCTGGCCCGCCTGTGCGGCAATTCGTTCCTTTGCCCGGCGGACCGGGAGATGCAGGAGGCGCTGCTGCGGGCGGTCGCCCGAGCCGATATCCCCTACCATGCGGTTTTTATCGAAGGAATGCCGCAGGACGACATGTTGGCCGGACTTGTGAGGGACTCGCCCGCGGTGCGCGGAGATTTCTGGACCTACGCCGACGGCGGATCCCTCCGGCAGTGGCTTCTCAAACTGCCACCCTCTTTCGCTGAATACGACGCGACTCTCGGCGGGAGCCAGCGGAAGAAGTTGAGGAGGAGCGCCGAGAAACTCGAGGCCGCCCTGCAGTCGCCCTTGTCCCTGGAGCGCATCACCCGCTTCGAGGATCTTCCGCGGTTTTTCGAGGAGGCCAATCGGCTGGTGGCCTTGAGCTGGCAGGGGCGAAAGCTCGGCAGCACCGTAGCGGGGACCAGGGAAAGGTCGCGCACGCTCGAAGAACGCACGCGGCAGGGCTGGCTGCGCAGTTATCTGCTCAGGGGCGGGGGCACCGCGATCGCGTTCGTCGTCGGCTTTCAGGACAGCGGCACATACATCTATTCGCAGCCCGGCTACGACCCGAAGTGGGCCGAGTACTCGCCGGGCAACGTGTGTCTGTATCGGATCATCCAGGATCTGTTCGAGCACGACCGGCCGGAATGGATGGACTTCGATGTCGGCGACAACCACTACAAGAGCGTGTTCAGCACGCAATCGCGCGACGTGCAGAACGTCTACCTGATGCGGCGATCTGCGTATACGGGCCTTGCCCTGCTCACCCACCGGGCTCTTTCCGGCGTGTCCTCCGGGGTGCGCAACGGTCTCGACCGTCTCGGTCTGCGCGAGAAAGTGCGCCATATCCTGAGGGCCGGCGGCAAGGGGAGCGGCGCGGAATCGAAGTGATCCTGCGGCGAGCAGATGCGGTGGGGCGCAGGAACCAGCAGCCGGCCGCCCTGAGGCACGAGGCCCTGAACCGCCCAAAAATTTGGAGCCGGAGTGCCCGGAGTGTCAAACTGAACAGTCCGACGAGTGTAATTCCATGGAGATCCGGCCTCGCATCGCGATAGTCACCCCCTCGTTTCCGACCCAGGCGGAGCCCTACCGCGGGATCTACAACTACCGAAGCACGCTGGCTCTCCAGAAATGGGCCGAAGTCGAGGTCTTCTGCCTGTTGGCCGCCTATCCCCGCTGGAGTCTGCTGCGGCCGCGCTCCCGCTCGTACCTGCGTTCGCAAGGGCTGGCGCCGACACCGGGCGTACGCGCGCACTACATCGATTACGCCGCCCTGCCGCTCCTCTCGCGGCCGTTCAACGCTGCGGTCTGCGCCCGCATCCTCCGCCGCCGCCTCGAAATCTCGCGGCCCGACCTGATCCTCGCCTACTGGATCCACCCGGAAGGCCTCGGGGCCGTGCGCGCGGGATCGGCCCTTGGCATACCCGCCGTGGTCGTGGCGCTGGGCTCGGACCTGCGCCTGATCTCCGACCCGTTCGCGCGCCGCGGCGTGAAGGAAGCGCTGCGCGGCGCTTCGTACGTCCTGACCGTGAGCCACGAGTTGCGTGACCAGGCGGTCGCCCTCGGCGCGCCGGCCGAGCGTGTGCGCGCGATCCTGAACGGCTGCGATGCGACGGTGTTCCACCCCGCCTCGCGGTCGGCGGCCCGGGAAGAGCTGGGGGTGGCGCCCGATGCCCGGCTGATCCTGTTCGTGGGCCGTCTCGCCGCGGTCAAGGGTCTTGGGGAGCTGCTCGACGCGATCGCGCGCTTGCGGGCGAACGAGCCGCGGCTCGAGCTGGTACTGGTTGGTCAGGGTGAGCTCGAGAACCAGGTGCGCGCTCGCGCCGCGGCGGGGGACCTCGCAGGTTGCGTCCGATTTCAGGGGAGCCAGGAACCCGCGCGGGTGGCTCGGTGGATGGCGGCCGCGGACCTGCTCTGTCTTCCCAGCCTTTCTGAAGGGTGCCCGAACGTCGTGCTCGAAGCCCTTCTCTGTGGACGGCCGGTCGTCGCCTCCAACGTGGGCGGCTTGCCCGAGATGGTCGACGAGAGCTGTGCCGTGCTCGTGCCTCCGGGCGACCGGGACGCGCTGGCCCGGGGCCTTGGCGAGGCTCTGACACGGAAATGGGACGAGGCGGCCATCGCATCGCGGCGCATCCGCACCTGGGAAGATGTGGGGCGGGAGACGTTCGAGATCTGCCAGGACGTGCTGGCGGCGCGGAACCGGGGACTCGTTCACCCGGTGGGGGTACCGGCTTGAGCCTCAAGGTCGCAATCGTCGGCTGCGGCAAGATTGCGGACGGGCATGTCGAGGAGATCGGCAAGATGCCCGATCTCGCTCGCGTGGTGGCGGTGTGCGACCTCGAGCCGCTGATGGCCGAGCAGCTGGCCATGCGCTACGCCGTACCCCGGCACTACAGCGATCTGGGTGAGCTTCTGGAGAAGGAACGACCCGATGTCGTCCACGTGACGACCCCGCCCCAGTCTCACCTCGAGATCACACGGCTTGCCGTGGACGCGGGCTGCCACGTCTATGTGGAGAAGCCGCTCACCCTGAACCACGCCGATTCGCTCCGCCTGGTCGAGCTCGTCGAGAAGGCCGGCCGTTCCCTGACCGTCGGTTACACCTACCTATACGATCCACCGGCGGTGGCCGTGCGCGAGATCGTAGCCTCGGGCGCGCTGGGGGAACCGGTGCACGTGGAGAGCTTTTTCGGATACGACCTGGCGGGCAGCTTCGGCAGCGCGTTGCTGGGCGACCCCGGTCACTGGGTGCACCGGCTGCCCGGGAAACTCTTCCACAACAACATCGATCACATGCTCAACAAGGCGCTCGAGTTCATCGAAGACGAGGCGCCCGAAGTGGCCGCGTTCGCGGCTACGAGACGCGCACACCGTTTCGGCGATGTGCGCGACGCCATGGCCGACGAGCTCCGCGTGCTTCTGCGCGGGCGGAAGACCACCGCTTACGGCACGTTCTCCTCCCACGCGCGGCCGGCCGCCCATTTTCTGCGCGTCTATGGCACGCGCAGAACGCTCCACGCCGATTTCGTGGCCCGCACCGTCGTTTTCGAGGACGCGCCGAAGCTTCCAAGCGCCATCGGTCGTTTGCTCCCCGCCTTCCGCACGGCCCGGCGGTACGCCGGCGAAGGCTGGCACAACGTGGTCCGATTCGCACGCAGCGACTTCCACTTCTTCGCGGGGCTCAACCGGCTCCTGCGGCTCTACTATCGGAGCATCCTCGATGGCGGTCCGCCCCCGATCTCCGGTCGCGAGATCCTCCGGGTGTCCGCCGCGATGGAGGAAGTGTTTCGCCAGGTGGCCCTGGGCCAGGGAAAAGAGGGGTCGTGAAGGCGCTCGTCACCGGCTCGAACGGCTTCCTGGGTGTGTCTGTCGTCGCCCGCCTGCTGGAGGGAGGCGACGACGTGCGTTGCCTCGTGCGCCAAGGCAGCGCACGCGCGCGCCTCGATGCGGTTTTCGCCCGCAGCCCGGGAAGCCGCGAGGTGGTCATGGGGAGCCTCAACTCCGTGGCCGCCGTGGCGCCCCTGCTCGAAGGGGTCGATATCGTGTATCACCTGGCCGCGGGAATGCGGGGAGCGCCCGCCGACCTCACTCTCAACGGCGTGGTGACCTCGAAGAAGCTGCTTGATGCCGTGGTCGGCGCCGGCCGCCCCGTGCGGCTCGTCCTCGTGAGCTCGCTCTCGGTCTACGGGGTCGCGGAACTGCCCCGGGGCAGCATCATCGACGAGAGAATTCAGTTCGAAACGCACCCGGAGCGACGCGATGCCTACGCGCAGGTCAAGCTCCGACAGGAACGCCTGTTCTGGGAGTATTCGGAGCGGCACGGCCTGCCGCTGACTGTCCTCAGGCCGGGCGTCATCTACGGGCCCGCCGGCTCGCCGTTCTCCGGCCGGGTCGGACTCCGCTTCGGGAGTCTGATGCTGCACTTTGGCGGAGGCAACACGCTGCCCCTGTCCTACGTGGACAACTGCGCAGACGCCATTGTCATAGCCGGTCGGTCCAAGGAAGCCCCGGGGCAGGCCTTCAACGTGCACGACGACGATTTGCCGAGCGCGCGAGAGTACCTGCACGGCTATCGCAAAGGCGTCGGGCCAATCCGTTCCCTCTGGGTTCCCTACCCGTTGCTGCAGGTCGGCGCCAGCCTGCTTGAAAGGTACAACCGGTACTCACAGGGGCAATTGCCCGCCGCCTTGACGCCCTACCGCGTGGCCTCGACCTGGAAGGGTTTTCGCTTCGACAACTTGCGCCTCAAGTCCTTGGGGTGGCGCCAGCGCGTCACGACCAGGGACGGGCTCGCGAGAACCTTCGACGATCTCAAGAGCCGGAATCTTCCCTAGTGAGGCTCCGGGTGCGGGCGCGGCTCTCTTCCCTCCTCGGTGGAGTGGGCGCGAGCCAGGCCTGGCTCACGTCGCGTCGCTTTGGTCGGCCGCGTTGGCTTACGGTGCTGAACTATCACCGTGTCGATCAACTCGAAGCCGCCGCGGACGTGGACGAAGGCGTGCTCGATTCGACGCCTCAGAGCCTGGACCGACAGCTGGGTCGGGTGCGGCGGCACTTTACGCCGATCGCCCTCGGCGAGCTGCTGGCCCACCTCGATGGCGCGGACCTGCCCGCCAATCCGGTGCTCGTCACTTTCGACGATGGGTACCGAGACAACGTTGAGAACGCGGTGCCCATTCTGAAGCGCCACGGCATCCGGGCGACGTTCTTCATCGCTACGAACTACGTGGCCGAGCGACGCGTTTTCTGGTGGGATCGCATCAGCTGGACCCTGAAGCACGCCCGCCGACAGCGCTTCCGCCTCAGCTATCCCTCGATCCAGGAAGTGGACCTCGTCAAAGGTATCCCCGGGGCTGCGCAACTCCTTCACGAGATGGTAAAGACCACTCGTCTTCTGGACCTCGAACGGTTCCTCGACGAGCTACGGGCCCAGGCGGATGCTCCGTGGGATGCGGCCACCGAGCGTGGCCTGGCGGACCGGCTTCTGATGACCTGGGACGATGTGCGGACGCTGCGCCGGTCCGGTATGGATGTGGGGTCGCATACCCGCACCCACCGCGTGCTCCAGACCCTGGCTCCCGAGGAGTTGTCCGCCGAGTTCGCCGGTTCGCGCGCCGATCTGGAATCCGCCCTGGGGGAGTCGATCACCGCCATCGCCTATCCGGTCGGCCCGTCGATCGCGGGCGAGCCGTTGATCCGATCCGCGGCCACGGCGGCCGGGTATAGGCTCGGTTTCACTTATGGCACAGGCCTCCAGCCCCTCGGGCGAGTCGACCCCCTCGACATCCACCGCATCGCGGTCGAACACACCTTCGACGATGCCCGTTTTTGTACGCTGCTCGCGGCCCCGTGGCTCGAGGGTTGAGGGGATTCGCGCGAGATGGTCATGACGATGAAGAAACTCCCTCTCCCCCTGGTTCTCCTCACCCTGGCTGGCCTGGCTCTCGGGCTTGGCGCGCACCAGGGCAAGGCTCAATCCCCTGGCCCCAGGGTGGCGGCGGCTCAAGCGCCTGCAACCGTTCCAGGCGGCACCATCACCTACCACCACGGTCGCAACCAGGTCTACCGCATCGCCGCACGGGAGGGTGCGACGGCCGAAAACGTGAGCGCATCGCTCCAGGCACTCTCCGCGGGGTCGAAAGACAAGTGGTTGAACATCGCCCCGGACGGGAGCTTCCTGGTCCTGGAAACGGAGCGCTTCGAGCGCGAATGCGTCGGGTGGGCCTGCCTTGCCGTGGTCGCGGGGGATCTGTCTTCAGGAGCGGTAGTCCGGGTCGATGGTCGCGTGATTCACCCCGAGGGTTGGAGCGCCGTCGCGTCGGGCGGAAATCTGGTCGTGTATCCCCTCAAGGGGGGATCCCACAGCCTGGACCTGTGGGCGGTGACCCGTCGCGGGAACGGCTGGAGCTCGCCGCTGCGGCTGACCTCCAGCTCGCCGTACCAGTACAACCATCAGCCCGCCGTCTCCAAGGACGGGCTCAAGGTCGTCTTCGACTGCGGCAATCAACCCTACGGCGCCGAAGGAACCGCTATCTGCGAGGTGGGCGTCGACGGCTCCGGCTTCCGTGTCGTGCTGACCACGGCAGACACCCCGCCGGGATTGCCGGCGAAGGGAGCGTTGCACCATCCTGACTACGCGCCCGACGGCAGCATCGTGTTCGAGGGCTCTTGGGACAGCGAGCGGATATGGCGACTGCCCGCGGGGGCCCGGAGGCCGGTCGCGGTGACGTCCAAGTTCGGAAACGACAATTCGCCCTGCCTGCTGCCCGATGGGCGCATAGTCTCGCTCTGGCTGAATCGAGACGGGAACCGCGACGGCGTTCACGAAATCAAGGCCATGACCGGCGATGGCAGTCGCTATACGATGATTGTCACCGGTGCGGATGTCGTGGACGCGGGTATCGGCTGCGGGCCGTAACCGGTCCTTCCACCTCAAAACGGCAGCCTGGCCTCCACCCTCTTGTAGGCCTGCTCGAGCAGTCGACCGAATCGGTACCTCGCCTTGCCTCGCGGGACAGGGTGTTGGTCAATGCGCCCGGCCGGAGCGGGCGGCAGGCGGCGCGCCAGGGCGCCGACCGTCTCCACCTCGAACAGGTGGCGGTGGTCGCGCAGGAAAGCGCAGAGCCGGTGCAGCCGACTCCGGTTGACCCGGTTCACCCGCCCGAGTTTCTTCGCCGGAGAGTCCACCCAGAAATACTCGAACGAATGGGTGACCAGGGTGACCTCCGGAAGGCCGAGCCGCCGGGCCTCGAACAGAAAGGCGCGCATCTCCGCGAAGGAGACCGCCGTGATCTGGGTGTGGCGGTACCCGCCACCCGGTTCGGTGAAGTTGCTGATCGGCAACTCCCACACCCCGACCCCGGTGTCGAAGAGGGCATTCTCGGCGTGTGGCCAGCGGATCTTGCAGTTCTTGGTGAGGTAACAGAGGTTGAAATTCGAGGACAAGGTGAGGCCGGCTTTCGCCATGGCCAGCCAGGTGTCGTTGCTGGCGCCGAAGTTGCCCGCGCGGAAGCTGTTTAGTTCCTCGCGCGGCACGCCGCAGCGCACGAGTGCGTCGAGGCCCTCGCGCAGCAGGGCGGTCTGCTCCTCCACCGGATAATCGGCGATGTTGTCAGGCGCGCCCTTCTCGCCCCGGCTGCGGAAGTCGGCCCGCCGCTGCACGGGATGAGTGTGGAGCTGGACGTCGTGGCCGCGGCCACGCAATGCCTGGACGACGTCACGCAGGCCTTCCTCGCCGAAGTACGCGGCGCCCAGCGCCTCCAGGAAGAAAGTGCCCTTGAGCCCGCAAGAATCGAGCTCGCGCATGATGAGGTCGATGCCCAACTCCTCGCGCTGATTGGCGAAGCGCCCAAAGACCCGCTCGTCCCAGCCGAGCGGCGGCCGGATGCCTTCGGGCCCGAGGCGCTCCTCCGCGCACTCGACGTCCACCGTGAAGTAGACCCGGGTCCGCCCGTCCGTCACGCGAAGATCCCGGCGAGCGCCGCGTCGATGCGCTCGGCCGAACGCCCGTCCCAGAAACGCGGCACCCGCCGCGGGGCGTTCGGATCCATGCTCATTGCCCGCTGGAAAGCCGCCTCGATCCCCGGGCGCGTGGTGCCCGCCAACACGTTCGAGCCCTCCTCGATCGTGCAGGGCCGCTCGGTGTTGTCTCGCAGGGTCACGCAAGGCACGCCCAGCACGGTGGTCTCCTCCTGGATCCCGCCCGAGTCGGTGAGGACAACGCGCGCGCAAGCCGTGAGCTTGAGGAAGTCCAGGTAGCCGATGGGATCGCTCAGGCGCCAGCGAAGAGCGTCGAGCGCAATCCCCGCCGCCTTCATGCGCTCGCGGGTGCGCGGGTGGACCGGGAAGACCATGAGGGGCAGACCTCGCGTCGTAGCGTCGATCACCTTCAGCAACCCGGCCAGCGTCTCGGGATCGTCGACGTTGCTCGGCCGGTGCAACGTCAGCAGACCGTAGGCCTGGCCCGCGAGCCCCAGTCTCTCGAGGACATCCGACTGCATCGCTCGCTCGCGTGCCGCCAGCAAGGTGTCGATCATCACGTTGCCGACGAAGACCACCCTGGAGTCGGGCACGCCCTCGCGCTTCAGGTTGGCGAGCCCGGCGGGATCGGAGACGAGCAGCAGGTCGGAAATCGAGTCGGTGAGCTTGCGGTTGATCTCCTCCGGCATGTCGTCGTCGAACGAGCGAAGTCCCGCCTCTACGTGAACCATGACCGGTCGGCGTCGCGTACCCAGACTGCAGCGGAACGGCTGCTTCAAGTTGAACTTGGCCACGACGAGCGCGCAGGCGATGGTCGAGTTCACGTCGCCCACCACGATCACGGCTTGCGGCTGCTCGGCTTCCAGTACGGTTTCGAAACGACGCATTATTTCGGCGGTCTGACCGGCGTGTGATCCGGAGCCGACCTCGAGTTCGACGTCGGGCCGGGGGATCTTCAGGTCTTCGAAGAAGATCTTCGACATGATGGCGTCGTAGTGCTGGCCGGTATGAACCAGGCGTGCGTCGTAGAGGGGATTGCTGCGGAGGGCCTTCATCAGGGGTGCGATCTTGATGAAGTTTGGCCGCGCTCCCGCGACACAGAGCACCTTGACTGACATGGTCGGGGAGCATACGCGAAGAGGTGGCCTAGCCCGTCTGAGGGTGAGGCGGTTCGGACCTGCCGCACCTGTTGCCAACTGGCTGGACGACCATTTGACGCCCCTTTCGACTATGATTCGCCGAAGCTGCGAGGTTGTCGGGGCGTTGTCCCGACAAGCCCCCGTCGTCTGGATCGGCGGCTGTTCGCCTGCATTTACGGACGACCCGGGGCGAGCCTTCTTCGTCAGGGGAGACACCGCGAGAATCCATGAGAGTCCTACACGTTCTCCACAACTCCCTGCCTGTGCTCTGCGGATACAGCATTCGGAGCGGCTACATCGTGAACCTCGAGCGCAAGATGGGGTTCGAGTTGTCGGTCGTGACCTCGGGGCAGCATCCCAACGGCATGGCCATGCGCGAGACCATCGAGGGCGTCGACTATCGGCGGACGCCGAGT
>JANODX010000022.1:0-15309 GCA_031412915.1 Vicinamibacteria bacterium | reverse complement strand
AGTATTCCTTCTTCAGCGAGTCGGCGGGAAAATAGTGATTGCCTTCCACCACCACGGTGTCGTTCGTCTCCGCGATGACCTCGCCGTTCCAGGTTGCCTTCATGAGTTGCCTCTCCTTAGATTGATGAATCTTCCCGGACGGCCGGGAGCGGAGGGCGGAGTGTAGCGTGCGCCC
Organism: Vicinamibacteria bacterium; assembly: GCA_031412915.1. Taxonomy (GTDB): domain Bacteria; phylum Acidobacteriota; class Vicinamibacteria; order Fen-336; family JAGNNV01; genus JAGNNV01. The sequence continues at coordinate 15,134 of JANODX010000022.1, read as the reverse complement.
GGTCGACGCGGTGCTATGTTGAGGTCCCATGACCGTGCGTAGATAATACAAGGCCGGTTTGCCAGTCAATTCTCAAGACCGCTGGCGATGATGTCGACGCCGTGGGGGCACTTCGGCCGCCCGTTGGCGCGCCGAGGGTTGTCGCCGAGGGGCGCCCGACGGGCCAACCTTCGCGGCTTTCACCACGTCCGCCTGGACCGCGGAGGCTATCCCTGAGAACTTCGCGCTCGTCGCGTGAACGTACTCGGCCGTAGAAGCAGGGGGTGCAGAACGGGTGGATACGTGACGATTACGAGTACGCCACTCCCTATCATCGGAGTGGCGGCGTGGCGCGTATCATGGCTGAGGCCATGAACCCACGGATCTCCATCGATCGCGACGCCGTCTCCTCGTTCTGCCGCCGGCACCACATCACACGACTGGCGCTGTTCGGATCTGTCCTTCGAGACGATTTCGGCCCCGAGAGCGATGTCGACGTGTTGGTTGAGTTCCAACCCGGCCATGTCCCGGGCTTCGAGTTCATGAGCATGGAACGGGAGCTCTCCGGTTTGCTCCAGGGCCGGCGCGTGGACCTGGTGACGCCGAAGTTCCTCAATGCGCGAATCCGTGATCAGGTCCTGGAGGGCGCCGAACCTCTGTATGTCGCCGCGTGATGTGGTCTATGTCGGGCACATGCTCGACACCGCGAGGAAGGCAGTCGACAAGACGCGTGGGCTCTCGCGCCGGACGTATGACGAGGACGAGAATCTCCGCCTGGCGCTGACGCATCTCATTCAAGTCATCGGCGAGGCCGCCCGCCAGATATCCCGTGAGTTCACTGGTGTCCATCCCGAGATCCCCTGGGCGGACATCGTGGGCATGCGCCATAAAGTTGTCCATGACTACCTTGGCGTTGACGAGGACATCGTGTGGCAGGTCGTCAAGGAGGACTTGCCGGGCCTCGTGGTGGCGCTGGAGTCAATCGTTCCGCCAACGCACGACCATTGAGAGCGGAGCATCCCCTCTAATCCCGTCCGCCGAGATCCAGGTCACGATCTTGTGCGGGCCGACCGCCACGGCGAGCGCCCCTTTGAACCGGCGTCCCTCGGCCCGGTTCGGACTGGCCGTCTTAGATCCGCGCACTCCTCAGTCGCAGCGCGTTGCCGATCACCGAAACCGAGCTGAGGCTCATCGCGGCCGCCGCGAACATGGGCGAGAGCAACAGGCCGAAGAACGGGTAGAGAACGCCCGCGGCCACCGGCACGCCGAGCGAGTTGTAGATGAAAGCGAAGAAGAGGTTCTGGCGGATGTTCTTCATGGTGGCGTGCGAGAGGTTCCGCGCGCGTGCGATGCCAGGCTGGGGGAGCGTTTGGCAGGGCAGGCCCTTGCCGGGGGCGGCGCTTGCGCCCGTTCGGCGGCGGTGTACGCTCGCTCACGTGACTGAGCTCCGGCCAAAGGCCCCTCCCCAAGACGCTGAGGAGGCGATGGTGCGCCGCCTGCAGACGGCCCCGCAGGGCGCGACCGTGGTGGCGATCGCGCTTTCGCTCCTCGTCCTGCTCGGGGAAGTCACGGTAGTCGAAACGCTTCGCTTCCGCGCCATCGTTCTCGGTCTCGGTCTCGCTCTCGCCTTTCTGACCCTGCAGGTGAAGAACCGGAGGGGCGGCGTCATTCCATACGGCCTGGCCCTCGTCGCCCTTGGCATTGCGGCTTCGATCGCGTCTCAGGGGCGCGGCTTCCTCGCTCGCGCCTCCGAACCCACCGTGATGGATCTTGGTCTTGGCCTGGGACTTCTTGCCCTGGTCGTCGCAGCAGCGTGGGTGTCGACCGGCGCCGCCTTGCCGGTTCTCTCCCTGGCGACCATCGCCTACGTGCTTTGGGGCTCCGAGCTGGATCGATTCGGCCTCTCGATGATCGCCCATCGCGGCTACGACATTCCCCGCCTTGTCGGATCGATGGTCATGGGCTTCGAAGGCGTCTTTGGGGTTCCCCTCGACGTGGCTGCGACCACCATCGGCCTCTTCGCGATCTATGGCGCGTTGCTCGAGGCGTCCGGCGCCGCGCAGTTCTTCCTGGACCTCTCGTTCGCCGCTTTCTCGGGAGGCCATTCCGCCCGCGGCGCAGCGCGCGCGGTGACCCTTGCGGGCTTCCTGCTGGGCTCGGTTTCGGGCAGTGGTGTAGCCACGACGCTCACCCTGGGGGGTGCCGCCGCTCCACTCTTGAAACGCGCCGGTTTCGCGCGCGAGAACGCGGGAGCGCTCTTGGCCGCCGCGGGCATTGGGGCCATCCTCTCTCCGCCCACTTTGGGCGCTGCAGCCTTCCTGATCGCCGAGTTCCTGAAGATCTCGTACGGCCAGGTTCTGGTGATGGCCACGATTCCGACACTGCTCTACTACTTCGGAATCCTGTTGATGATCGAAGCGGACGTTCCGAAGGGGGTGGCGCCTTTCGCCGCCGGCGAGCCAACGGAGCGGAAGCGCGTGGGCGCGGTCCTCCGTGCGGGTGGGCATCACCTCGTCTCGCCCCTGCTGATCATCGTCTTTCTTCTGAGCGGATACTCGGCGACCCGCGCGGCTTTTCTCGCCTCTTGTGCCGCGGTTCTCTTGAGTTTCGCGAATCGTGCCCGGGCCTTGACCCTCGGGCCGCTGCGCCGCGCCCTCATCGGGGCCGGCGCATCTCTCGTTCCCGTCATCGCCACCACCGCGTGTGCGGGAATCCTGGTCAGCGGCCTGACCTTGACCGGCCTTGGTCTCAAGGTGGCGGGACTCATCGTTTCCCTCGCCGGCTCCAACCCCACCGGTGTGATTCTCCTGTCCGCAGTTTCGGTGTCCGTGCTCGGCCTTTCCGTCCCCGTGACCGCGTCCTACATCCTCTCCGCGGTGACGATCGCGCCCGCTCTCATCCAGGTCGGCGTGAACGAACTGGCCGCACACATGTTCATCTTCTATTACGCGGTCTTGTCGGAAGTGTCTCCGCCCACCGCACTCTCTCCCATGGCCGCGGCCACGATCTGCCATGGAGATCCCTACCGAACGGTCATCGCCACACTGCGCTACACGCTTCCCGCATTCCTGGTCCCGCTCGCCTTCACCATGCGGGCGGATGGTTTGGGGCTGCTGCTTCAAGCCCCCTGGCTGTCCATATTCAGTTCGGGATCCTTCACTACGGCCATCGTGGTGGCCGGGTCCGCGTCCGCGTCCGGCTTCCTGTTTCGAGAACTGACCGCGGGTCATCGTTTTCTCTTTGCGATCGTGGGCGCCCTTCTTCTGGTGGCCGCGGGCCCGCTCCAGTACGCGAGCCTGGTGTTGTTCGGCGTCGCCCTGGGATTAGCGCTCCGGAGCCCGGGAATTCCCGGTTCGTTTTTCGGTGGAACAGAGATCGATCGCTGACCTACGCTACGTTCATGACGATGACCATGATTGACCCGAATCCCCGCCGCGCCCTGCCCCCGGAAAGCGCCATGCTTGCCGCGATCGCGCGGAAGGACTCGTCGTTCGACGGCCTCTTCTACACGGGCGTGCGCACGACCGGCATCTTCTGCCGGCCGTCATGCCGCGCGAAGACACCGAGGCGCGAGAACGTCCAGTTCTTCTCCGCGGTCAAAGACGCTCTCTTTGCCGGCTACCGCGCCTGCCTTCGCTGCAAACCGCTCCTCTCCATCGGGTCTCACCCGGCCTGGGTGAAGAACCTGCTGGCGCGGGTCGAATCGCGCGAGGGTGCGCGGTTCAAGGACTTCGAACTTTCCCAACAGGGCATCGATCCAGCCCGCGCCCGCCGTTACTTTCAGGAGCACTTCGGCATGACCTTCCAGGCCTACTCACGCGCTCGCCGCCTTTCTGGCGCCCTGTCCCAGCTTCGCCTCGGTTTCGACCTCGACAACACCGCGGCCGACGCGGGCTTCGAGTCGCTCTCCGGTTTCCGCGATGCCTTCTCCAAGGTCTTTGGCGAGCCCGCGGGCAAGGCGGACCAGGCTCGGGCCATTCACATGGCCCTGGTCGAAACACCGCTTGGTCCCATGGTCGGAGGGTCGGACGGAAGCGCTCTCGTCTTTCTGGAGTTCACCAACCGCCGGATGATGGAGGCGCAGATCGAGACCTTGAAGAAGCGCTTCAGGGTCGGCTTCGTCCCCAAGGACGACGACATCATCAGGCGGACCCGGCGCGAGCTCGAGGAGTATTTCGCCGGGAAGAGGCGGGCTTTCTCCGTGCCTATCGCCTTCCCCGGAACACCCTTCGAGACCAAGGTCTGGAATCAGCTGGTCGAGATTCCGTATGGCGAAACGATCAGCTACGAGGATCTGGCCGCGCGGATCGGCTCCAAAGGAGCGGTCAGAGCCGTGGGGAGCGCCAACGGACGCAATCGGATAACCATCCTGGTTCCCTGCCACCGCGTGGTCAACAAGAGCGGGGCTCTGGGAGGTTACGGCGGTGGGCTCTGGAGGAAGGAAGCCCTGCTCTCCCTGGAGCAGGGAAGACCCCACAAGGCCTGACGCCCGGCTTCAGGCCGCGGCACGCACCACTTCCCACCGGCGCGCCGACGGTAGCGAGCCGCGGTGGCGTTGCCGTAGCACTAATATGCTACTGTCGGGTATGAACAAAGAAGTCACGCTGCGGCAAGCGGGTGGTTCGGTGAGCGCCACGTTGCCGAAAGACATGGCGGACCGCCTTCGACTCGAAGCCGGTGATCGCGTGCTCGCCGTCGAGACGGACCGGGGCATCCTGCTGACGCCCTACGACCCCGAGGCTGAACGCGCCCTGAAAGTGGCCGCCAAGGCGGCGAAGAAGTACCGGAACGCCCTGCGAGAGCTGGCGAAATAGCCGGTGGCCAGGCGTCCGCGTGAGCCGGTCTGGCTCAGCAGGGTCGTGGCCGATGCGATCCACAGCGACCAGATACGCGAGCATGGCGGCCTGCCGGGAGTCCGCGACGAGAACGCTGTCGAGTCGGCCCTTGCACGACCCCAACAGAAGTGGCACTACGCGGGTCCGGCCGACCTGTCGGCCCTGGGCGCAGCCTATGCGTTCGGGTTCGTCAGGAACCATCCCTATCGGGACGGCAATAAGCGCATTGGGTTCCTGGCCATGGTGACGTTCCTGGGTACGAACGGCCAGGATTTCGAAGCCGCCGAGGCTGAGGTTGTCACGGAAATCCTCGCTCTCGCAGACGGAAATGTGACGGAGGACGAACTTGCAGACTGGGTCCGGCAGCACGTGGCCAGGCGGCGGTGATTCTTGTGGCGAGCGTAGATAAAACAAACGGGGTTGACCCGTCAAGACCGGCCCGGCCCGGTTCGCTTAGGGCCCTTGCGAGGCGCCCGGAGGACTCAGGCCCGAACGCGGATGGCCGAGCGTGATTATGCCTTCACCAGCCGGCGAATCCAGTGAAGGTACGCGCCCTGCGTCCTCGGCGCAAGCCCGCGCAGCGCTCCTTGTGAAAAACAACTCACAAGGAACGTAGTCCTCGAGCCCGTTTCAGGTCAGGGGGGCGTGTCCGTTCTCCACCGCGAAGCGGTTTAGTTCAACACCCGCGCTCAGCTGCAAAGGCCGCCCTCAACGACTGCCCCCAGGAGCGGAAGGCGAAGGAGGCACACCTCGTGGCCTTTGTCAGTTGCAGCGCGTTGTTCGACGGCCCTTCCGACCCCTTCGCTATGCTCAACGCGTCGCCATGACCGCCTGCATCTGTCCCGTGTCTACATACTGTTGGAAGCGAACCAGCTTGCCATCTTGAAAGCGTAGAACGTGACACACCTGGGCATCGAGGCTCTTACCGGAGGCCTTGTACTTGCCAGTGTAGCGGCCTTCCATCACAACGTGTTCCCCGGCGTCGTGGAGCGTCCGCACGTTGACAGTGAAACCTTCCCACTCCGACCCGATCCGCATGAAGAGCTTTTCGAGCACGGCCTGCGGGCCGACCCAAGCCGCTCCATCCGGCTTGTAGGGATGGCCCTCGGCTTCTCGCCATTCGATCCCAGGATCGAACCCGGCCAGTACAGCCGGGATGTCACCGCGCCCGAACGCGGCATAGATATCTTTCGCGAACTGAACATTGCTCATAATGAATTCCTATCCACGAAGTTGTTCTGCATTTCCACTCCGATTGGGATCTTAGTCCGATCCTCCCGACTCTGTCCTTTCACGCTGGTCCACCTCAGCACCCTGGAATAACCTGCGAGGGCCGCACTCCGTTTGCGTGGACCTCGTCAGGTTCATTCCTTTGCTGGACGGCCCCCGATGAATGCGATTCCTCAATCTCTCAGCCCTGCATCCCAGCGGGCTTGAGCCACGGGGTGGATACCGATTCCGCTCCATCCCCCACTTGCCCTCGACGTCGCTGGATCGGTTGGGAGGATCTCGACGTGGGCTACGACTTGAAGCAAGGGCTCAACAGTCGGGAAATCGAATGCCATGCACCCTACTGTGACCGTCGGGCCGGTGATGACCTTAGCCCGAAGTTCATCCAGTCAGGGAGGTTGCACCCGAGTGACGGCTGCATCAGGCCGCCTTATTGAACATGTAGCGGGCGATCTTCCACCCGCCCGCCTCACGACGGAAGATGAACATTTCGCGATTCGCCTCGGGGTTGGTCGAGCCGGTCGCGAGAATCGTCACCTCGCCGTTGCTTCGGGTCAGCGCATAGGCCGTGTCGTTACCGGCGACCACCAGTTCGTCGACAGAAAGTGACCTCGAGCCGGATTGCCGCGAAGATGTTGGCGTAGGCCGTCCGCAGTTCCTTGCCGGCAGCTGTGGGCCGCGTGGTGGGCATGAAGATACCGTCGGCCGTGTAGCACGACGCGGCCACATCCGCGTTACTCGTGTTCAGGGATCGTTCGTATATGGCCAGCAGGCCGTGAATTGCTTCGGAATCGTTCGACATGGAAACCCTCCAGGCTGCTCGCATGATGGCTTATCGCTGCACAGCGATGGCGAGGTCGGCGGGGTCGATCACGCCCACCAGCTTGCCGAAGACACGATTGTGTTCGAGGTCCGCATGAGCCCGCGGGATGTCGTCCAGCGTGTAGGTGTGCAGCGGCCCAATGGCCAGGTCGCCTGCAGCCAGACGGTCGAGATAGGCCTGCAGCACCTGCGCCGGCAGGTCGTCGGCACCGCCGGCGTAGGCCGTGAGCCTGACGCCGCGCGGGATGTAGTCGATGGGGTAGAACTCGCTCACCGTCCAACGGTTGGACAGCATGCCGGTGAAACAGACCGTGCCGTGCACACGCGTGGCGCGCAAGGTGTCGGGCAAGGTCGGCGTGCCCACCAGTTCCAGCGCGGCGTCCACGCCTTCGGGCGCGATGGCTCGCACGGCGCGCGCGATCTGCCCTTCGTCGATGACCACGTGTTCGACACCCTGGGCGCGCAGCGCCGCGGCCCGCTCGGGCTGACGCGTCGTGGCCAGCACCGTGGCGCCCAGGTCCTTGGCCAATGTCGCAGCGGCCAGGCCCAGCGCCGACGTGCCGCCGCGGATGAGGAGGGTCTGTCCTGGCTGCAGGTTCAACCCGATGCCCAGCGAGCCATGTGCCGTCTGCAGCGTCTCGGGAACGGAGCCGAGCACGGCCCAGGGCAGACTCGAGTCGAACGGGATCACCTGCTGGCGCGGCACCACCACATGTTCGGCGTAGCCGCCGTCGAAGACCCGGCCCATGCCGCCGAGCAGGGTGGCGACCTGCTGGCCCAGGGCGATGTGGCCGTCGCTTTCGCCTTCAGGCAGTTCGTCGATCACGCCCACCGCCTCGATGCCCAGCACGCGCGGAAACGAGACGCCCTGCGACAGTCCCAGCCGCGTGTGAAGCTCGGAGCGGTTCAAACCGAACGCGCGCACCGCGACGCGCACCCAGCCGGGCCGCGGACGTGGCAGCGGCAAGGTCGACAACACCAGGTTCTCGGGCCCACCGGGCTGGCTCAGCACCACCGCGCGCATCGTGCGCGACACGGCCGGATGCGTTGGGTCGCCTGTGGGTTCGCCACGGGTCTGTCCACCGCTTTCGTGCGTGGGCACGATCAGTCGTCCCAGCGAGCGTAGATCAACGCGGCGCGGCAATGGCTGGTGCCGAACACGTCGACTCCTGCCAGCTTGTCCGCCCAGCGTGACTGGATTTCAACCGCGCACTGCCCCATCACTCCATCCAATAGCGTCCGGAAGAGCGCGAACTTGTTGTCCCAAGTGTACTTCTCGGCTGCCTTACTAAAGACCGCCAACTGGTCCGTGCCGTCGTGAATCCGCTTGACCGTCTTGTACACGTCCTGGGTGTAGTCTTTTGTCATCTGGACATCGCTCCGGTCCGCGAGATACGTGAGGTGGCCGGGCACGAGCACATCGAAGTCGTAGGCAAGCAGCTCGTCGAAGACTTTCAGGTATTGATGCATGTTCATGGATAGATCGAAGTCCATGAACGGCACGTGGCCCGCAGCCAGCGTATCGATCGCCATTAGAAACTTCCGGCTTGGGATATAGAAGAATAGGTCTCCTTCCGGAGAATGCCACCTACCCTTCTTCAACTCCACGACCATCGAGCCCATCTTGATCGTGTAACGGTCTTTGAAGGTTTTCGTTGGCACCAGACGCCGCGGATCGTTCTTCTCGCGCAGGAAGTTGGCTGTTTCCTCCTCCGCGAGAATCGTTAGGCCCTTCGCCTGGTTGGTGAGGCTGCCGGCTCCCGAGATGTGGTCGAGATGGCTATGCGAATAGACCAACATCTTGATCGGCTCGTTCGTCACCTCCGCAATCGCCTGCGGCAACTTTGCCGCAAACGACGGTGGCGCGTCGAAAACGATGACGCCGCTTCCGGTGGTCACGAATGCCGACTGATAAAGCCCCTCCGTCACGACATAGACTCCAAGTTTTACCTGTTTCACGAGGTAACCTTTGTTCGGGTCGACGGCGAGAGCCCTCACTTTGACAGAAGCAAGCACCGGAATGTAGTCCGGCAGTTGCTCGCGCTGCTGTGCGGCCGTGACAGTCGGCATTAGCAGCGCCGCGACTAGGGGCAGGGCTGCGAGTCGGATTCGTTGCGTGTTCATGATTCTTCTCTTGCCGCCCTTGGCGTCGATAATCTTCTTGCTCATGGTTCTGTTGTCTCCTTTGTTTGCAAAGGTCTATGCTCTCAATCAGTTATCGAGTGCGGTTTTCTTGGGCGTTGCGGTGGTCAAGAGCCCTACTGTGACCGTCGGGCCGGTGATGACCTTAGCCCGAGCTTCGTCCAGTTGGGGAGGTGCCCCCTGCTGCACCCGTGTGACCGCTGCATCAGGCCGCCTTGTTGAACATGTAGCGGGCGATCTTCCACTCGCCCGCCTCACGACGGAAGATGAACATTTCGCGATTCGCCTCGGGGTTGGTCGAGCCGGTCGCGAGAATCGTCACCTCGCCGTTGCTCCGGGTCAGCGCGTAGGCCGTGTCGTTACCGGCGATCACCAGTTCGTCGACAGAAAACGTGACCTTGAGCCGGATTGCGGCGAAGATGTTGGCGTAGGCCGTCCGCAGTTCCTTGCCGGCAGCTGTGGGCAGCGTCGTGGGCATGAAGATACCGTCGGCCGTGTAGCAAGACGCGGCCAGATCCGCGTTACTCATGTTCAGGGATCGCTCGTATGTGGCCAGCAGACCGTGAATTGGTTCGGAATCGTTCGACATAGAAATCCTCCAGAAATTGGTTTAATGGAACGCAATGGGTTATGTTATCTTCCGTGGAATATATATTGTCAAGAGGGGCATCGTGGATTCAGCCTTACTGTTTAGCGACCTGATTCGGTTCGAGACCGAGTTGTGGGACACGGTGGCTGCACGCCTAAGATCCGAGCACGGGCTCGAGCTTCACTACTTCGAACCCATGCAGGTGATCGCGCGTACGGCGGACTGCCGGGTTCAGGAAATCGCGGACGCGCTTTCGATTACCGTGGGCGGGACCAGCAAGCTCGTTGATCGGATCGAGGCGGCCGGGTGGTGTCGGCGGCGGGAGAATCCGCGGGATCGCCGTTCGTCGCACGTCGACCTGACGCCGGCGGGGCGGCGGTTGCTGGCCGCGGCGGGGCGCACCTTCGCCGAGGAGGTCGAGGGCCGGCTCCGGTCCCCACTATCATCGCGCCAGTTTCAGGAATTCGCCGCCACGATCCGCCAACTGCGGCACGCCCTCCGGTCCCCGGCGACCTCGCTCACTTCGTCGACCAACGACGGTCGGGGTGACAGGACTTGAACCAGCGTCCTGCCCGTCCAACACCGAGATCAGCAGCGAGGGCCGCGCCGTCTTGACCATCGCGGACCTCGTCTGCTGCATCTCGTTGTTCTACGGCACATGCGCCTACACTCGATCCTCGGCCCCTCGCCTCTGCCGGCTTCGCTCCCGCTTCGGGGGGCGCGCAACGAAGACCCTGCGGGCGCACTCCTCAACACCTGGATCGCCGGTCTTCGAGAACCGCAGGACACGCCCCCTGAACTTCACTGCCCCGGCCACCTGCGGGGGAGCGGGCAGCAGCTGAAGGTCATGAGCGTGCAACGAGATAATCCGGAGAACACGATTGATCTTGCCGAGGCTGCCCTGGATGACACGCTCAAGGTACGGCACCCGCCCGAGCCGCCACTCCGTCACCGTAGCGGGGAGCAGCATGTCCATGCGCACGAGCACCTCAGGTGCAGAGACCGGCCGCCCGTCCCGCAGCAGCTCAGCCACGGCGCGCTCCACGCGGGGGAACAGCGTGTCGCTCCTGTAGGTCGCCGGTGTCGGGTGACTCATCGGGGGCCGGATATCATACCCTCCGTGCCGCATGCGTCGCAGTCATCTCGCTCGCTCCACGGGGGTGGCTCGGTGTCCGTAGAACGCAATCACCTGCAAGGCGCGCCTCAACGACCGGCCGCCGACGAAGGGAACCGGCCGCTCCTTCGCGCCCTGTCTGGTGCAAGCCGTTGTTAGGCATCATGGGGCTTGTACTCTACCTCTCGGAGTTCCAGGCATGCGGATTCATCGGCAGCGATCACAAAGAGGTCTGTTCCGTCCCCAATGACTACCTCTGGAGCCGTCCGCTCCAACTGAGCCTTGAGATCGAAGCCGCCCGGAAAGGCCAGGCTCTCTGCGCCTTGCAGCGATGTGCCCTGCCAATTGCAGAATGGCTGGAGACCGAGCTCTGTGGGCAGGGACTGAAAGAAGTACCATTCGTCATACCTCCCGGAGTTGGCATGCGACTGGGGCCAATCGGACATCATGTCGTCTTCGAGGGGTGGACTGACGGCGTGCTCGCCCTGAATAAACCACCCAGCGGGTAGATCGGACAGATCCTGCATCTTCCCCGAATCCCATGAGACATTCACGGCGCTCAGACCGCGAAGGCGCGTGCGCATCGTGCGAACGACATCGCGGATGTCTGCTTGCTCACCGGGTACTTCTGCCCAGTGATATCGCCCCACGCGGCCGGTGGCCCCCATCACTGTATGCCTAACACCCGGGTTCAGCCGCAAGGGCCGCCCTCAACGACTGGCCCCTCCATCGGAAGGCAAAGGGGCCACTCCTTGCGGACCTTGTCGGTTGCAACCCGTTGTTGTACGGCACTCCGGTTGGGCCGCTCCCCCAGCAGGCCAGTAGAAGGGCGCGCTCAGACATGGAAGATTGTGAATGTCATGGAGAAGTCCGCACATCTCACAATACCGCCATCATCGACACCCAGGGCCACGGTTGTCCTGGGTCCCCGCTCGTAGACCCAGACCGACGAGACCGTGCTTCGAGCCTGATCGCTACAGCTGCGCTTAAGCCAGAACTCAATCTCGCCGGGGCCCTTGAGGATGAAGTCCGGTCTGGCTCCCACGGCCTCCGCAATCTGAGACGCCTTCTTCCCGACAGCAAACGTGGCGTCCCTGGTGAACATTGCGGGACGCCCTTGGGCGATCAGCAAACCCCCAACTGGAAGTATGAATAAGAGGGCTTTCCAGGGTTTCACTTGGAGCCAGCGAGGGCGACCAGCCAACTGCCCGTACAACACCCGCGCTCAGCTGCAAAGGCCGCCCTCAACGACTGGCCCCGCCAGCGGATGGCGACGGGGGCACACCTCGCGGCCTTTGTCAGTTGCAGCGCGTTGTTCGACGGCACGCCTCGCATGGCCTCGCTGCTTCCACCAGGACCCACCCTTTTCATCAGCTGAGGCTCAGGTGCGTCGGGTCCCACGGGAACATGGGGAGCATGTGACCGTGGAGGTTCTCAGCCAGCAGAACGAACCACATGTAGATTCCCGCTGTGCTAGCCACCGCGCAGGCAACGGCCTCACGAAGCTGAACACCGCGGAAGTCGCCGCGCCCCACGCGATAGATCGCGATAGCCAAGACGACGGGGCAAAAGAGGGGTGTCACCACACCCACCAAGGTGAAGAAGACCCAAGGCGGTAAGAGGATGAATCGCACAACCGCTCCGAGACTGTGATCTGGCGTGGTTTCCAAGAAGAGTAGGCGGCCCAGCGGCACCATCGCACACAGGATTGCACCCGGAAAAGACAGCACGAGCATCAGCCCTCGCGCTCCTGGCGCTTTGGTGTCGCTCGTCATTGCCCCGCCCCACTGGTGCCCGTCGAACACCGGCCTTCACCTGCAAGGCGCGCCTCAACGACTGGCCCACGACGAGACGCGAGGGCCACACCTCCGCGCCTTGTCTGGTGCAAGGCCTTGTTGGACGGCTCTGAATTGGGCCTCACGGTCGTTTCCTTCCACCCAGGGTGCTGGCGGTGAGGCCTCTCAGGCGCTTGCCGTAGAAGTCGACGTCAAAGACCCTCTGTTCTTTCAGCATCTCGAACATCTCGTTGGCGATTGCGGACGCGAGCAGGTGGATGGCCTCCGATCGGCCCATTCCCTCAGCTAAGAGGCGATTGAGGGTTTCGACCGTGACCGGCATTCCCTCGGCAAGTTGGGTTTCGACCGCGGCATCCATCCCTGCGTGCACGATGGAGTTGCCACTCCGAATCCTCGCCAGCTTGTGATGCGCTTCAATAGCGTCGACTCGTTGACCTTCATCGAGCTCAAGCCACTCCTGTGCGTTTGGGGCAATGTTGGGGTCGTATCGCATCACTAACCTGATAGCCCGTTCAACACCGGGCTTCAGCTGCAAAGGCCGCCCTCAACGACTGCCCCCACGAGCGGAAGGCGAAGGGGGCACACCTCGCGGCCTTTGTCAGTTGCAAGCCCTTGTTATCCGGCATCTCGTTGTTCCCGATGACTCGCCTCACTCGCCCAATACTTCAATGCTCTCGCGACCCCTTCGGGCGGCTCCATGTCCATATCACGGTACTCCTGCACCTCTCGTTCCTGGTACCAGGCGAGATAGCCGACGATGGCCTCTCGTTGTGGGCCTGAGAAGCCATGCGCCCGTTCCTCGAACCACTTTCCGTCCTCTTTCGTCGGTGGCTCAAGCTGGAAGACCAAATTGTCCATGATGACGTCCACTGCCTCAGGGGCGCGTACGCACCACGAGATGACTGCTGGTAGGTAGTAGCGCCAGGCGGTTGCCGTCAGCAGGGCCGTCTCTCGTCCCGCAAGCAAGTCGTCTAGCGAGATGGCCGGCCACGGCTTGTAGCCGAAGGCCTCGGAGGTCTCAACGCACTCGCAGCAGTGAGTCTTGAGGAGATCCGCCTTCGAGGGCACTGGCTCAGCGGGAAATGCTCTCGCGACGCTGGCGACTACAGAGTCTGCGTCAATCACGCCATCGTGACCCCAGCGTTGCCCGGATAACACCGCAATAACCTGCGAAGGCCCCAGTCCGTTTGCGAGGACTTCGTCAGGTTCATTGCGTTGTTATGCGACCTTTGGTTTGACACGACCTACTCCTGCACCGAGAGCAACGAGCACACCCCACACACTGCCGTGGATGAGGCTGAAGTACCAGCGCTCCCAATTGACCCACCACCACAGGGAGCCCAGAGAGGCAGCGGCACATGCACCCGCCACACCCACCCAGAGTCGCTCCGATTTGAGCCCGTGAGTTGTGAGCCAGAGGTAGTGAAGGGCGGCCACGAACCCAAAGAACACAAATGGATTCAGGCCTATCTCTGTCCAGTCCTGCGGCTCGATTGCCCAGATCAGGGACTCCCACCACGATTCATTGAAGGCAGAGCGATTTAGAGGAATCCAGGAGGCGTACCCGCTCAACCAACCGAGGGGGATCGCAGCTGCAAGGCGTACACCGGTCGGCCTAGTGGACAACATCATTGCCGCCCCGAAAGCGAACCAGGCAAGCGCGCCACCATGCAGGGCTCCGGCAGGGATCAAGTGCCATTTGAAGTCCGAATGCAGGTCAACCGGCTCGGGGATGCCGGCATAGCAGAGCCAGGCGTTGACGGCGCCTGCGAGGGCACCGCCCAGGGTGACACGCGCAAGCCTACTCATCTGTCTCCGTGATGCTCACCCACCCAGGGCTCGCATAACACGGGGTTGAGCGGCAAGGCGAGACTCCAACGACTGCCCGCGAAGCGGGCACACCAACTCGCCTTGTCCGTTCCAACCCTTTGTTGGGCAGCTGGTTGTTGTTCACGATGCCTCGCTCATGTGCGAGGGCCATTGTTTCCAGGGTCGCAGGAGCCAGAAGGCGCCCGTATGGAGTGAGGCCGTCAACATCATCAGCGCGACCCGAAGCCAAAGAGGCCCGAATCTTGGAGCATCGATCACTGCATAAACAAGGAACGCTCCGAAGACACACGCCCAGCCGGCGACGGTTGGTCGTACTGCCTGGAGGACGCTCGCTACGAAGACGGCCGCAAAGACGGAGCCATACACAGGACCACCGTCATCGAAGGCCACCCCGATGAAAGGGAAGATGAGCGTTGCCAACACGACGTATGGCCAGCGAGGTGTTCCTAGCCTCTTTTTCAGAAGGCGCGTCAGCATCTGCCGCGATCGTCGGTCATATGGTTGGGGGACGCAGAACACGCGGGCCTGACCAAGAGGGAGCGGCCAACATCCTCGATCATCCCTAGCCTGCCCAACACCGGCCTTCACCTGCAAGGCGCGCCTCAACGACTGCTCGCGAAGCGAGCACACCTTCGCGCCTTGTCTGGTGCAAGGCCTTGTTGGGCGGCGCGCTGCCTATTTGAGATACCGGTCGATCTCCATCGCCCCGTGAAAGACACCAAGTATGTGGATTTCGTCGTGAACGGTTTGGAGGTAGACGATTCGGTAATGCCCCCAGAGAAGGATCCGCGTGTCCC
>JANODX010000021.1:0-42938 GCA_031412915.1 Vicinamibacteria bacterium | reverse complement strand
CACATGGGAGCGCCGATGCATCCCGGATCGCTGCGTTGCTCGTCGCCCGAATATTCCCGATATTCGCGGCTCCTCGGCGCCTTGCGCTCCGGGCGCCTCGGACACTCGCATGTAACGCGGATTTGTGAGGCAGGACACTAGATCCTTCGGGCCGGGCGCTCAGGGCATGGCCGCGAGTGCCGCGAGGACGGGTTCGATCTGCTCCTGGCGGTTCAGGGCGACGGACAGACGCTCGAGGGTCCGCGCGACTTCGAGGGCGGGGCCGGTCACGGTGGCATGGCCGACCTTGCGGCCGGGCCGCGGTGTCTTTCCGTAGTCGTGCCA
This sequence comes from Vicinamibacteria bacterium, assembly GCA_031412915.1. Lineage (GTDB taxonomy): Bacteria > Acidobacteriota > Vicinamibacteria > Fen-336 > JAGNNV01 > JAGNNV01. The sequence goes on along the minus strand of JANODX010000021.1, from coordinate 42,614 downwards.
GTGGGCCAGGGGTTCGGCGAGTACGGGCAGAGGGTCCGGCAGTTCCCCGACCCAGTTCAACATCACGGAGGTCGCGTTAGCACCGGTCGCGCCGAGGGGCCAGCCGAGTACCGCGCGCACGTGATTCTCGAACTGGCTGGTGGAAGCACCCTCGATCGTCCAGTGGCCCGAGTTGTGAACGCGCGGGGCCATCTCGTTGGCCAGGAGGCTTCCGTGGTGGGCGAACAGTTCGAGCGCGAAGACCCCCACGTAGTCGAGATCGTCGGCGAGACGGCGGGCGTAACCGAGAGCAGCCTCCCGAACGGGTTCCGCATTAGGCGCTTCCGAGAGGCTCGCAGACAGGATGGAGTCCTGGTGGAAGTTCTGGGTGAGCGGGTAGGCCGCGAATTCGCCTAAGCGCCCGCGCACCGCGACGACCGAGATCTCACGATCGAAGGGCACCAGTCGTTCGAGGATCAGGGGCGCGCTTCCGAGTTTGTTCCAGGCCCGGTCCAGGTCGGCCGCGGACTTCAGTCGAACCTGGCCCTTGCCGTCGTAGCCCAGGCGTCGGGTCTTCAGAATCGCGGGGGCGCCGATGTTCAAGAGCGCTCCTTCGAGTTCTTCCCGCGAGTCCACGGTGGCGAAATCCGGCGTGGTCATGCCAAGTTTCCGAAACAGCTGCTTTTCCGCCAGGCGGTCCTGCGCCACCGCCAGGGCCTCGGGGTTCGGAAAAACGGGCACCCGGGAGGCGAGGAAGAGGGCGGTGTCGGCGGGCACGTTCTCGAAGTCGAACGTGACGACATCGACCTCGTCGGCGAATTTCGATATCGCGTCGAAATCGTGATAGTCGGCGTGGGTCAAGGGGGCCACCTGCGAAGCGCAGGCGTCGGCGACGGTGTCGACGATGCGGAAGCGCAGGCCGAGAGGCGCCCCCGCGAGCGCCATCATTCGGGCGAGTTGACCGCCCCCGAGAATGCCGACCGTCGCGGGCATTCGCAGATCAGTAGCGAGGATCGGGCTTGGCGAGGACCTGGTCGGTCTGGGCCCGCCGGAATTGGGCAACCGCGGTGGCGATGCGGTGATCCCCCCCGGCCAGGATCGTCGCCGCGAACAGGGCGGCGTTCGTGGCCCCGGCCTCGCCGATGGCGAAGGTGGCCACGGGGACACCCGCCGGCATCTGCACGATCGAGAGCAGGGAATCCATTCCGGACAGCGCTCTCGATTGGACGGGCACGCCGAGGACGGGCAGCGAGGTTTTCGCCGCGAGCATTCCCGGGAGGTGCGCGGATCCACCCGCCCCCGCGATGATGACCAGGATGCCGCGTGAGGCGGCGGTGGACGCGTATTCGAAAAGCCGGTCCGGAGTGCGATGGGCGGACACCACCTGAACCTCGTGACCGATGCCCAGATGATCCAGGATCTCGGAAGCGACCTTCATGGTGTGCCAGTCCGAGCGCGAACCCATCAGCAGACCCACACGAACCCCGGGTGCTCGCGCGGACTTTGACGGTGTCACCCGGTCGGGGCGGGATTCCGCGGCCAATCCCACCCGAGCCGCCGCTGCCTTAGCTTTTGCCATCCTGGGGGGAGTCTACTGCGCCTGCCCGTCGACCCGGCCCCCTTGTTCGAGGCCCTAATCCTTCAGCAGTTCCAGCATGTAGGCGCGGGCTTCCTTCGAGCCCATCAGCGAGAGCCAGCGAACCGCTTCCTTCTTGAGCGCCCCGTCCTTCTCGGCCCGGGCCACCTCGATCAGGCGGGTGGCATTCCCCTGAAGGAAGAAGGCATTGAGCACTTCCCTCTTGACCTCGGGATCAGGGTCGGTCCGGTACATTTCACTCAGGACGTCCTGACTCTTCTGACCCATGAGGCCGAGATTTCGCACCGCGGCCAGGCGCACATCCTTGTCCTTCTCTCCCTTCGCGGCCGCCGCCACCGGCTCGATCGCGCCCGCGATGAAGAGGGCCTGCAGGATGTCCTTCTTTTCATCGGGGGACGAGGCGGTGGCGTACATCTGGCTCAGTTCCGCGGCCCCGCCCATGACTCCGAGCAGGCGCACCGCGGCGGCGCGGAGGCCCGGGTCCTTTTCCGTCCTGGCCGCACTCAGGACGCGCGCCTTGTCGCCCGAGATCATGAACGAGTTGAGGATCTGCTTGCGCAGAGCGTTGTCCGTGGTGGAGGCGTACACATCGCTCAGGACCTTGCGGTTCCCGGGACCGCCGAAAACGCCCAGGTACTGAATCGCCTTGCGCTGCAGATCCGGAGACGAGTTGCCCCGCGCGACCTCGGCCATGGCCCGGCTCGCCGGTTCGGAGCCCATCTGGGCGAGCACGAAGAGCGACCGCTCGCGGACTTTCCGGGAGGACGAGGAGGAGGAGAGGATCTTCGTGAGCATGGGCATCGCTTCTTCGGGATCGCTCTGCGCGAGGGCCGAGATGGCCATGAGTTTCAGATCGAGATCGTCCTCCTCGTCGACCTGATCCGGCCGCGGGGCCTGACCCGATCTGCCGCGGGCCTCCATCTCCAAAGCCTTGCCCTCCTTCGCCCAGCGGCTTCCGGGAAACTCCTTCTGCAGGCGAGCGAGGGAAGCGAGGGCGGCCGCGGTCTGGGCCATCTTGTACTGGGCGTAGCTCGTCCAATAGAGGGCCGCGTCCATCTTCAGGTTCAGGCTCATCAGCCGGTTGAGCGGCTTGAGCGCGTCGCTCCAGTCTTCTTCATCGATGGATTCCATGGCCTGGTCGTACAGCTCGTCGATGCGATCGGATTCGTCGCGGGCGGAGTCGCGCTTCGCCTGTTCGCGTTCCCGCGCGTCCTGGGCCTTTTCGCGTGCGCGATCGCGGGCTTCCTGTGCCTTCTCCCGGGCGCGATCGCGGGCCTCCCGTTCTTTCTCTCTCTGGGCCTGCTGCGCGTCCTGAAGGGCCTCGCGCACGGCCGCTTCGCGCGCGGACGAGTCTGAAGGAGAAGGGGATGGAGATGTCGCGGGTTCCTGTGCTCGTCCCCTCGTCGCCAGGGCGAGGGTCGCGACAAGAACCGACAAGGGGAGAAGGCGAAGGGGCATCGTCGTGGTCATGGTTTTCTGGAACCTCAGGGGATTCATATGGATATCAAAGAGAGCGCTTGGAGGAAGGTGTGATGTTTTTCTCCCGCTTCTCGACCTGTGTCTCCATGACCTGGAGGCGGAAGAGAAGATCGCGGGAGTCGACGCGTTTACGCAGGCCGTCGAGCTCGTCCTTGGCCTCGGCATCGGGCGCGACCGCGAAACGAACGAGCAGGCGCTCGGTTTCCTCCATCACCGACGCGATCTGGCCTTCGCCCGCGCGTTCGGCGGCGGCGCGGAAGAGACGGCTCGCGGTGACGAGGTTGTCGGCCGCGGCCTGCAGGGCTTTGAGATCGCCGGCCGAGACTTCGCGATTCTTGAGCTCGACGAGGGTGACGCGGGAGCGTCCGAGGTGTTCACCGAGGGCGGTGAGGAGAACTCGCTCCTGGGTTTGGGAGGCGGTGAGCGTCTGCTCCTCGACCCGGCCGAGCCGGCGTCCGACCGAGAAGGCCAGGATCAGGCATGCGGCCAGCGCCGCCCCCGCGGCCAGGAATCGAGCCGTCCTTGAAGACATGAAGGGAAACTGGAGGATGCGTCCGCTTTCCGGCTTCTTCGCCGCGGCCAGCACCTGCGCGGTCATGCGCGCTTCGAAGTCGCCCGCGGGTTCGGGGATCTCTTCCTCGGCCACGATCCGAAGGACACGAGTGAGGGCCTGAAAGCGGCTCAGGCAGAGGGCGCACCCGGCCAGGTGGCCATCGAGGCCCGCGTCTTCGAGCGGCTCGCGGTAATAGAGGAGAACGAGCTGGTCGTCCGTGAGGTGAGAGGGATTTGAAGTCGAAGTCATGAGGTTTGCACCAGGGGTTCAAGGTCCTGACGAACCTTGCGGACGGCGCGAAAGACGCATTGTTTGGTGGCGGCCAGAGAGAGGCCCAGGGTCGCGCCGATGTGTTCGAGCGTGTGCCCTTCGAAATGGCGCAGGACGAAAGCGGCGCGTTCGGTGGCGCTCATCCGCTCCATGCTTTCGTTCACGTGGCGGCGGATGTCCGAAGCATGCGCGGTCTGGTCGGGGCCGGGTGTGGTGGAGACGAGGCTGAAGGTCACGGCGCCGGCCTCGGAGTCGGTCTCGGGAAGATCGTCCTCGGCGCGCCGCACGCGCTTTCTGAGAAGGTCGTAGGCGCAGTTGGTGGTGATCCGGTGGAGCCAGGTCGATAGCTCGGACCGGTTTTCGAACCTGTTGAGGCCGCGGTAGGCCTTGAGGAGGGCTTCTTGCACTACGTCCTCGGCGTCGTGTTCATTTCGGGTCATTCGATAGGCCAGCCGGTGAAGTGAACGGGCGTGGCTCGTCACGAGGGCTTTAAACCCTTCGTCGTCGGCAACCCCCGCTTCGGAGGGCGTTTGCCCGAGTCCGCTCATTCGTATCGTTTGACGCCGCCTTTTGCCGGAGGTTAGCAAGGTGGGGAAAGTCAAGGAATGGCGAAGGTTTGCGACAACGTGCGAGGGCACGCTTGTCGGGATTTGGCGACATCTTCGTTGGGGCCCGCGAGGCCGAACGACGAGGAGGCTTGCCGCCTCGGGGCCGCCTCCTGCGTCAGACTGGGATGGCGGGACGATGGAATCGTGTCTTCCTTAAGTCGTCTTATTGAGCGCGAACGAAGATGACGGATTCTGGCGACTCGCGCTCAAAACCCCGGGGCGTGCAAGCCTCCTCGTTGCCCGGCCTCGCTGCATCGGGCCGCCGTTCGCTATTCTCGTGCAATGAAGAGGATCAACACGAGCTTTGGGTGGTCGGTTTCAGGGTGGGTGCTGGCCCTCGCGCTCTGCGGCGCGCCGGTGCGGGCCCAACCGGCTTCGGATGGCCGGGCCCAGGCGCTTTACGAACAGATCGATCGGATCTTCAAGGCGAAGGAATACGATGCGCCGCGGTTCGGTCCGGCGCGATGGCTGCCCGGCGGCTCGGCCTACGCGGTCGTGGAACCGGCCGCGGCTCCGGCGACCGGTCGCGAGATCGTGCGGTATGACGCGTCCACGGGCGCGCGGAGCGTCCTGGTTCCGGCCTCCGCGCTGATTCCCTCCGGTGCCAAAGAGCCGCTCGATGTCAGCGACTATGCGTGGTCTTCGGACGGGGACCGTCTGCTCGTCTTCACCAATACGCGGAAAGTCTGGCGCGACCACACGCGCGGGGACTATTGGGTGCTCACGCTTCGCGGGGGCGGATTGCGAAAGCTCGGCGGCGACGCGCCGGAAGCGTCGCTCATGTTCACGAAGTTCTCGCCGGAGGGGATGCGCGTCGCCTTCGTGCGCGGCAACAACGTCTACGTCGAGCGTCTCGACGACGGCCGGATCACGCAACTCACGAGCGACGGCTCGGAGACGACGATCAACGGAACTTCCGACTGGGTGTACGAGGAGGAGCTTGGCGTTCGCGACGCCTTCCGCTGGAGCCCCGATGGCCGGAACATCGCCTACTGGCAGTTCGACACTACCGGGGTCGGGATCTTTTCTCTCATCAATACTACCGACACCCTCTATCCCGCGATCACCCGCATTCCCTATCCCAAGGCCGGCTCCCCGAATTCCTCGGTGCGCATCGGTGTGGTGGGCGCTGAAGGCGGAGCCACCCGGTGGATCAAGACCCCCGACGATCCGCGCAACTCCTACCTCGCCCGCATGGAGTGGGTCGACAGCGCGACCGTCGCCATTCAACAGCTGAACCGGCTCCAGAACCGGAACGACTTCCTGATGGGCGATGCGAAGAGCGGAGAGACGCGCCTCGTCTTCCGCGACGAGTCGAAGACCTGGGTCGACCTCGTGGAAGACGTGAAATGGATCGAGGGGGGCAAAGCATTTCTCTGGATCAGCGAGCGCGATGGCTGGCGGCACGTCTTTCGAGTGCCGCGTGAGGGCGGCGAGCCTCGGCTGTTGACGCGATCCGAGGCGGATGTCATCGCGGTGGCCGGTATCGACGAGGCCCTGGGCTGGCTCTACGTCACCGCTTCGCCGAAGGACGCCACGCAACGGTATCTCTACAAAGCGAAGCTCGACGGCAGCGGGATCCCCGAGCGCGTAACTCCCGCCGACCAGCCGGGCACGCACGGCTATGACATCGCTCCTTCGGGACGCCTGGCCTTCCACACCCATTCGCGCTTCGATCAGCCGCCGCTGACGGACGTGATCGCCCTGCCCGCCCACAAGTCTCTGCGCGCCCTGACGGATGTGTCGTCGCTCGTGGCGAAGGTGAAGCCCCTGGCGGCACCCCCCGCCGAGTTCTTCACCATCGACATCGGCGGCTCCGTGTCGCTCGATGGCTGGATGCTCAAGCCTTCGTCCTTCGACCCATCGAAGCGGTATCCGGTGATCGTCTACGTCTACGGCGAACCCGCGAATCAGACCGTCGTCGATCGCTGGGGAGGGGGGCCGATGTTGTTCCATCGCGCCCTGACCCAGGCCGGGTACCTCGTGGTCAGCTTCGACAACCGCGGAACCCCCGCGCCCCGGGGCGCGGCCTGGCGCAAGATCGTCTACGGCGCGGTGGGCGATCTGTCGTCGAAGGACCAGGCGGCGGCGGTGCGCGCCCTCGCCGCGCAGCGTCCCTATGTCGACGCGGATCGCGTGGGCATCTGGGGCTGGAGCGGCGGCGGCTCCAGCACGCTCAACGCGATGTTTCGCTTCCCCGATGTCTTCCGGGTCGGGGTTGCCGTGGCCCCGGTCCCGGATCAGCGCCTCTACGACACCATCTATCAGGAACGCTACTCGGGCCTGCCCCAGGACAATGTCGAGGGTTACCGCCTCGGTTCGCCCATCAGCTTCGCCGAGGGCCTGAAGGGGAAGCTACTCATCGTCCATGGATCGGGCGACGACAACGTGCACTACCAGGGGACGGAACGCCTGGTCAATCGTCTCGTCGAACTGGGCAAGCCGTTCGACACCATGGTCTATCCCAACCGAACTCACGCCATCGCCGAAGGTCCGGGCACGACACCGCATGTCCACCGGCTCATCGCCCGATACTTCCTCGATCACCTGTCACCCGGGCCGCGATAGCGGCCGCGCTTCCGGCTGCGCGCTCGGTCCCTCTCCCCGATCAGGGACTCTCGCCGAGGCGGAGTCGACGAAAATCCCAACATCCTTGACAACGACCCCGGCTCTTCGCGTATCTTGCCGCATCCCCAAACTCACCAGAAGTCGATCAGCGTTCGCCACGGGTGGCCCGGGCCATCGCTGGAGCGTCCGATTACCAGTCCGGTCAACCAGGAGCCGCCTCGCATGATGAAGAATCGAAGTTCCAATTCCCCTTCGGTCGCCCCTGGCAGCCCGTCTCGCCGTCCCGATTCCGGCAAGCGACGGCGAGGACACGCCTCCTCCCGCCGGCCGTGGCCGCTCCTTGCCCTCGCCCTGGCTTTGGCCGCGGTCACGCATTCGGGTCTCGCCCAGGCGCAATACGCGCCGGCCTTGCACACCGATCGTCCCGCTTATGCAGCGGGCGACGAGATCGCGATAACCGGCGCCGGTTTCGCACCTTACGAGACTGTCACCCTGAGCGTGACGCACGACGACGGCGCCGCGGAAGCGGGGATGGGCCACGAGCCGTGGGTCGCGAGCACCGACGGCGTGGGCAGCTTTGAAGCCACCTGGACGATCAATGCCGCCGACATTGCGGGGCGACAGTTTGCCGTGAGCGCTTCCGGCGTCGTGTCTGGCGTGAGTCAGTCCGCTGCGTTTGCACGGAGCCCCGTGGTTTCGACCGAGGCCGCAACCTACGTGGCCGGCGACACTGTGACCATCACCGGACGAGACTTCTCTCCGGGAACCCTCACGCTGCAGGTGACGCACGCCGATGGCGGAGCCGAGGCCGACATGGGGCACGACCCGCAAACGGTCGCCGTCCAGCCTGACGGTACCTTCACCGCAACCTGGGTTCCGCTTCTGGCGGATTTGTCGGGTCCGAATTTCGTGGTGACCGCCGTTGGCGACCCCGCGGGCGACGCTGTGGCGGCGCATTTCTCTCGGGTGGCGGCGATGGCCACCGACAAGGGCGACTACCAGCCGGGCGAATGGGCCACGATCACGGGCCGGGGTTTCGCGCCGAACGAGGTTGTGAAGCTGCAGGTGACGCACGTCAACGGCCTTGCCGATGGCAACGGCCACGAGCCCTTCTATGCCGCATCGGACGAAGCTGGCAATCTCTCGGCGAGGTGGTACGTGGACCCCGACGACTCACTGGGTAGCAAGTTGCTGCTCTCGGGTGTTGGCCAGACATCCGCTGTCGGCGGCAAGGCGACATTCTGGGATGCCGGCGCGATCAGCCTGACGACCCTGGGTTCACCCTATACGCAGAGCTTCGACACGCTCGCTTCCACCGGCACTTCAACCACGGTCCCTCCTGGTTGGGATCTCACAGAAACAGGGACGAATGCGAATACGGCGTATACGGCAGGCACAGGCTCGGGCACTGCAGGTGATACCAACAGTTTCGGCGCGAGTGCCAGTGTGGAACGCGCATTCGGCGGATTGCTCAGCGGCTCGTTAACTCCCACCATCGGCGCACAGTTTACGAACAACACCGGCAGCACCGTCACTGCGCTCGACGTTTCCTACGTTGGTGAAATGTGGCGCGCGGGCGTAACGAACCGCAATGCCGGAGATCGGCTCGATTTCCAACTCAGCACGAATGCGACCAGCCTCACGACTGGTACCTGGGCTGACTACAACAGTCTCGACTTCAACAGCCCCAACATCAACACAACCCTTGGCGCACTGAACGGCAACTCGGCAGCAAACCAAGCCCCTGTGAGTTTTTCGATCACGGGACTGAGCATTCCCAATGGCGCCTCCTTCTGGATTCGTTGGACGGATTTCAACATCACTTCGTCAGATGACGGCCTGGCGGTGGATGATTTCTCTCTCACTCCCAGGGTGGGCGATCTTGCTCCGGAAGTCATCGACACTTTCCCGGACAACGGAGCCACCGACTTCCCGATCAACGCCAACCTCACGGTCACCTTCAACGAAGCGGTCAATGTGACTGCTTCCTGGTTCGCGCTCGTGTGCAGCGCCAGCGGCACTGTGTCCACGAGTGTCATCGGTGGATCGACAACGTTCACCCTCAATCCGGACGGCACTCTCGTCAACGGTGAGACCTGTACCTTGACGGTGCTCGCGAGCCAGGTCAGCGATCAGGACGGAAACGACCCGCCCGACAACATGGTCGTCAACTTCGCCGTCGGCTTCACGGCCTTTGATGTTTGTGCTGCCCCCTATACCCCGATCTACACGATTCAGGGCAGCGGGCTGTCCACCCCGATCCCCGGCACGGTGACGACGAGTGGCGTCGTGGTTGGTGATTTTGAAGGCCCTGCTGCCGCGTCGGGCTTCTACATTCAGGATCTGTCCGGCGATGGCAATCCCGCCACCTCGGATGGCATCTTCGTCTTCACCGGCAGTTCCGACCTTGTCAGCGTGGGGCAGGTGGTCCGTATCACCGGCTTCGCCCGCGAGCGCTTCACTCAGACAACAATCAATGGCTCGAACAGCAATGGTGCAGCGGTGCCGGCCGCGAACATCGTTCAGTGTGGCACCGGATCCGTTACGGCGACCGATGTGACGTTGCCGGTAGCCAGTGCCAATGATTTCGAGCGCTACGAGGGCATGCTCGTCCGCTTCCCGCAGCCGTTGGTTATCGCGGAGTCCTTCAACTACGACCGCTTCGGCGAAATCGTGCTCGCCCAGCCGCTCCCTGGCGAGGATCGTCCCTATACCGGCACAGCAATCGATGAGCCCGGCGCTCCCGCCAATGCCCGCACCGCCGCCAACGCTCTGAGCCGCATCACGCTCGACGACGCTCAGAGCGCTCAGAACCCATCCACTTTGCGTCATCCGAATGGAGGCCCGTTCTCGCTCAGTAACCTCTTCCGGGGCGGCGACACGGTTCAGAATGCGGTTGGCGTGCTCGGCTTCGACTTCAGCCTCTATCGCATCATCCCGACCGGACCGGCGGATTACGCCGCTGTGAATCCGCGGCCGGCTGCGCCTGCGGTGGTCGGCGGTACGGTTCGGGTTGCCGTGATGAACACGCTGAACTTCTTTGTCACCGCCGATTACCCCTCGGGTGTGCTGGACAACAAGTGCGGTCCGGGAAACAACGTGGAATGTCGAGGTTGGGATAGCGACCAAGCCACCGAATTCACGCGCCAGCGCGACAAGCTGCTCACCGCCCTGTCCGGTCTCGATGCCGACATCATCGGCCTGAACGAGTTGGAGAACTCCACCGGCGTCGAGCCGCTGGCGAGCATCGTCTCCGGCATGCCGGGATACGACTACGTCGCCACGGGCACCATCGGTACCGACGCGATCAAGGTGGGTCTCATCTACCGACCTGCGATCGTCACTCCGATCGGCGATTTCAAGCTGCTCACCTCTGCGGTCGACCCGCGTTTCATCGACACCAAGAGCCGCCCGTCGCTGGCCCAGACCTTCACGGTCAATGCTACGGGCGCCAAATTCACCGTGGCGGTCAACCATTTCAAGTCCAAGGGTTCAGCCTGCGACGATGTTGGGGACCCCGATCTTCTCGACGGCCAAGGCAACTGCAGCCAGACACGCCGGGCCGCTGCGGAGGCTTTGGTGGACTGGCTCGCCACCGACCCGACGGGCAGCGCCGATCCCGATTTCCTCATCGTAGGGGACTTGAACTCCTATGCCCAGGAAGATTCGATCGACGAGATCAAGGCCGGCTCCGATGACACCACCGGCACGAACGACGACTTCACGAACCTGACTTCCCACTTCCAGGATGATCTCGACTCCGGGACCTACGCCTACTCCTACACGTTTGACGGACAGGCGGGTTATCTCGACCATGCTCTGGCCAATGCAAGCCTGTTTGGCCAGATCACCGGCGCGGCCGACTGGCACATCAACTCCGATGAGCCGGATGTGCTGGACTATGACACGTCCTTCAAGCCTCCCGCGCAGGATGCGCTCTACGAAGTGAACCCTTATCGCACGTCCGACCATGATGCCGTGGTGATCGGCCTCGTCCCCAACGCGCCGCCCACCGCGGACGCGGGCGGACCGTATTCCGCTCCTGAAGGCGGCTCGGTCACACTCACCGCAACCGGCTCCGACCCGAACGGCGACAGCCTCACGTACGCCTGGGACCTCGACAACAACGGCTCGTTCGAAACATCTGGTCAAAGCGTCTCGTTCAACGCGGCTTTGCTGGATGGTCCGAGCAGTTACACCGTCAAGGTGCGGGCGACCGACCCGGGTGGCCTGTCCGCTGTTTCATCGGCGACCGTGAATGTGACGAACGTGGCTCCAACCGTCAGCGCTTCCTTCGCGGCAAGCAGCATCGGTTGCGGCGTAAGCAATGCCACCCTCAATGTCTCCTTCACCGATCCCGGCAGCGGTGATACCCATACCGCAGTCATCAACTGGGGAGATGGCAACACCCAGACGGTCAGCCCGGCGACGAGTCCGTTCGCGCTCGCGCACACGTATGCGGCGGCTGGCCCCTACACCGCGACCGTGACGGTGACGGATAAGGACGGCGGCGTGGGTACCAAGACCGCCCCGGTCACGGTGAACTTCAACACCAGCGGCTTCCTGCAACCGATCAATCCGGACGGGACGAGCGTCTTCAAGTACAACAGCACCATCCCGGTCAAGATCAGCTTCACGAACTGCAATGGCTCGACTCCTGCGAACCTGGCTCCTACCATCAGGCTTACGATGATCTCTGGTAACGCCCCGGGCTTGCCCATCAACGAACCCATCTCCACCAGCGCCGCAGATACAGCGGGAGTAATGCGCTTTACCACGAACCAGTACATCTACAACCTGGCCACGAAGCCGTTGCCCGATCCTTCCGCGACGTATCTCATCACCGTCACCATTCCTTCAACAGGGCAAACCCACACGGTTCGGTTTGGCCTGAGACCCTGATCATCGTAAGCGGAAGCAGATAAGGGCCGGCCCAGCGAGAGGGCTCGGCTGTGTCGATGGCGGTCGGCCGCAGACAGGCTCAGTCCGCGTAGGGGGACCGAGACGTTGCCGTCTTGACGATCACGCCGAGGGCCTCGTGCGCCGCTTCGGGGACCTGGTACTGTGCGCGGACTCTCCTGGCCGCCTGGGCGAGTTCGCCGAGCCATTCCCACCCGCTCGAAGTAGTGTAACGGACGCCGCTCTCCAGGATGTCGGCCGCCTCCACGAGCCCGCACTCTCTGAGCAGAGACACTGTCTTCATCGAGTACCTCCAGAGTTCGTCCGGAGTGTGGAATTGCGATCTCGAGGTCATTTGGTCGGCTGTTCCTGGGCGCCCCCGTATCCGGAGCGTAGCACCGGCGGTAACGACGGCGAATCGCGCCGGGGGAGAATGGATGCCCCATGCCCACAAGCCCCCTCGCCTTGCCGGCCCTTGAACCGCAAGCCGGCCGCGAGCCGTCGGTGGATCTCGATCACGTGCGTCGCTGCACGGAATTGCTCCAGGGGATCGCCGCCGACCGCGGCCTTCTCGCCGATGTTCCCCTCGAAATGCGCCAGGCCCTGCTCATCGCGGCGGGCCAGGTGTCGCGGCCGCCGTCGTTCCAGGAGAAGCGGCTCGTGAAGACGCTGCGCCGGGTGCGCCGATTGGGGGAGGATGCGAAGGACCGCGCCTCGCGGGCGGTGACGGGGATCCGCATGGCCCGGGAGGCTCCCGTCTTCGTGGCTCCTGGACCCGCGCGGCCGGGCGAGGCCCCGAGAACCCCTCCTCGTGAATTGAAGAAGCCGAGAGCCTGCTACGTCTGCAAGACGGAGTTCACCCGTCTGCATCATTTCTACGACGCCCTCTGCCCCGACTGCGCCGAACTCAACTACGCCAAGCGATTCCAGACCGCGTCCCTCGAAGGCCGCGTGGGCCTGGTCACCGGATCGAGAGTGAAGATCGGTTTCCAGATCGCTCTCAAGATGCTGCGCGCGGGGGCCGAAGTCATCGCCACCACTCGCTTTCCGCAGGATTCCGCATTGCGCTTCTCGCGCGAGCCGGACTTCGCGGCGTGGAAGCACCGGCTTCATGTCCACGGACTCGACCTGCGTCATCCGCCGAGCGTCGAAATCCTCGCCCGGTACGTCGAGCACTCGTTCCCTCGCCTCGACATCATCGTGAACAATGCCTGCCAGACCGTCCGCCGCCCTCCCGGCTTCTATGAGGACCTGCTTCCGAACGAAGCGCGCCCCGCCCCGGACCTCGGACCGGACGTCTTCACGGTTCTCGAAAGCCACGAAGCCCTGAAGGCCGCCCTTTCGGGGGGCCGGTCCTTGTCCGCGTCGAGCGGGGTCGATCGCACCGGGCTCATGACCCTGAACGGCGGCCGCAGCGGTATCGGCATCGTGGCCTCCGCCGAACTCTCTCAGGTTCGATACGCCTACGATGACGAAACCCGCCGCGACGATCTGTTTCCCTCGGGGAAACTCGACGCCGATCTTCAGCAGGTCGATCTGAGGCATCAGAACACCTGGCGCCTGGCTCTCGCGGAGGTCCCGACCGCCGAGATGCTGGAGGTCCAGCTCGTGAACGCGGTCGCCCCGTTCATCCTCTGCGCGCGCCTGAAGCCTTTGATGCTGCGCGTGCCCACCCGGGACAAGCACATCGTCAACGTCTCGGCCATGGAGGGCATCTTCTCCCGCGGTCCCAAGACGGCCAGGCATCCTCACACCAACATGGCGAAGGCGGCCCTCAATATGATGACGCTCACCGCCTCGCGCGACTACGTGAACGACGGCATCCACATGAACGCCGTGGATACGGGCTGGGTGACCGACGAAGACCCCGCCATCCATGCGGACCGGAAGAGGCAGGAGCTGGACTTCGCTCCGCCCCTCGACATCGTCGACGGAGCGGCCCGGGTGTGCGATCCGTTCTTCTCCGGCCTCCTGACCGGCGAGCACGTGTACGGCCGGTTCCTGAAGGATTACAAGCCCTCGAACTGGTAGCGACGCCCGCCCCCCCCAGCCGGATGAGAAGGCTAATATCCACCCCCCAGAACAGACGGGATGCGGAGGAGAGTCGAATGTTGGCGAGCACAGGAAGACCCGAGCCGGGACGAGGCGGCGGTTTCGGGCGAAGCAGGGGAGAGGCGGGCTTTACCCTCGTGGAGATCCTGGTGGTGGTGGCGATCGTCGGAATTCTTGCCGCCATCGCCCTGCCCCAACTCATCGCCGCGCGACGCGCGATGGTCGAGAGGGGGGTGGTGAGCAACCTAAGGACCATGTTCACCAATCAGCAACTGTTCTTTCTTCGCCCGATTCCTCTGTCTCCAGCTTCGCCAACCGACCCCACCCAGCGCTACGCCCGCCTCCATGAGTTGAATCGCTTCTCGCAGGACGCCTACGGCGCCACCGTCTCGCCTACGGTGTTGGAAACCGACGAGGTCGTCTATTCGATGTTGCCGCCCACGACCATCGAAAAACTGCGGAGCGAATTCGCCATTCAGGCCACTGAGCGTCGCAGCGCGGGCGGGTTCATCCTCGCCCTCGACCAAACGGGCCGCATCGTCAAGATCCGATAGCTCTGAATGACCCCGAGCAACCTGGAGACCGCACCATTCGAAGTTCTGAGGAGGAGGCTCCAGGCCAGGGTTTCCCTCGGCCTTTCCCTGGCTCGGACGGATCGCTTCGTCACCGAGCTGGAGCCGACCTCGGGCGCCGAGCCCGACACCGTGCCCGCGCTGGTCGCGGCCTTCAAGGACTGGCGGCGGGCTCTTCGGGACCGGGATCTCGAAGGGGCGCTCGACGCGGCCGAGCGGACCTTCGCCCGGTTGGAGGAGTGGCGCACGCAGGTGGCGGCACGGGACGGCGCCATCATGGCCTACCGGGTTCTCTGGGCCTGTGAGAACGCGCCCCTGCGCGACCAGACCATAGACAGCCTGGCTCGCTTCTATCGACTCCAGCCGATTTCGAAGAGCACGCAAAGCAAATACGAATACGCCCTCACCCGACTCCTGGCGGGGCCCATCGGGCCGGATCGGGGCCTCGCGCCCACGGAGGACCTGGTCGACATGGTGGAGACACTCACGGCCTCCTGGGATGCCCCGTCGTTCACTGGGGAGGAGGGCGAAATCGCCACGATCCTGTCGACACTCGATTCCTTCGCCCGCGACGCGACGAGCCAAACCGATGCCGCGACCTTCACCGCGCGCGCCCTGTTGAGAAAATTCGGCTCCTTCAAGGCCTCGATCGGGGAGAAGATCTTCGATCCCCGCGTGGGCGCCGCCGTGGTGGAGGCGAACGTGGCGGTGCTCAATGCCCTCGATCGGCTCCTTGCCGACGCAGGGGGACATCTCGTCAAGAGTATGCAGGCGGCCATGCGTGCCCCTCGGCTCCTTCGCGCGCATCGGATCACGGCGGAGCGTCGCCGCCCCGTGTTTCAAGAAGGGCAGGAGACTCCCGTCGCCGATCAGGCGGACACCGACGCCAGAGTCCCTGATCAGGTCGAGGCGGAAGCGTCCGAGGCCGGACCGGACGTAGTACGGCCTCCCGAAGAGATTCAGCCGGACGCGGGCGGGTCGAGACCGTTGACCCGCATCGACTTCAAGACCGGTGAGGTGGATTTGTCGGGCCTCGAGTACGTGTTCCCATACGGGCGTCGGAAGTCCTTCCCCTCCAGCGATTCAGGGATCGAGTCCGCGGCCCGGCCCGAAGGGCCGGATCCCGACGATTTGTCTCCCGAGTCAACACCCGAGTCGACACCCGAAGTGCCGCGGGGTCAGGGCGAGGATCCGACGGGCGAGATCGTTGTCGGCCCCGACCGAAACCCGGAGGCCGCGGGCTCCGAGGTGGCCGGAGCCGCCCCGAAGCCCTTCCTCCCCTCTCCGCCCTCCGCACCGCCGAAAGGCGACGGAGTCTGGCCCGCCCCCGTGCCGGCCGTGCAACAACCCTCGCCGCGCGCCCTGGATCTAGGCAAGGCGCCGGAGAACGCAGCCGTCATTGAAAGCTACCTGGCCTCGCCTCGCTCCGCGGAAGTCTGGCAATTGGACCTCGATGTGTTTCTGGGTTTCTCCGGTGCCGGGATCCTGGAAGCTCATGCGCCGGAAAGGCGGCGGGCCCTGGAGTTGATCCTCCTGTCGGACGACTTGATCGTGGCCCGAACCGAGCAGGAGGGTGCGCCATCGACTGAGCACCGCAGCCGGGTCAAGTCGGTGGCGAACGCCATGCTGCTGCTGCGAACGGCGATGCGGCGCGCCGCGGATGCGGCCAAGGCGGATCTGGGAGCCCTGGAACCGCTGCTGTATGTCTCCGATCATCTCCTCTGGGAGCGCCTCCGCCTGGAGGCGAGTCTCAAGCGAAACCCCAGGAAGCAGCGATCTCCCGGTCCCCCCCCGAGGGACGAAGCGGCGGAGGCCGCCCAGCGTCGAAAACGAATGCTCCGGCGTCATCGTCGGATTCTCATCCGGGTGGTGGGGGTCGCCGCTCTGCTCACCACTCTGATCGCCCTGCTCGGCCTGGCTTTGCCCCGAGCGCCGATCGACAAGGAAGTGAGACTGATCGACCTCACCGGCTTTCCCGGGGCCGAGCTGTTCGACGAAGCGCGCGCCTTCAAGAGCACCCTCTTCATTTCCGCGAACAGGACGTGGACCCTTCTGGCCGAGGAAGAGCGTCGCTCCGCGGTGCGCGCCCTTGGCGCTTTCGCCGCGGAACGTGGCCTGGACACGGTCAGCATCATCGGGTCCGCGGGCCAGCCCTGGGCCACTTTCAAAGACGATGAAGTTCTGCTGGCCGTCGAACCGAGTGGAACCGACTCCCCTATACGGTGACGGCGTTCGGCTAGTCTAGGCCGCGTGAGCCCCGCTTCCTGGTCGCTGATCGCCTTCCTGGCGGCGGTCGGTCTCTCCTGCACTTCACGGATCAACGTCGGTCTGATCGCGCTGGCCATGGCCTGGGCGGTGGGCTCCCTGGCCGCGGGCATGAAGCCCGAGGCCGTAGCCGCGGGCTTTCCCGCCGCGTTGTTCCTGACCCTTGCGGGGGTGACCCTGCTCTTTGCCCTGGCCGAGCAGAACGGCACGCTCGAGGCCCTGGCCCGACGATTTTTGGGGACCCTCCGAGACGCCCGCTTCGTTCCGCCTTTGATCTTCGCCTTAGGCGCCCTCCTTTCGGGGATTGGCCCCGGTGCGGTGCCCGCGACGGCGTTGATGGCCCCTCTCGCCATGGCCGTGGGTGCGCGGGCTGGAGCTTCAGCGTTCCTCACGGCCCTCATGATCGCGAACGGCACGAACGCGGGAAACCTGTCGCCCCTTTCGGCGGTGGGGATCATCGCCCGCGACGGCATGGCCAAGGCCGGCTTGGTTGGACATGGGGGGAAGGTGTTCTTCGCCAACCTCGCGGCTCATGTGATCGTGGGCCTGGCCGCGTGGACCTGGCTCAGATCAAGGTCCGGCGCCTCGAATGCGGGGTCTTCCGTGGCCCCCCTGGAGAGCCTGACCCCGAAGCAGAGCCTCACCATACTGCTCCTGGTCATGTGGATCTTCGGGACGTTGTTTGCGTCGCTTCCGGTGGGCTTTGGAGCCTTCGTGGCCGCGAGCGTCATCATTCTCAGCCGCGCCGCGGACGAGAGCGCAGCTCTGCGAAGGATGCCCTGGGGCGTGATTCTGATGGTGACGGGGATGACCACGCTGGTCTCGGTGCTGGAGAAGACCGGGGGCATGGAACTGGTGACTTCTTTGCTCGCGGCCTTCGCAACTTCAGGGACGGTGAATGGCAGCGTCGCCTTCGTCACCGGCCTCATCTCGACCTGGAGCAGCACGTCCGGCGTGGTGATGCCCGCCTTCCTGCCCACAGCGACCGCACTCGCGGGCCGGGTGGGGGCCGGCGATCCGCTCGCCATCGCGCTGTCGATCAACGTCGGTTCGTCCCTGGTCGACGTCTCTCCGCTTTCCACCATCGGAGCCTTGTGCGTGGCTACGGTCACCGACCCCGAAGCCGCCCGCGATCTCTTCACCCGGATGATGATCTGGGGCCTTTCGATGATCGTGGTCGGCGCTTTGCTCTGTCAGTTCGCGGCCGGCCCCCTCGCCCGACTGTGACGCCGGCCCGCCAGCCGGCCGAAGGCGGTCCCTGAGCTTGTCCGCGCTGAGCCTGTCGAAGCGTCGAAGGGGGTCCCTGAGCTTGCCCGCGCTGAGCCTGTCGAAGCGTCGAAGGCGGTCCCTGAGCCTGTCGAAGGGATCATCGGTGGCTTCGACCGGCTCAGCCACCGTCCGCAGTTCTTCCCGGCCTTGAGCCTGTCCGCGCTGAGCCTGTCGAAGCGTCGAAGGGAGTAGCCCAGGTGCCTCACCCGACGGGCCAAATGGCCTATTGAGCCCCGTCCGCCGCGGGACTAGCGTAGAACTCGATGGGAGACAGGCTCAAGCCCGGAAACAGGTTGTCCGCCCCGGCGGACCGACGGTTCGTGGCCGCCGTCTTCGTGGCCGCGCTGGCGCTTCTTTCCCTGGTGGGCATCGGGGCGTTCGCGCAGGAAAATTCCGACTGCATCACCTGCCACGGCGAAAAGGGGATCACCGCGGAACGCAAGGGCCGGACGGTGTCCGTGTACGTCTCCGAGAAGGGCTTCGCCGCCTCCATCCACGGGGGTCTGCAGTGCGTCAACTGCCACGCCGACCTCGAGGGCAAGGAACTGCCGCACGACACGCCTCTCACGAAGGTCGACTGCGGCAGCTGCCACGAGGCGGAAGTGAAGCAGCACGCGGCCTCCCTGCATGGCAAGGCCATGAGGCGCGGGGATGCGCTCGCTCCCACGTGCGCCGCGTGCCACGGGATGCACGACATCCGGGCCGCGAAGGATCCGCTCTCCCCCGTGTTCCCGTCCAACGTGCCCTACACCTGCGGCAAGTGCCACCAGGAGGGCACCACCGTGATGAGGCAGCGCAGCATCCACGCGGACCACATCCTGGAGAACTACTCGGAGTCGATCCACGGTGAAGGTCTGTTGAAGAAGGGCCTGATCGTGGCCGCGAACTGCGCTTCCTGCCACACCGCCCACAACATCCTGCCCCATACCGACCCCATGTCGTCCATCGCCCGCGGCAACATCGCCAGGACCTGCACCACGTGCCACGCCAGCATCGAGGTCGTGCACCGCAAGGTGATCAGGGGGGAACTGTGGGAGAAGGAGGCGAACGTCCTGCCCGCGTGCGTCGACTGCCACCAGCCGCACAAGGCGCGAAAGGTCTTCTACAACCAGGGCATGGCGGATGCGGACTGCATGAAGTGCCACCAGGAAAAGGCCCTCAAGGCCCAGGACGGCCGGTCGATGGCGGTCAACGCGCAGGACGTGCAGCACTCGCGGCATCAGAAGATCGCCTGCTCGCAATGCCACTCCGGGGTCAATGTCTCCCACCGCCGCCCCTGCGAGACGATCACCGCGAAAGTGGACTGCGCCTCCTGCCACACCGAGGTGGCTCAGCAGTACGCGGTCAGCCAGCATGGCAAGCTGATGCTCGAGGGAAACCCGAATGCCCCGACCTGCAAGGAATGCCACGGGACCCACGGGATTCTCGGGAAACTCCAGAGTGCTTCATCCACGTTCCCCACGAACGTCCCGAAGCTCTGCGCCCGCTGTCACCGCGAGGGCGAGAAGGCGGCGGTGCGCTATCAGGGGTCTCAGCACGGGATCATCGAGGCCTACACCGAGAGCATTCATGGCAAGGGGCTGCTCAAGAGCGGACTCACCGTGACCGCCACCTGCACCGGCTGTCACACCGCTCACGGCGTCCTCCCAAAGGCGGACCCCGCGTCCACGGTCAACCGCGCGAACGTGCCCGCCACCTGCGGAAGGTGCCACCACGGCATCCAGGAAGAGTTCGAGAAGAGCGTCCATCACACGATGCTGGGCCAGACCGAAAAGGACCTCCCGGTCTGCAACGACTGCCACTCCGCGCATACGATCCAGAGGGCGGACGCCGCCGGTTTCCGGATGGACATCATGCAGAAATGCGGGCGCTGCCACGGGGAGATCGCGAAGACCTACTTCGACACCTATCACGGCAAGGTCAGCCAGCTCGGCTACGAAAAGACCGCGAAGTGCTACGACTGTCACGGAGCGCACGACATCCAGAAGATCTCCGATCCGCGCTCTCATCTTTCGCGCGAGAACGTGGTTTCGACCTGCCGGAAGTGCCACGAAGGCGCGTCGCGTCGCTTCGCCGGTTATCTGAGCCACGCCACCCACCACGATCCGGTGAAGTACCCGTGGCTGTTCTGGACCTTCTGGGGCATGACCAGCCTTCTGGCCGGGACGTTCGTGATGGGCGGGGCGCACACCCTGCTCTGGCTGCCGCGGGCGTTCCAGATGCGGCGGGAACTCCGGGCGGAGGAAGAAGCCGAGGAACGCCAGGCGGCGGCTAAGGAAGAAGCGCAAATCGAGAGGCGACAGGCAGCGATTGTGCCGGCCCCCGCAGCCGCGGCGGAAGTCGTGGAGAGCGGCGAAACGCCGGAGGACGAAGGAACCAGAAAGGACGAGGGGAGCCTCTAGCCATGGAAGGCAGCAGGAGGCACGCGCTGCAGTACCAGCGCTTCACCCGGCTCGACCGGGCGCTCCACGTCACGATGATCGTGAGCTTCATCAGCCTGGCTCTCACCGGCATGATCCTCAAATTCTCCTACACGGCTTGGGCCGGTTTCCTCGCGCGCCGGCTCGGGGGTTACGAAGGTGCGGGCTTCATCCACCGGTCCGCGGCAACTCTGATGTTCTGCCTGTTCATCGTCCACCTTTGGGACTTGAACCGCAAACGCATCAGGGAACACGGCGGATCGGTCCTGAAGCTGATCTTCGGCCCCGGCTCGATGCTCTTCAACCGGCGGGACCTCACCGAGCTCGTGGGGACGCTCAAATGGTTCGTAGGGATGGGCCGGCGCCCGCGGTACGGACGCTGGACCTACTGGGAGAAATTCGACTACTTCGCCGTCTTCTGGGGGATCTTCATCATCGGTTCGACCGGACTCATGTTGTGGTTCCCGGTCCTTTTCACCAGAGTCCTGCCCGGCTGGCTCATCAACGTCGCGACCATCATCCATTCGGACGAAGCGCTGCTCGCCACCGGTTTCATTTTCACCGTGCACTTCTTCAACACTCATCTCCGGCCCGAGAAGTTTCCGATGGATATCGTGGTGTTCACGGGGCGGATGTCTTTGGCGGAGTTCAAGCGCGACAAGCCGGCGGAGTACGAAGAACTGGTGGCTTCGGGAAAGCTCGAGGAGAACCTGGTCGAGCCCTACCAGCCGGTGGTGATCCGCACCATCCGGGCCTTCGCCTGGACGGCCCTCGCCCTGGGCACGATGATCGTTCTCTGGATCATCTACGCGATGGTGTTTGCCTATCGTTAGAAGCATGTAAGGAGGTTCCCCATGGTCGTCCTCATCGTCCTCGTCACCTTCGTAGTGTTCGTCCTGGTGGACCTGTTTCTCCGCGTGACCCTGAAGAAACTGGAGGAGAAGAAGATCCAGAAGGCGCGGGAGGAGGCGCTCGCCGTCGGACTGCGGCTCCAGTTCGCCGACGAGGCGAAGAGCCTTAAGCGCGTCGAGGTTCAGAATCCAAAGGCCCGCATTCTGGCCGTGGACGACGAAGCCATCGTCCTGGACAGCTTCCGCAAGATCCTGGTGGTGGCGGGGTATTCCGTCGATACCGTCCTGACCGGCCCCGAGGCGCTGGGACTCGTCCGCAAGAACCCCTACGACTTCGTCTTCACCGATTTCAAGATGCCGGATATGGACGGCGTCGAGGTGACCAAGGCGGTCAAGCACCTGCGCCCCGATGTGGACGTCATCATGATCACTGGCTACGCCAGTATCGAGTCCGCGGTGGAAACCATGAAGCATGGCGCGATGGACTATGTTCAGAAGCCCTTCGCCGAGGACGAGCTGGTCGACCTGGTCAACAAGCTCGTCATCCGCCGGCAGGCGCGCCTCCAAAAGGAGATCGAGCCCTCCATCCGCCTCGTCACTCCATCGGTCCGTGAATCCGAATCCCCGCACGAGGTCAATGTTCCCTCCGGGGTCTTCGTCTCCAGTTCCCACGCCTGGGTTGGAATCCACATGAATGGCCTCGTCCGCCTGGGGATCGACGATTTCACCCAGAAGACGATCGGCCGGATCGACGCCGTCCTGCTGCCTGTAAGCGGCGGAAACATCCGCAAAGGGGAGACTCTGTTCACCCTCCAGCATGGGAGCCACCGGGTTGCCGTACCGTCGCCCGTGAGCGGTCAGGTCAAGGGCGTCAACGCGGAGCTTCGCGACCGGCCGGAACTGATCAAGCTCAAGCCCTACCAGTTGGGCTGGGTCTGCACCATGGAACCCGCGAGCCTCACCGCCGATCTTCGTGATCTCAAGATCGGGGCGGACGCGGTGGCCTGGTATCGCGAGGAAATCAGCCGTTACGGGGAGATGATCCGGGCGGCCCTGCGCGCGCGCGGGGAGGAAGGAAAGAGCGTCAGAAACGGCAAGGACGAGGGACTGGACGAAGTGACCTGGGAGGTTTTCGAGAAAGCGTTCGTTCGACCCTAGTTCGAGTTAAGGCGCGCGCGGCGGCCTCGCGCGCACCGAGGTGTGATCATGAAGATGCGAACCGCGTGCCTTGCCGTTCTGCCGGCGGTGGCGTTGCCGCTCTGGTCATGCATGGGATCGCCGCCTCCGGGTCCGAAGGCCGGAGGGACGCGGGCGGCGGCCGCCGCTGCGAACACGGGGGCTCTGGTCGCCACGCCCGCGCGGGGCTGGTCCCCTTTGGGCCCGGGGAACTTCCCGCACGACAAGCATGTCAGCGAGTTCGAGATCGAGTGCGTGAAATGCCACCACGAGACGAACGCCAGGCCTCTCTCCATTCCCCACCAGAACTACTTCGACGACATGTGGATCGACTGCGGCACCTGTCACCACAAGGCCGGCGCTGATGCCCTCTCGCCGCAGGCCTGCTCGACCTGCCACCATTCCAGGAACGGCGACATCGCCGACGAGACCCTGAGCGCCAAGGTGGTCATCCACAAGAATTGCTGGACCTGCCACGAGGTGGGGGTGGGTGCTTCGGCCAGTGCGGCCTGCAAGACCTGTCACACCCCCGGGAGCTGATCATGGATAGACGGTGTTTTCTGAAGACGAGTGGCGCCATCGGCGCCACCCTCGCGTGCGGACGCGCCCGCGCCGCGGCGGCCCCCCAAACCCCCGCCGCGACGGAGTTCGTGGGCGTGCTCGTGGATACCACGCGCTGCATCGGTTGCCGGGCCTGCGAGGTGGCCTGCGGCCAGGCGAACTCCATGCACGTGCCCGACGTGGAGAAGGACGGGGCGCTCGAAAAGGAGCGCACCACGAGCGAGAAGCAATGGACCGTGGTCAACCGCTACACGACGGACAAGGGCGACGTGTTCGTCAAGAAGCAGTGCATGCACTGCTGGCAGCCCGCGTGCACCGCGGCCTGTCTCACCAACGCCATGTTCAAGACCAAAGAGGGGCCGGTGATCTGGAACGCGGACAAGTGCATGGGCTGCCGGTACTGCATGATTTCCTGCCCGTACAACATCCCGAAGTTCGAATACAACGAGTGGAACCCCGACATCCAGAAGTGCACCATGTGCTACGGAAGGCTCCAGGAGGGCAAGCGGCCGGCGTGCGTGGAGGCCTGCCCCGCCGATGCGCTCATGTTCGGACAGAAGCGCGACCTGATGGAGATCGCGCGGGTCCGGATCTACAACCATCCCCGCCAGTACGTGCGTCACATCTACGGGGAGCAGGAAGTGGGGGGCACGGGCTGGCTCTATCTCGCCGCCGTTCCCTTCGACCAGCTCGGATTCCGCACCGATCTCGGGACCACACCCTATCCCGAGTACACCAAGGAGTTTCTGTACTCGGTCCCGATCCTGGACTTCGGCCTGCCCACCCTGCTCGTCGGGCTGAAGCTGCTGACGGATCAGGCCCGAAGGAACAAAGACGACAACGAGGATGCTGAGGCCTGAGATGATCGCGAACCCCACCGCCGAACGCCGCCCGCTCGACATGCTTCGCTTCGCGCTGTCCGAGCTCAAGCCCCGCGCTCCCTTTCTGACCCCTTTCAACGTCATCTCCATCCCCATCATCCTGGTGGGGCTGGTGATCCTCGCCATCCGGTTCACCCAGGGGTTGGGATCCGTGACCAACCTCAACCAGGAGTTCCCCTGGGGCTTCTGGATCGGCTTCGACGTGGTCACAGGTGTCGCCCTCGCCGGGGGCGCCTACGTCATCACCTTCGTCGTATACGTGCTGAAGGTGGAGCGCTATCACCCGATCGTCCGGGTGACCGTGCTGAACGGCTTCCTCGCCTACGTCTTCTATGCGGGTGGGCTCTTCCTCGATCTGGGAAAGCCCTGGCACATCATCAACCCCATGATCGGGAATTCGTTCGGGTACAACTCGGTTCTCTTCCTCGTGGCCTGGCATTTCGTCCTCTACATGATCGCGGAACTGATCGAGTTCTCTCCCGCGATCGCCGAGTGGCTGGGGGCTCGAAGGATGCGCGCATTCCTGCAGTCCGTCACGGTGGGGACGGTGATCGCCGGTTTCACCATCTCCACCCTGCACCAGGCAGGGCTAGGCGCGCTCTTCCTGATGGCGAAGGGGAAGATCCATCCGCTCTGGTACACGGAGTTCATGCCCGTGCTCTTCTTCGTCTCCTCGATCTTCGCCGGCATCTCGATGGTCATCGTGGAGGGCACGCTCAGCCACCGTGTGCTGAAGGACCACATGGACGCCGAGCACGGCGAGTTCGACAAGCTGATCTTCGGCCTCGCGCGCGGGGCCGCCCTTTCCATGTTCGCCTACTACTTCTTCAAGGCGCTCATCTTCATCCATGAGCACCACTGGAACTTGATGGGGGACCGATGGGGGAACCTGTACCTCCTCGAGATCCTGGGCCTCACCCTGGCGCCCTGCTTCATGTTCGCGTACGGCATACGCAACCGCTCCCTTGGGGTGGTGCGCTGGGCTGCGCTTCTTGCGATCATCGGAGTGATCCTCAACCGGCTGAACATCTCCTTGATCGCCTTCAACTGGTTCTCGCCGAACCACTACTATCCATCCTGGCAGGAGGTATGGATCACCGCGATGATCATCTCCTGCGAGATCTGGGTGTTCCGGTGGGTGGTCACGCGCATGCCGGTGCTGCGCAAGGCGACGGGATTCGACTAGCGGGTAGATGGAGAGCGAGCCATGGAGTCCTACACCTACGTCAACATCTTCGAAACCAAGGGGCTCGAAAATCTGCTGGTGCTGAGTTTCCTGGTCATGCTGGTCTTCCTGGTCCGATACATCAACCGCCCCGCGAAGAAGCGCTGAGATGACGCCGAAGATCAGCCACAAGCTCATCGCCGGGGTTTCGGGTGTGGCGGTCGTGATCATCGGAATCTTCGCCTGGGTCATTCTCGACTCTCAACAGCGGCTGCTCCTGGGCGACCTCGAGCGGAGCGCCAATCAACTGAGCGCCACCATCAAGAGCAGCACCCGCGAAGACATGATGCTGAACCGGGCCGAGGCGGTGCGCCGGATCATCAGTACGATTGGGGCCCAGGAAGGCATCGAGAAGGTCCGCATCTTCAACAAGGAGGGCCGGATCATCCTCTCCACCGACCCCCGCGATACGGGGCAGATGGTGAACAAGAAGACCGAAGCCTGCTACATGTGCCACGAAGCCGACCAACCGCTCGAGAGGGTGCCGGTATCGGCGCGGGTCCGCACCTTCAAGTCGGCCAAAGGGGTCAACACCTTCGGCATCATCGATCCCATCTACAACGAGCCCGGGTGCTGGCAGAGTTCGTGTCACGCCCACACCAGGAACCAGACCGTGCTCGGAGTGCTGGACATCACCATGTCCATGGCGGAGGTGGAGCGCGCCGCCCGCGCCGGGCAGGTGCGGCTTGTGACCTTCGCCCTGGTCGCGGTTTTCGCCACCAGCCTCATGATCTACTGGCTGGTGGGGCGCATCGTCCTCCGGCCGGTGCGGAAGATCGCGGCGGTCACGCGAAAGGTGGCGGAAGGGGATCTCTCTCAGAAGGTCCATCTGAAGAAC
The DNA here is from genome assembly GCA_031412915.1 of Vicinamibacteria bacterium. Classification (GTDB taxonomy): domain Bacteria; phylum Acidobacteriota; class Vicinamibacteria; order Fen-336; family JAGNNV01; genus JAGNNV01. The sequence goes on along the minus strand of JANODX010000021.1, from coordinate 16,551 downwards.
AAGGACGAACTCGGACAGCTTGCCGATTCCTTCAACGACATGATGCAGAAGCTCGCGGACGCCCAGCGCCAGCTGTTGCAGGCCAACAAGCTCGCCTCGGTGGGGAGACTCGCGGCCGGGGTGGCCCACGAGATCAACAACCCGCTCACCGGTGTCCTGACCTACTCGAGCTTCCTGCTCAAGCGCGCGGGGAAGGATTCAGAACTCCGGGAGGACCTCGAGGTAATCGTGCGTGAAACCAAGCGCTGCCGGGAAATCGTCAAGGGCCTGCTCGATTTCTCGCGGCAGAACGTCGCCCAACGCCGCCCGGTGGCGGTCAACGAGATCGTCCACGACGCTTGTCGGGTCGTGAAGAACCCCCTGTCGATGCAGAAGACGAGCATCGTGCAGCATCTCGGGGAGAATCTGCCCCTGATCCACGCGGACGCAAGCCGGATGCAGCAGGTGCTGGTCAACCTTCTGGTCAACGCCGGCGACGCGATGGAGGAGAAGGGCGGGACCATCACCGTGGCCACGGACCTGGTGGAAGACGCGGGCCTGGTCGCTGGAGCGGAAGCGCCCAAAGCCGCCGTCCGTATCCGGGTGACCGACACCGGCTGCGGGATCGAGGCCAGGGACATCGACAAGATCTTCGAACCGTTCTTCTCCACCAAGGGAACGCGCGGGAACGGCCTGGGCCTGGCGATCGTCTGGGGCATCGTCGAGGGTCACGGGGGCCGTTTGAGTGTTGCCAGCGAGGTGGGGAAGGGAACCACATTCACCGTCCTCGTGCCTCTGGCCAGGCCGCCTGCCGTAGAGTCGCGGAACCGGCCCCTGCCATGACGGAGAGACTCAAGGTCCTGGTCGTCGACGACGAGCAGGTGATTCTCGACTCCGCGAGGAAGATCCTCGCCGCCGATAGGCTCCAGGTGATCCTTGCTCCGGATACGGAAGCGGCGCAGCAGATTCTCCTGTCGGAGAGGCCGGATATCGCGATCATCGACCTCGTGCTCCCGGGGGCGTCCGGCATGAAGTTGCTCGAGCTGGCTTTGGAGCACGACCCCGCCCTGGTCATAATCATCACCACCGGTTACTCAACGGTGGAAAATGCCGTCGCCGCCCTGAAGCACGGGGCGTTCGATTTCCTCCCCAAACCCTTCACCTGCGACGAGCTTCTGAGTTGTATCGCCCGGGCCCGCCGCGCGGTCGAACTGCGCCTCACCCTGGGCGCGCGAAGGCGGGGTGCTGGGCCTCGCGGCGATTTTCAACTCGGCATGCAGGCCTGGGCACGGCCGGAAAGAGACGGAACCGCGTTGCTGGGAGTGACGGAATTGGAGCTTCAGACCATCGATCGCATCGATAGGATCGAGCTTCCCGAAGTGGGCGCCGAGCTTCGCCAGGGGGGGCAACTCGTGGGCCTGCTCACGACCGACGGGCTGGCGCACACCCTATGGTCGCCGCTCGGGGGGCGGGTGCTTTTCCGCAACGACCGATTGCACGATCAGCCCGAATCCCTGCGCGACGATCCCACGGGTTTGGGCTGGTTGGCCCGCATCCTCCCCGTCGATTTGAACGGAGAACTGCCCAACCTGATCGAGTCCTGAGGCCGCTCCCCGCCTCTCCTGCCCCGGGAGTTGCGTATCATCGGCGCACACCTTAACCGGAGGGTTTGCCCGATGTTCATAGCGCGTACGTCCGCTCTGTTGCGTCTTCTCGCCTTCGTCGTCTGCGCTTCGGTCGCCACTGCTCAGCTAGGGCTTGCGACTTCCTTCGTCAAGGTGGAAACGGGGATGACGCTTCAGTACGTCGTCCAGGGGGATCCCAAGGGCCCGGTGGTGGTGCTGCTTCATGGGGCGGGGGATTCGTGGCATTCGTGGGAACTCGTCCTGCCTCATCTTCCGAAGACTATCCGCACGTATGCGGTGACGCTGCGGGGCCACGGCCTCTCCGATCACCCCGCGAACGGCTACGCCCGGGCCGACTTCGCCGCCGACATCACGTCCCTTCTGAAACGGCTCGACCTGCGGCAGGTCACCCTGGTGGGCCATTCGCTCGGCAGCTTCGTCGCGCAGGTGGTGGCTCAAAACGACGCCGAGGGCCGGCTTTCCCGCCTGGTCCTGATCGGCTCGGGGCCGGGGCGAGCGCCCGAGCCCAACGCGCCCTCTCCCCTGAGTTCCTATTTTGCGGGGGTCAAGGATCCAATCGACTACGAGTTCGCGCGCGACTTCCAGGCCGGCACGGCGTTCACGCCTTTGCCGCCCGCGTTTCTCGAGACCATGATCGCCGAGGTTCAGCGCGTTCCCGCCGCGATGTTCCATGAACTCGCGAAGGGCAGCGCCGACCCTCAACACGCCGAAAAGCTCGGGCGAATCAAGGCCAGGACTCTGCTGCTCTGGGGGGACAAGGATGCGATGTTTTCGAAGGACGATCAGGACGGCTTGCTCAAGATCATCCCGGGCTCCCGATTGATTGCGTACGCGAACACCGGCCACGCCCTCCACTGGGAGTATCCGGAGCGATTCGCGAAGGATCTGTCCGAGTTCATGGCCAGGTAGGAGAAACAACCATGCAGGGCTTGATGCAGGACGTGCCCCTCAACATTCCGAACCTGATCCGTCACGCGGAGAGGCTTCACCCGCGGAAGACGGTGACGACAAAGACCGCGGAGGGAATCAAGACCGCGACCTTTGCCGAGGTGATCGAGCGCAGCCGACGCCTGGCCGGGGCTTTGCGCGGTTTGGGGGTCGAAGAAGGCGACCGCGTGGCCACCCTGTGCTGGAACCATCAGGAGCATCTCGAGGCCTATATCGCGGCGCCCTGCATGGGCGCCGTCCTGCACACTCTCAATCTGCGCCTTTTCCCGGACGACATCGCCTACATCGTGGACCATGCGGAAGATCGGGTGGTCATTCTCGACAAGTCCCTCTGGCCCCTGTGGGAGAAGATCGAGGCGAAAGTGAAGAGCGTGCGCGAGGTGATCGTGGTCGACGACGTGGCGGGTCCGAAGCCTCCGGGGACGCACGACTATGAGGAGTTGCTCGCGCAGGCGGAGCCGATCGAGTACCTGCTGGATCTCCCCGAACGGCAGGCGGCGGCGATGTGCTACACATCGGGCACGACCGGGCATCCGAAGGGCGTTGTCTATTCGCACCGCTCGAACGTCCTGCATTCCTATGCGGTCTCGCTCGTCGACTGCTTCGCGCTCTCCGAACGCGATGTCGCGATCCTCGTGGTGCCGATGTTTCATGCCAATGCCTGGGGCCTCCCTTACGGCTGCCTGATGACGGGAGCCGGGATCGTTTTTCCGGGGCGATTCATGGTCCCAGGCATCCTGGCCGGCCTCATGGTCGAGACCGGCGTGACCTGCGGCGGAGGGGTGCCCACCATCCTTCAAGCCATGCTCGGCCCGCTCGCGAAGATGAAGGACAAACTGGGCGCGCTCGATCGTCTCCTCTGTGGCGGATCGGCGCTGCCTCCCGCACTTCAGGAGGCGTATCGCAAAGAACTCGGCATCCATGTGCTCCACGCCTGGGGTATGACGGAAACCTCGCCGCTCGGCTCCATGGCCCGTCCCCTGGTCGTTCATCACGACGCGCCCGACCACGTGGCCGCCGCGGTTCGAAACTCCCAGGGCCGGCCCATTTTCGGGATCGAGCTGCGCATCGTGGGTGACTCCGGCCTGGAGCTTCCCTGGGACGGCAAGAGTGTCGGCGAACTTCAAGCCCGAGGGAACTGGGTCGCTTCCTCCTACTACAACGACGATTCCGCACGGGAGAAGTTCAAGGACGGGTGGCTCGCCACCGGGGACGTCGCCACCATCGACGCGCAGGGCTACATGCGGATCGCAGATCGCACCAAGGACCTGGTGAAATCGGGCGGAGAGTGGATCTCCAGCATCGCCATCGAGGGACTCATCATGGCCCATCCCGACGTGGCCGAAGCAGCGGTGATCGCGGTGGCCCATCCGAAGTGGGATGAGCGGCCGCTCGCCTGCGTGGTGGCGAAGGCCGAGGCCAAGGGGCGCCTCACCAAGGAACAGATCATCGAGCACCTGCGCCCGCACATCGCGAAGTGGTGGCTGCCGGATGATGTGGTGTTCATCGAGCAGATTCCCAAGACCTCGGTGGGGAAGTTCGACAAGAAGGTGTTGAGAGCCCGGTTCAAGGACCACGTTCTGCCGACCGAATAGGCGCGTCCCGCATGATTCATCAATCATCAAAATGATGCAGATGGCAGGGAGTCCGTCGCGTAGAATCCAGACGGGCGTCAGTTGTCCGTACACTTTCTTGTGGAGACTTAGATGAAGACACGAACCCTTCTGGCCGTCTTTTCCCTCGCCGCGATATTCGACGTGCTTTGCGCCGCGCGATCCCACGCCCAGACCACACCTACCGGCACCATCACCGGTCAGGTCGAGGACGCGCAGGGCGGCCTGCTGCCGGGCGTCACCGTGACCGCGTCGTCTCCGTCGCTGCAGGGGGCACGCTCCGCCGTCACCTCGAAGAACGGCGACTACATCATTCCCTTCCTTCCCGCGGGCGAGTACACGGTGAAGTTCGAACTTCCGGGTTTCGCATCGAAGGTCATGAAACTGCGGGTTCAACTGGCCGAGACGGTGCCCCTGAGCGCGAAACTCGCGGTGGCGGGCCTGACCGAGGAGGTGCTCGTGACCGCGGAAGTCAGCGCCGATTTCACCCAGTCCACCGCGTCGGCGGCGAGCTACAAGGCCGACCAGATCGATCGGCTGCCGGTGGGCCGCGATGTGCGGGGCGCCGTTCTCCTCGCTCCCGGCACCACCAGCACCGGCCCCAGTGGCAACGTGACCTTCTCGGGCGCCGCTTCCTACGAGGGACTCTTCCTGCTGAATGGCGTGGTGCTGAACGAGACCCTCCGCAATCAGGAACGGCTGCTCTTCATCGAAGACGCGATCGAGGAAACCAAGACGTCGACGGCCGCGATCTCGGCCGAGTACGGCCGGTTCTCCGGCGGAGTGGTGAACGTCATCACCAAGTCGGGGGGGAACGCTTTCAGCGGGTCGGCGCGGGTCACCTTCAACAACGACAATTGGCGCGCCCTGACCCCGTTCGAAGAGGCTCTGACCTCGGACCCGCGCCGCGATGTCACCGTCCCGACCTACGAAGCCACCCTCGGCGGTCCGATCCTGAAGGACAGGCTTTGGTTTTTCGGGGCGGCCCGGCTGGCCGACAACAAGACGTCCCAGACCTCGCTCTTCACCAACATCGTCTACGACAACGGGGTCAACGACAAGCGCTACGAAGGCAAACTGACCTACGCCATCACTTCGAAGCACACGGTGAAGGCGGCCTACACCAAGAAAGACCGGTTCGAGAGCAACAACACGTTTGGCGACATCATGGACCGGGCCAGCTTCTACGAGTCGTGGGGGCCCGAGAACCTGCTCTCCGCGAACTACACGGGAGTTCTCTCTCCGAAGCTCTTCGTCGAGGCCCAATACTCGCAGCGCCGCTATTCCATCGTGGGCTCGGGCGCGCGTTTCACCGATATCGTCAAGGGCACCATGATTCAGGATCGCTCGCGGGCGAGTGCTCGGTGGAATTCGCCGACCTTCTGCGCGGTCTGCGGCCTCAGCGCCGAGGATATCGCGGCGGGGAAACTGAACGAAGAGAAGCGCGACAACCAGAACATCATCCTGAAAGGCTCGTACTTCCTTTCGACTTCAGGCACGGGTTCCCACAACCTGGTCTTCGGGGTGGATGGCTTCGAGGACACTCGGAAGAACAACAACTGGCAATCGGGCAGCGAGTATCGGCTGCTCGCGAGCAACACCATCATCCGCGGCGAGAGTCTGTACCCCGTGGTCATTCCCGGAACCTCCAACACCGACGCCGCCGCGGCCTACCTTCTGTGGACTCCCATCTTCCAGGCCACCCAGGGCAGCCGTCTGCGCACGTACTCGGCGTTCGTGAACGACTCGTGGGCTCTCAACAAGAATTTCAGCTTCAACGTGGGGGCGCGGTTCGACAAGGCGGATGAGAAGGACCAGGCGGGCAACGTGGTATCGAAGGACCAGGCCTGGAGCCCCCGCCTCTCCGCCACCTTCGATCCGAAGGGAACGGGGAAGCTGACCTTCCGCGCCGGGTTCGCTCGCTACGTCATGGGCGTTACCAGCGGCATCGCCGATCTGGGGTCGGGGGCGGGAAGGAGCGCCAGTTTCCAGTACGTCTACCGGGGCCCGGCCATCAACGCCGATCTCAACACCCCCAATCCGGTGAGTGCGGCCGAAGCACTCACCCAGATCTTCGCGTGGTTCAACGCCAACGGAGGCACCAACCGGCCTCTGCGCCAGAATCCCAGTTACCCGGGGGTGAACCGCAAGCTGGCCGCGGGACTCAAGTCGCCCAGCACAATGGAGTACAGCCTCGGCCTGGGCGGCACCATCGGGAGCAAGGGGTCCTGGCGCCTCGACGGCATCTATCGCGACTACGACAATCTCTTCTCAGACCAGATCGTGCCCGGCGTCACCGTCGCGGATCCCGCGGGGAGGCGCTTCGATCTGACCACGGTGGTGAACACCAACGATCTCGACCGCAAGTACAAGGCCCTGCAGAGCCAGATTCAGTACCGGGTGAACGAGACGTTCTCGCTCGGCGGTAACTACACGCTTTCGAACTCCTATGGGAATTTCAACGCGGAGAACGTGGCGAGTGGCCCGATCCAGGATGACTTCCTCTCGTTCGTCCAGTACAAACAGGAAAGCTGGAATACGCCGACCGGGGATCTGGCGATCGACCAGCGGCACAAACTGAGGCTGTGGGCCAACCTCGAGAAGCGGTTCGCCAAGGCGGGGCGGCTGAGCCTCGGCCTGCTCGAGCGGGTGGGTTCCGGTCAGCCCTACAGTGCCGCCGGGTCGGTCGACAGTCGTCCTTTCGTCACGAACCCGGGCTACCTGACGGCCCCCTCCAGTGTCACCTACTATTACGGCGGCGGACGCGGCATCTTCAAGACCGACACCGTTTCCGCCACCGACGCGTCTTTGAACTACAACCTGCGTGCGGGTTTCCTCAAGAAGGGTGAGTTCTTCGTTCGGGTGGTGGTCGACAATCTCTTCAACCAGTCGGCCCAGGACTCCAGCGGAAACCAGACCGTCTTCAGCGCCACGAACCAGAATCCGGCCCGGACGATGCAGGCTTTCAATCCCTTCACCACTACACCGGTGGAAGGCGTGAACTATCAGCTCGGTCCGAGCTTCGGTCAGCCGCTCTCCGCAGACGACTACCAGTCGGCGCGAAGCTACTATTTCTCCCTCGGCTTCAGGTTCTAGAGCCAGGCGCCCCTCGGCCCGCTGGGCCGATCGTATAGATCGGAAATAGATCGGAAAAGTGGGCCGAACCGAGGCGCGGCGCCCGGCGCAGGAACCCGTCGGGATAAGCAAAATGAACCACGGGCGCGGGGATGCGATCGAGGCATACTGCATTCGACGACCCGGCGAGGGTGCGGCCTTGTTGGGTTGCCTGGATTCGTCTCTGAAGGGCCGATGGCGGGCGGCCCGACCCTTCAGGACTCAAGAAGATGTTCCTCACGCTCTTCGCCTTCGCGGTGGCGTTCTTCGCCATCATCCGGGGAAGCGTTCTGGCTTCTCAGGTCCGAAAACTGCGCCAGGAACGTGACGACCTCCTGGCCACGCTGGTAGCACTGCGCGGGCAGACGGAGCAACTGCCAGCGCCCGAAGAGGAACGCGCGGGCCCGGGTGAGGCCATGGTGGCTCCACCCCCACCGATGGCTCCCGCGGCCGTTTCCTCACCGTCCCAGGCGGCCGAAGTCCCAGCGTCCACAACCGCTCCGCCCATCGAGGCGCCGGGTCCGCCCTCTTCCACCGACCTGCCCTCGCCCCCGCAACTCATCGCTGAGCCCGCGTCACCGGGCACCGATTGGGAGAGCCTCATCGGAGTCAAGGGCGCCACCTGGATGGGCGGCATTGCCTTCCTCCTTTCCGCGATCTTCTTCGCCCGGTGGACCATCGAGCAGGGTCTGGTCAGGGAGGAGATCGGCTTCGCCCTGATGCTGGTTGCGGGAATCGGGGCGCTCGTCTCCGCCGAGATCGTCTCGCGCCTTTCCCTGGTGAGAACCGCGAGCCCGGTCTCCGCGGCGGGAATCGCCATCCTCTACCTCGCCTTCCTGGCCGCGCACGCGCGGTACGCGCTCATCTCGATGCCCGTGGCCTTCGTCGCGATGGTGGCGGTGACCGCCTTCGGGGGACTTCTGGCCGTGCGCTATCAGGCCTTCGCCACCGCGGTCCTGAGCCTCCTGACCGGTTTCGTCACGTCGACGGCCCTCTCCGCCGGGGAGGAAGCGGGAATCGGTGTTTTCGCCTACACCCTCCTGTTCAACGCCGGCGCTCTCGCGGTGGCGATGAAGAGCCGATGGTTCTCTCTCCTGGGCCTCGGCCTCGCAGGAACCCTCCTCCTTCAGATCCGCTGGTTCTGGAATTTCATGTCGCCCGGGAACATGCGGGCGGCGATTGTCATCGCTTCGGTTTTCGGCATCTTCTATCTGGTCTTGCCCATGGCCGTGAAGGCCGGGGACCAGCAGAGCGTGCGGCGCGTGAGCGCCATCGGCGGGCTGATCCCCTTCCTCTTCGCCATAGCTCTCGCCACCTCGGCGGGATACATCGATCAGTGGCCGCTGCTCTTCGGCATGATCGCCGTCCTCGACGCCGCGATCCTCACCGTCGCCGTGCTCCGCCAGCGCGGCACGCTGCTGAGAAGTGCCGCGATCGCCACCACCCTTACTCTCGCCTGGTGGGCCCTGCAGGGACTGAAGGCCGACAGCGGCGCGTCGCTTTTCGGATCGACTCTGTTCGCGATCCTCATCGTCTCGATCTTCGGGTTCGCGCGCCGGATCGCCCGCGGCTACGGACGCGCGGACGCGGAGGAGCTTCGCGTCCTCGAAGGCGCCGCCCTCGCGGCCGGCGCCGGGCTGGTCCTGTTCGGCACGGTCATGGTCGGCTACGGCCGGGGCGCTCCGGTCGGGCCTTTTCTGGGCATCGCCACCACTCTGGTGCTGATCCTCATCGAGGTCTCGGGGCACGACGGAAGGCTCAGGGGCGCCTTGGCGCTGGGCACGGTTGGCCTGGCCGCCTTGACCCAGATCTGGTTCCGTAGCGCGGTCAACGCCAACACGCTCATCTTCTATCTGGCGGGGCCGGTGCTGGTGTCCCTGCTCCTGTCGTTCCTGGCCAGGAGGAAGGCCGGAAGGGCCCTCGACCTCGAGGCCGAGATCGCGGTTCAGGCTTCGGCCTGGATCAGTATTCTGGGTCTGTTCCTGGCTCTGGTGGAATCCGATCGCACCTCAACCGGATGGCCGCTTTTCCTTCCCCTCGCCTCTACGGGCTGGCCGCTGTTCCTCGGGTTCGCCATCCAGGTGGGTCTGGCCATCGCTTCGGTGCTGCGGTCGAACTGGACGATGGAGCTTCCGGCTCTGCTGGGCGCGAGTGCCTTGTACATCTCGCTCTGGCAGAGCTCGTACCTGACCCCGGATCAGCACGGGGCGGCCCTGGCCTTCATCGCCCTGCTCTATCTCTGCTTCCTCCTGCTCCCCATGGTCGTGCCCTTCGCGAGATGGAAAGATGTCCCCCTGCCCTGGATCGCCTCGGCCCTGTCGGGCCCCCTGTTCTTCTTCCCCCTTCGCAGTCTCTACCGGAATGCCTTCGGGGAAGCATCGATCGGTCTCCTCCCGTTCGCCCTGGCCGCAATCACGCTCGCGAGCCTTGGCGCCGTCGTCCGCCGTTTTGTCGAGCCAGGGACTCAAGGCGACGCGCGGGGCGCCCTTCTCCGGTTGCGCCATCTGACTTTGTTCTCGGCAGTGTTTTTCTGGTTCGTGGCCCTCACCATTCAGCTTCAATTCAACCGTCAGTGGGTCAGCCTCGGATGGGCGCTCGAAGCGACGGCCCTGTGCTGGCTTTTCGGCCGCCTGCCGCATCCGGGTGTGTCCGCCTTCGCCGGAATTCTCTTCGCCCTGGTGGGCGGGCGGTTGCTCTTCAATCCGGCGGTCCTGGGATACGAGGAGCGCGGCCTTCCGATCTTCAACTGGATCCTGTACACCTACGGCGTCGCCGCGGGGTGCGCGTGGTTTGGTCAATCGCTACTGCGACGCGCATCGGCGGACCGCTGGATCCGACTTGTGGCCGATGCCATCTCCCTCAATGGACTGCTGCTGGGGTTCTGGCTCATCAATCTGGAGATTCTCGACTTCTTCTCCACCGGCGCGTACGTCACCCTGTCCGGCCACCCCGGCTATTCGGTGAAGCTCGCTTTCTCCGTGGGCTGGGGTGTGTATGCCGTCGTTCTTCTCGCCGCGGGTGTGGTTCGGAACCTGAGACGGCTTCGCTATCTCTCGCTGGCGTTCATGATTCTCACCGTGGCCAAGGTCTTCCTTTACGACCTGGCCGCCCTTGGCGGTTTCTTCCAGGTGTTCTCGTTTTTTGGCCTCGCCGCAGGGTTGATCCTGGTCTCGTTCTTCTACCAGCGATTCGTGTTCGGAAAGAACCGGTGAGGCCAGTCCGAACTGCGGGGCATGATGCGTTTGCATGAGCCGAACGGCTCATGCAAACGCTGCCCTCCTACCGGTAAGAATGGCGTAGGCTTTCTGCACCGGCACACACGGGCGGACAAGACACACTTGGACTTCTGGAAGCAGGGGAACACCTACGATGCCCACGCGAAGAAACCTTTTGAACTGGTTCCTGGGAACGTCGGGAGGAGCTATGTGCGCCTCCGTCCTCTACCCGGTCCTGCGCTACCTGGTGCCCCCGGACATTCCCGAGGCCCAGACTTCGCGCACCGTGGCCTGTCGAGAAGGAGAGCTCAAGGCGAACGAGGGGAAGATCTTCGCCTTCGGCGGCCGCGCGGCTCTGGTGATCCGGGGCGAGGATGGCGAGTACAAGGCGCTCTCCGCTACCTGCACGCATCTCAACTGCACCGTTCAGTATCGCGGCGACCTCAAGCAAATCTGGTGCGCCTGCCACAACGGTTTCTACGATCTGTCGGGCCACAACGTGTCGGGCCCGCCCCCGCGGCCGCTCGAGGCCTACCAGGTCAACGTGGTGAACGGCGACGTGGTGGTGTCGAAGTCATGACCGCGCCCGCCTGGCTGGCCGAGGCGGGGCGATGGCTCGAGGAGAGGGTGGGTCTCTCTCAGTTCGTCGAATTGGGGCGCCATAAACAGGTTCCGCTCCACAAGCACTCGGTCTGGTACTACATGGGAGGCATGACGCTTTTCCTGTTCGGAATCCAGGTAGCGACGGGGATTCTGCTTCTCCTTTATTACCGCCCGTCGGAGGGTGAGGCCTTCGAAAGCGTGCAGTTCCTGATGGCCCGGGTTCCTTTCGGTTGGCTGATTCGCTCGATCCACTCGTGGTCGGCCAACCTCCTGGTCTTCGTGCTCTTCCTGCACATGTTCAGCGCCTTCTTCCTGAAGGCCTTCCGCAAGCCTCGGGAGTTGACCTGGCTCACCGGCGTCGCTCTGATGGCGCTGATGATGGGTTTCGGCTTCTCCGGCTATCTGCTCCCCTGGAACACCCTCGCCTTCTTCGCCACTCAGGTCGGGACCGAGGTGGCGGGGCGGGTGCCGATGGTCGGGGAGTTCGCGCTTCGCCTGCTGCGGGGCGGAGACCAGGTTACGGGCGGCACCCTGACTCGTTTCTACGGAATCCACGTGGCCATCCTGCCCGCCCTCACTACTGTGATTCTGGGGGTGCACCTGATGCTGGTCCAGAAGCACGGTATGAGCGTGCCTCCGAAGATCGAGGCCGAGTCCGAGCGCACCGGCGAACCGCTGCGCTCGCACGCTTTTCTGCCGAATTTCCTTATCCGCGACGCCATCGGCTGGTGCGCGGCGCTCGGCGTTCTGGCCGGACTCGCCGCCGTGTTCCCCTGGGAACTGGGAGTGAAGGCGGATCCATTCGCCTCGGCCCCCGCCGGTATCAGGCCCGAGTGGTATTTCGGCTGGATGTTCCAGAGTCTCAAGATGCTGCCGCCCCACATCCTTGGGTTCGAGGGCGAGGTCCTGGGCATTCTGGCCATCAGCGCCGCGGGCCTCGTGTGGTTCGCGGTGCCGTTCCTCGACCGTTCGCCGAAGCCTGGCAATCGAGTGAGCCTGGCCTTTGTGGCGTCCGGCTGGCTGGCCCTCGTCTACATGGCCGTCACCACCGCGATGGTGTACTGGCCGGTGAAAGGCTGAATCATGAGACCCTGGTTGGCCCTCACTTTTCTGGCCGTGGCCGGCGCCGCGTGGTCTTCCGCGCAGGAGCCCAAGCCCGTGAAGGCTCCCGAGCCCCCGAAGATCGAAAGCACCTGCATCTCCTGCCACCGGCAGCTTTCCGACGCCGCCCTCGAGCCGACCAAGCATCTCGACGACGTCCACTTCCAGAGGGGCCTTTCCTGCCACGACTGCCATGGGGGCGATCCAACCAAGGGCGGCGACGACGATCCCGCGGCCGCGCACGACGAGCGGAAAGGATGGGGAAAGCCGACCCGCCTGCAGATTCCCCTCTTCTGCGCGAAGTGCCATGCCGACGCCGCCTACATGAAGAAGTTCAATCCGGCGACCCGGGTGGACCAGCTCAGCGAATACAGGACTTCCGTTCACGGCCAGCGCAATGCCAAGGGAGACGACCGGACCGCGGTCTGTGTGGATTGCCACGGCGTGCACGGGATCCGCACCGTCAAGGATCCCCGCTCGAAAGTCCATCCCACTCAGGTCGCGGACACCTGCGCCCGCTGCCACAACGATTCCGAACTGATGGCCCGCTACGGTCTTCCGACCAACCAGCCGGGGGCCTACAAGACGAGCGTCCACGCGCGCGCCCTTTACGAAAAGGGCGACCTTTCCGCACCCACCTGCAACGACTGTCATGGGAGTCACGGGGCCGCCCCTCCGGGATTGCAGACGGTGGCTCAGGTCTGCGGCTCTTGCCACACCCGCGAGGGCAGTCTGTACCGGGAGACGGAGAAGAAGAAGCCGACCCTGAACCTTACCCCCGCTATTCAATGCGTGGTCTGCCACGACAACCATGCGGTTCAGCCGCCGAGCGATGAAATGCTTGGCGTGGGGCCCAAGTCCACCTGCACGAACTGCCACCAGCCCGACGTTCCCCAGTATCGCTCCGCCGAGAGGATGGGTCGTTCCATCCAGGCCTTAAGCGCCCGCCTCGAAGAGGCTCACCGGTTGCTCGATCAGGCGGAACGGGCGGGCATCGAGGTCACCGCCGATCGCTTCGCTCTGCGCACGGGACGGGACCATCTCGTGGAGGCTCGGGTTCTCGTCCACGCCTTCGACGAGGAACGCTTCCTGGCTTCGGTCGACGAGGGGGCGAAGTCCGCGAACGCGGGGGTGACGGCGGCGGAGCGCGCTTTCGCGGAGTTGCGTCAGCGGCGCGTCGGTCTGGTGGTGTCGCTTGCGGTGATCGCCGCGGTGATCGCGGGGCTCGTCCTCAAGCTACGCGAGATTGAGCGCGGACCGGGGTTGTCCTAGGCCCAGCCGTTGCGGAAGGCCAGGGCCACGGCTTCGAGCTTCGAGTGGACGTCCAGCTTCTTGAGAATGTGCTGCACGTGGTTTCTCGTGGTGGCGACCGAGATGCGCAGCGAATTCGCGATGTCCTTGTTGGCTTGACCCGACGCGATGGCCCGCAGGACGTCCAGTTCGCGGTCGGATAGCTGCTCGGCCACGGCGGCATCGAGTTCGGCGGAGGGAGCCGAGGCCGGCCGGGCCCACTGCAGAGGAAGGGGAACGCTGCCATCGGCGAAATGGGGAACCGCTCCGTTCAACTCGCGAAGCCGCGCCAGTTCTCGGGAGAGCCGGCTCTTCTCATCGATCTGATCCATGATGTGAACGGCGGTGAAGTGGCCGGGCCGGGAGTCCGGAATCGCGACGACGGTGAGGCCGATCGACTTCGACCGCGAACGCTCGCCGGTCGTCACCTCGAACCGATTCATGGCCTCATGTCGCCGGAAGGTGGAGGTGACCGCGCAGTTCTCGGTGCAGAAACGGTTCCCGAAATGATCCCGGCCCCCGAAAACCTCGTGGCACAGGCGTCCCAGGGCCTGGGCCGCCGTTCGTTCCATCAACCGCTCGGCCCCCTTGTTCCAGAAAATGATCCGATGGCTCTGGTCGTTGGCGAACGCCGGAGGTTCGCCCGACGACAACAGGTCGAGCAGATCCACCGGCTTCGGTCGGCCGCGTAGTGCCTTTGCATCAGTCGAAGAGGTAGTTCGGCTCATTTCAGGGGGTCTTCCCCCGAATCATACTGGAACCGTTCATCGGGCATGCGGAGGAAGCTCCAAGAGATGTGCGCCGGTGTTCGGGACGGAAGAACCGGAAATAGGCGAAAAGCCGGAAATAGAAGGGAAGGGTTTGAGCATGCGACGATCATTCTGGTCCATTCCGCTGGGCGTACTGGGGCTCTGGGTCCTGGCCCAGCCGGCCGGCGCCGCGGCCATCCAAGGGTCGGATAGGGCTGCGGGCCCAACCACCGTGATTCAGGCGCCCGGCCAGATGGCCGCGGCACCTTCGGGCACGAGTCCGTTCGACGCCACCGACTGCAAGGCCTGTCACGAGCCGGCGGTCACGAAGATGGAGCAGACCAAGCACGCGGGTCTGGCCGAGAGCTGCGCCACCTGCCACGACCGTGACAAGGCCCTCGCGCACTCGAAGGACCGCGCTGATGGCAAGGAAACTCCTGGACCGGCGGTCAAGTCGCTGACCGCGAACCAGTTGAACACCACGTGCCTCGGGTGCCACGAAAAGGGCAACCAGGCCACCTGGGTTGGCGGCCTGCATGATCGGAAGCAGGTGACCTGCGTCAGTTGCCACAGCATCCATTCCTTCAAGTCGGTCAAGGCCCAGTTGAAGACGGCGACGGATATGGAGACCTGCTCCACCTGCCACAAGACGCAGCGGGCGCAGTCTCAACGCAACTCGCACCATCCCGTTCGCGAAGGGAAGATGAGTTGCTCGAGCTGCCACAACCCGCACGAAGGCTCTCGTCCCAAGATGCTGCAGGCCGAGTCGACGAACGAGCTTTGCTACAAGTGCCACGCGGAGAAGCGGGGTCCGTTCCTATTCGAGCACGCGCCGGTTCGTGAGGACTGCGCGTCCTGCCACGCGCCGCACGGATCGAACCACAAGCGGCTCCTCGTGCAGAAGCTGCCGAACCTGTGCTGGAACTGCCATCTCACCGGCTCCGGCCACTTCGGATCGGGCGACAACCTGTCGACCGAACTGGGCGCGCGCATCGCACCTCCCGGAGCGCCCACGGGCTACCCGACGGCGAACTCGCGGTTCGTCGAGAAGTCCTGCAAGAACTGCCACATGAATCTACACGGCTCCAATTCGCCTTCGGGCGCGTACTTCGTGAGGTAAGCCATGAATAAATCACTGCAGGTCACCACACTCCTCGCCACGGGCTTCCTCATGGCGGCTCCTCTGGCCACGGCGCAGCCCGCGCCGGTTGGTCTTGGAACCAGCAACTGCGCGGTCAACACCGCCGACACCAAGGGCGGCCAGATATCCGTCGGCGTGCTGGGCCGGGACGACGTCGCCTCGTCCAGGTTCTTTGAATACCGGGAAGTTCCGAAGGGCGTCTCCGCCCCCTGCTTCAATCTGTTCTCGAAGACCGACAAGCTCGACTTCAAACTGTTCGGCTACAACGTCAGCCAGGATGACCAGCGCTACATCGGCTGGTTCAAGACCAATGCGTTCGACCTGGTCTTCGACTACAACTCGATCGTGCACGCCATGGGCAACGACGGGCGCACGATCCAGACCGAGATCTCTCAGGGCGTCTGGGGCATGAGCGACACCCTGCAGCAGACGCTCGGCACCACCATTAACGCAACCCCAGCCGCGGCCCGGATCGTGACCTTCTACGACACGCTCCTCACGCCGTCGTTCGCGTCGGCCGGCACTGTCGACATCACGTCCCTGCGTCAGCGCGGAGCCGCCACCTTCGACCTCAGCAAGAAGCTCCCCTTCGATCTGAGCCTCACCTACATGAGGGAACTCAAGTCCGGCTATCGGGGAGAGGAAGGCGGCGGTATCTACAGCCAGGTCAACAGCGTCATGGAGATACCCAGTCCCTTGAACGAGATCACCCAGGACATCGGGGTGAAGGCGGCCTACAACTTCGAGAAGGGCAACGTCCACGGTTCCTTCAACCGCAATCTCTACAACAACCGGGCCGAGACCCTGACCGTCGACAACCCCTTCCAGTGGTTCGACACGCCCTACGTCGCCACTCCCGCCCCGGCAGTGGGTGGAGGCAGCCGCGCCCGCTGGATCACCGCCCCCGACAACGAGGCCAGCACGACCAACCTCGGCTTCCTGCTCAAGTTCGCCAAGCAGACCCGCATCGGCGGCGACTTTTCCATGGGCAAGTGGACGCAGAACGCGCTCTTCTATCCCTACACCATCAACTCGGCGATCCGGACGCCCGCAGGCGTCCCGGCCGACACCCTGCAAGCACTTCAGCGGCCGTCCTTCGACGGCAAAATCGACACCACGACCCTCAACCTGATGTTCTCGTCGAGGCCGACG
>JANODX010000020.1:0-84915 GCA_031412915.1 Vicinamibacteria bacterium | reverse complement strand
GTTGGCCCCTTCATCGCGCCGGTTCTGGTCGACCTCATCCTGGCCGGAATTCTTCTCTTCGTCTTTCGCTTCTTCCTGGCCGCCGATGTCTCATTTTCGCAATCGCTCGCCACCGTGGCCTGGTCCCTGCTGGCTCTCGGTCTGATCCAGACCCCGATCATGCTCGCGGTGTTTTCGCTGAAGGGGGACTGGAACGTCGACCCCAATCAGATCGTGCAGGCGAACCCCACAATCTTTTTCGAAATCACCGACCTGCCGGGGTGGCTCTGGACTCTCCTCTCCAGCTTCGACCTGTTCTCGATATGGACGGCCTTCCTGCTCGCCACCGGCTACGGGGTCGCGAGCAAGCGAGGACTGAGCACCGGCCTGTGGGGTATCGGCATCCCCTGGGCGATCTACGTGATGCTCAAGGTCGGCTTCCGGATTCTGTTCGGATAAACCGCGTCGACCCACTGAACCCCAATCCAGCCCTTCCCTGAGCAAAGCGGTCGGTCCCTGAGCAAAGCGGTCGGTCCCTGAGCGAAGCCGAAGGGCGGCCCCTTAGCAAGGCCGGCGGTCCCTGAGCGAAGCCGAAGGGTAACCTCGCCTTTCCATGTGTGGAATCGCGGGGGTCGTCGAAGCGGAGGGGTCTCCTTCGCGTGAGCTTCTGGAGCGGATGGGACAAAGGATCGCCCACCGTGGCCCGGACGACGGGCGCATCGACACTTTTGGCCGCGCGGGGTTCTCGTTTCGCCGGCTCTCGATCATCGATGTGGCGGGGGGCGGGCAGCCCATCTCGAATGAGACCGGCCGGATTCACGTCATGGCCAACGGCGAGATCTACAACTATCTCGACCTGCGCCGCGAACTGGAGTCCCTGGGCCATAAGTTCAAGACCCATTCCGACGTGGAAACCATCGTCCATGGCTACGAGCAGTGGGGCGAGGACGTTCCGAACCATCTGGCCGGAATGTTCGGCATCGCCATCTGGGATGAAGATCGTGAGCGCCTCCTGCTGGCCCGTGACCGGCTTGGCAAGAAGCCTCTCGTCTACGCCGAGTCGCAGGGGCGGATCACCTTCGGCAGCGAGTTTTCCGCGGTGCTGGCCGATCGTCGGGTTTCCCGGGACGTGGACCGAAATGCGATTCACGACTACCTGACCTACCAATACGTCCCCGCTCCGGCCTCCGGGTTCAAGGCCATCCGGAAGCTTCCGCCCGCTCACATCCTGGTTTTCCAGGGCGGGGTCGCGAAGGTATCGCGCTACTGGCAGCCCAACTGCACGCCGCGACTCGACCTCACCATGGAGGACGCGGTCGCGGAAACCGAACGACGCCTCAAGGAAGCAGTGCGCAAGCGCCTGATGAGCGAGGTGCCTCTAGGCGCGTTTCTTTCGGGCGGTGTCGATTCGTCCCTGATCGTGGCCCTCATGTCCGAGGTCACCAGGGTCAAGACCTTCTCCATCGGTTTCGAGGAGAGCGGTTTCAATGAGCTCCCCCATGCCCGCGCGGTGGCGGAGAGGTATGGAACGGAGCATCACGAGTTCGTGGTGAAGTCGAATGCCGCCGAGGTTCTGCCCAGGCTCGTACGACACTACGGCGAGCCCTACGCGGATTCGTCGGCTCTGCCTTCGTACTACCTTGCCAAACTCACGCGCGAGCACGTCACCGTGGCGCTCAATGGCGATGGCGGGGATGAGTTCTTCGCCGGTTACGACCGGTACCGGGCGCTTCAGTATTTCAAGCTCGCCCGCTTCCTGATGCCTCTCGCCCCCGCGGTTCGCGCACTCGCCCGGTGGAGGGCCTTGCCCTCCCGCGCTCGACGGGCGTTCGCGGGCGCCGGCCGCGACCCGCGCGAGGGCTACGCGCGTTTGATGTCCTACTTCTCCCCCGAGCAGAAGACCGAGATCTATTCGAACGAGATGCGCGCGGAAGTGGATTCCTCGGATTCGTACGGATGGATGTACGGTTTCATGAAGGAGTCCGGCGAACCGCTCGGCATTCGCCTGCTCCAGTACAGCGATGCCATGACCTACCTGCAGGGCGACATCCTGACCAAGGTCGACATCGCCACCATGGCGAACTCGCTGGAGGGACGGTCGCCCCTGCTCGACCATGAACTGGTCGAGTGGGCGCTGCGTCTGCCCGACGCCATCGGGCCCCACCGATCCGAAGGCAAGCTCGTTCTCAAAACCCTCGCCCGGAAGTACCTGCCCGCGTCGGTCATCGATCGACCCAAGATGGGCTTCGGCATACCGATCGACGACTGGTTCGCCGGCGAGTTGCAGCCGCTGGCCCGGGAAACCCTTCTCTCTCAGCGTGCGCGCGAACGCGGGCTCTTCGATCCGGTCCAGGTCGAGCGACTGATCTCCGATCACGCCGCCGGCCGGGAGTTGCATGGCAACCGGCTGTGGGCGCTGCTGTGCCTGGAGATGTGGTTTTGTGAGGTGGTGGAGGCCACCTGAATCCTCCGCAACCTCTCGAGGTGGGGGTCGAAATTGCGAATGCTGCGGCGCCAGGGGCGTCAGCGAGGAATCAGTTCGAACACTCTGAAGTCGTTCTCGTCTCGGTAGGCGAGGCGCAGCTGAAGGCGTGGCGCCCTTGCCGGCTCGTTTCCCTCGGGAGCGACAACAGGGTCCGGGTCGCCGGGTCCAAGGAGAAAATGCGTGACGCCAAAGGACGACGTGAGGGCGCCGTCGGGCTCCCCGTGGAGGAGCGAGTCGAGAAGTCTCGCCCGCCGGAATGGCCGATCCGCTCCCGGTCGATCCTGATCGACGGGCGCCAGGACTCGACGTCCGGTTCGTGCCGCGATCAAGGCTGAATACACTCTCGGAGAGGCGATCGTGGCCTCTTTGGGCGTCGATTTCCTCACCCAGTCGAGGGGCGCGTCCAGCGCGGGCGTTCCCGAACGTGCTTCGTCGAAGCCCGCGATGGTTCGGGTCGGCTCCCACCAGAACCAGGAACCCGCCGCCCCGATGAAGATGATGATCACGGCCTCGACGGATGTCCGTCCGAACCGCGGCGTGCGCAGGCCAGAGGCCAGGACGCGCATCGCGGGAACAAGGAAGAGGGCGGCCATCGGCGCCGACGAAAGAAGGAGCCAGTCGAACGAAAGGGCGACACCGGAGAGAGTCGGCCCCGCGATCAGTCCCAAGGCGGTGATCGCCGAAAGCCACAGCGGCCGGCGGCCCAGGGTAAAGATGCGACTCGCCGCAGAAAGGGAGACGACGGTGAGACTCGCAATCAATGCCGCCGCCGGCCGATCGATCGCGGCGGTGGGCAGATTCCCGGCGAGGCCCCAAAGGGGCGCGGTGGTGGCGGCGAGCACCGCGGTCAAGGAACGGCGGGCTGGAGACCCGGAAACGCAGAAGCCCACGAAGGCGAGGGCGAGGGCGAGAAGAGTCGGCGCGAACGTGAACGCCTGTTCCATCGTAGAAGGAGATAGTCCCGCGGCGGCGAGTCGAGTCAGGAGGGTAGGCGCCTCCAGGGTTCCGAAGACGTATCCGGCGCGAGGATCGCCACTCGCGTGCGCGACCGCGAGATGCGCCCAGAACTCCTGAGTCGCGAGGACCCGGTCGAAACCGGGGGGACGTTGGAGTTGCAGGGTCCAGAACAGGAGCGCTCCGCATTGTGCGGCCAGGAAGACCATCGTCGCCGCCCGAAAACGCCGACGGGACCACAGCCAGCCCGAAGCGCAGAGAAGAGACAGCAATCCCCATCTGAGTGCCGGCTGGATATCGGGCGAACTCAACAGGCTCATCCTGGGCTAGGGACGCAGCTCGAAAATTGTGACTCGATCCTGAGCAGAGCCGTGGTTGTAGACCTGACGCAGATCCGGGCGAGCTAAAAGGTTTTCGAGGGTGGAGCCCGGATACGCGGCCAGAAAGGCCGGCGTCACCAGGAGGTATCGGATGCCGTAAGCGCGACGCCCCTCTTCTATGAGGACCGTGGGCTGGCCGGACACGATCGCGGCCTCGATCTGCACCCGCTTCGAGAAGTCTCCCGGCGGGTTCAACGAATCCGCGAGGAGCACACGGCGAGCGCCGAAGGCCGCGACGTAGCGCGCGTAGATGCGGTCGCCGGCCACCACGGCGGCCGGTTCGGTTCGGGTCCTCAGGAAGGCCATCGGAACCCGCACGCGCTCCGGCTGGGGGCGAAGGGCGGCGGCGAAATATCGGTCCATGCTTTCCGGATCCCACCATCCCGGCAGGGCCGTGGGAGCCGCGACGAGCAGAAGGAGCGCGGTCATTGCGGCAGGCGCCACGCGGTCGCCGAGGGTCGGGCCACGCGCCAGTCGGGCGAGGCGAGGCGCCGCGATCTGGCCAAGCCGCCACAGCCCGATGCCGGCGACAAGGGCGGTCACGAAACGGATCCAGTAGTACGCCTCGTCCATCTCCTTCGCCAGCTGAAGAATGCCGAGTCCATGAAAGATCTGCCAGTTGATCTGTGCGGCCACGAATTGACAGGCCAGGATCCGGCCGAACGCGCTGGCGGAGCGCGCCAACGACCAGGCCCCGAAGACGGCCAGCGGAAAGACGAGCCCCAGTCGAATCGTGCCATCGAGGGTGTGCGCGGACTGGAGCTGAATCCCCAGCCGAGGCGCCACCGAGGTGGCGCTCACGAACTCCCTGAGCATGTAGAAGTACGGGCTGACCAAAACCAGACCCACCGTCACCACCGCCGCCACACTTGATGTCACGCGCACTCGCTCGGGCCTCTTCTGAAGCCAGCAGAGCGCCGCGAAAACCAGGAACCCGGAGATGACGAAGGCCATGTGGATGACAAAGATCCATCCGAGGAGCTGGAGCAGGACGCCCGCCCACACCCGGCGGGCCCAGGTGTCGGCCCGCGCCATGGCCAGGAGGACCACGGGGGTAAAAACGAGACCCAACGCGTGATTCGGCTTGAGCATGAAGGTGAGCGCCCAGGGATTGCGAAACGGCGCCGTCTGGTCAGCGTAGGTCGAAGCCAGGAGAAGGGCGAAGAACCCCGCAAACGCCGCCTCGCTGCGCGATTCATCGCTGTCGCCGAGGCCGCAGGAAACGCAGACGAGGACCGACACCAGGAAGAGCACGCCCACCGCAAGGGGCGCCACCTGCATCACGAGGCCGATCAACTCGGGGCGGTAGAACGAAGCAAGCGCCACCAGGTTGGGCCAGAGCGGTTCGAAATGAATCTGATCCACCTGGAACGTGCGAATCGGCGAATTCCCCGCCACGATGACCTGCGCCCATCCGAGATGGTTTTCGCGATCGAGGCTGCCGTTGGTGCCGTACACGTTCGGCAAGGGAAACATCGTCACGAACCAGGCCAGCGCATGCCCCGCCACCGCCATAAACAGGATCACGAACCAGGGGCGCGAGGCGGTGTTGGGACGGGCTTGGCGGAGGAGCCAGGCGACCGCGATCCCACCCAGCGCCCACCAGACCATGTGAACGGCGGTCACGAAGCCGGGGATATCGAGGGTCCGAACATCGAAACCAAACAGGTTCATTCCCGTTCGATACTACGGCAAGCCTTGTGAGAAGGCGGCCGGCTCAAATAGAATGACCTTTCGGCCTTTCGCGTGATGTCTACGCGCCCCTAGCTCAATTGGATAGAGCAACAGACTACGAATCTGTAGGTTGGAAGTTCGAATCTTCCGGGGCGCACCACGCCCGCCGTTCCCGAACGAGACTGCCCTTGTGACTTCCCCCTTCGAGGCCTTGATGGACCTGGCGATTGCCCAGGCCAGGCTCGCGGAGAGTGCGGGCGAGGTTCCCGTCGGCGCGGTGCTGGTCGATGCCACGGGCTCCGTGATCGCCTCCGGTTTCAACCAGCCCATTTCTTCGAGCGACCCCACCGCTCACGCCGAACTCGCCGTCTTACGCGAAGCAGCCCGCAAACTTGCCAACTATCGACTCTCCGGAACCACTCTGGTCGTCACCGTAGAACCGTGCCTGATGTGCGCCGGGGCTCTGGTGAACGCACGGGTGGCCCGCGTGGTCTACGGAGCCCGCGAGCCCAAATGGGGCGCTTTTGAGAGCGTCCTGCGGCTCCAGGAGCTCAACCTGAATCACCAAGTCGAGGTTGTTTCAGGAGTGCGGGAAAAAGAGTGCGGAGAAATCATGCGCACCTTCTTCCGGAGCCGCCGCGAATAGGGAAGTCAAGCAGCAACGGCGATGCGCCGACGCTCCCTCTCGACGTCAGCGTTTTCGGGCCTCCGGCCTCCGACCAGTGGCGAAGGGAGGGATTTGACGCTGAGCGAAGCGATGCGCCGAAGCGCCTCTCTCCGCAAGGCTTTCTTGGGCCTTCGGCCTC
The DNA here is from genome assembly GCA_031412915.1 of Vicinamibacteria bacterium. GTDB lineage: Bacteria > Acidobacteriota > Vicinamibacteria > Fen-336 > JAGNNV01 > JAGNNV01. Next base: position 78,637 of record JANODX010000020.1, on the reverse strand, counting down.
GACCAGTGGCGAAGGGAGGGATTTGACGCTGAGCGCCAGCGATGCGCCGACGCTCTCTCTCGACGTCAGCATTTTCGGGCCTTCGGCCCGAAAAGCTGGCGGAGAGAGAGGGATTCGAACCCTCGGTAGAGGGGTTACCCCTACTCGTGCTTTCCAGGCACGCCGATTAAACCGCTCTCGCATCTCTCCGCGACGGTCACGGGAACGGGCGAGATTACCAGCCGGTCCCGGGTTCCGTCATCTGTCGCGCGTACGCGAGCGCCGCGGATCGCGCTCTCCGCTCAAGCGAGCCCCTCGCGCCGGTTTCTGAAGAAATTTCGCATCAGCGCTCCGCACGCCTCTTCACGCACCGCAGAAACCACCTCGAGTCGATGATTGAGTCCGAGGCCTTGGAGGTTCAGCAGGCTCTCCAGGGCTCCCCATTTGGGTTCCCTGGACCCATAGACCACGCGTGAGACGCGCGCATTCACCAGGGCCCCCGCGCACATCAGGCACGGTTCCACGGTCACGACCAGGGTGGTTCCGGGGAGTCGATAGTTGGAGAGCCCGCGCGCCGCTTCGCGCAGGACCACGACCTCGGCGTGTGCCGTGGGATCGTTCGAAGCGATGGGACGGTTGAACCCCGAGGCGATAACGACGCCCGCCTGATCCACCAGGATCGCCCCGACCGGCACTTCGCCCGCCTGCTCGGCGAGACGGGCCTGGGCGAGGGCCAAATCCATCAGAGACTCAAAGCCGGAGGCCAAGCCTAGCCTCCGTGCGGTTTGTCCAGCAGGAGCCGGCGCAGCGTCCGGAGGTCGTTCAGGATCCGCCGGCTGCTGGAGATGTGGTCGCGGAGTTTTTCCAGCTTGAAAGCGACGATGTGCAGAGCCTGGACACGACGCACCACCCCCTGGCCGCTCGCTTCGCTGATGTCCTCCTGGATCGCGGCTTCGGCCTCGACGATTTCCTCGGCCAGGAGCCCGACGTACTCGTGGGCCCCCTCGATGCTGTCGAAGGGCGTCCCCGCCGCCCGATGCAAGGGGCGATCTTCGTCCTCGAACGGTATCTCGCGATCGTCGGTCACGTTCCCCCTTCCCGCCAGGCCTTCCAGGAAACCGCGATTCTCACACGGCGGCGTGGGGCCATCGGAGATGAACACGATCACTCACTCGAAACCCCGCGACTCGATCTCGTTCTGAAACGCCGGAGCGGCGCCGTTCTCGTCCAGCTTCGCGAGGATCGTTGCGACCATCTCTTTCCAGGGGAGCGGCGAGTGGCCCTGTTGGAAGGAGGCGTCAACGGCCCGGACGGTGGCGAATATCCCGTCCGCATTCATGAGGGCAAGGTAGGGAAAGCCCACTTCGACGGTCAGGGTCGCGACCCGAGCCGGTCGACGCCACACCTCAGGTTTGAGGGCGTTCGCTTTCAGCGCCCAGGTGGCGGTGCGTCGGGTGAGACGTTCGCGAAAGAGGGCTCGAACCTTGTGCGCCGGCTCCGCCTTGGCGTCGACGTCCCGGCGTTCGACCGTGAGTTGGTAGAACTCGATCAGGGCCGAGAACAGGCCCTCGGCGGCGACCGCGATCCGGAACGCCTGGGCGTCATGGTCTTTGGCGAGGTCGTAGGAGATGCTTATGGTGGACACGTTTGGACTCCGCATTCGATCTTACGTGCTTCGCGCATATTCGTAGTCTGTAAGATCGGTTTTGCCCACGATGAAAAAGACGACCCCGTGGGGAGCCCTGGCGCTCCTCCTGGCTGCCGTGCCGGCCCGGGCAGGAGTGGCCTCGCTCTGGGCCATAGGCGACGGGGACAAGGTCGCGCACGACGGCGCAGGGAGCCCGCTCGCGAAGGGCAACACGGTTTGGGACGGCGGTACCGCCCGGCTCGCCTGTGCCCGGAACGAGATCGTGGCCTTCCAGGTGATCGTCGAAGCTGACGGATCGGGCATAGGCGCGCTCTCGGCGGCGCTGCCGGCGCTGCGACAGCGCGGCGGCAGTGACCGGATCGCCTACGCGGCGCCTGCCGCCGACCCCACGCTGTACGTCGGGCGAGAGATCCAGCTCTTCTCCGTGCGCGACATGAAAGTCACGCTCGAGACACACGCCTCGTGGGCCTGGATGCCGGGGAGCCCGGCCGCGCCGAAGCGCACGGTCGGCTGGCATCCCGTGCAGCTCGTGCCCGAGAACGCTCGCGCAGGGCGCGGGGGTTTCCCGCTCACGGTCGGGCCGGGTCTCTTGCAGGCGATCTGGATCGAGGTCTACGTCCGGCGAGACCTCCCCTCCGGCATCTACGAGGGCGTTGTGACGCTGACCGCCGACAGTGCGAGCCGGTCACTGCCGGTCGAGCTGCGCGTCTTCGACTTCACTCTCCCCGACGCGAACAGCCTGCCCGCGATGGTCTACTACGAGCCTTCCCAGCCCGAGCTCTACCAGGGCCGGAACCTCGACCCGGCCTACCACCGCTTCGCGCACCGCCAGCGGATCGAGCTCGTGCACGCCTACGACGAGGCCGAGATCGAGGCGAACCGGGGGCGTTTCGACGGGAACGATTTCACGCCGAAGGCCGGCTACGAGGGCCCCGGGGAGGGTGTCGGCAATACGATCGTCCCTGCCTCCTTCTACGGTGCTGGTCCTGAGTTCGATCAGAAGCAAAGCGCCTGGAAACGCTCCGATGCGTGGATGGAATTCGTGGGGCGGACTCTGCCAATGGGCCTGACCTTCCTCTATCTGGCCGACGAGCCCTACCCGGCTCAGTACAAGGAGGTGCGGCGCCTCGCCGACAACGTGCGCTCGAACCCAGGGCCCGGGCGCCTTTTGCCCCTCTTTCTCACCAAGCCCGTCGTGCCGGACCTCGAGGGCGTGCCCGACATATGGTGCGTCCCGCCGCAGGCCCTCGACCTGGAGCGGGCGGCGGCCGAGCGCGCGAAGGGACGTCGCATCTGGACCTACAACGGCGGCCGTCCCCAGGCGCCGATCCCCGTAATCGACGCGCCCGCGACGGAAGCCCGCGCGATCGCGTGGGCCAGCTTCAAGCACGACCTCGGCCTCTACTTCTACTGGCACGGCAGCCATTGGAAGCACAACTCGCAGAAGCGGGGCGAGAGGGAACAGAACGTGTGGGCGAACCCGATCACGTTCGACAACCGGGGCCAGCCAGGGAAGCCGGCCCTGGACCAGGGCTTCATCAACGGGGACGGCGTGCTGATGTACCCCGGACAGGAGGTCCTGCACCCGGAGGAAGACCGCGGCATCAGGGGTCCGGTGTCCACCATTCAGCTCGCGAACCTCCGCCGCGGACTTCAGGACCACCTCTACCTCACTCTCGCCCGGCAGGCCGGCCTCGAACCCTTGGTTCAGGAGACCTTGCGCGCCGTCGTACCCCGCGTGTACTCGGACGCGGGCGACACCGTCGGCTTCGCGGAGACGGGCGAAGTCTACGAGGCGGCCCGGCTGAAGCTGGGGCAGGCGATCGAGGCGCATCGGGTCCTCTTGATTCGGCCGGCGTCCCGCTAGGGAGGCGGCATTGAATATCGCTCGGCGAACCAGTTCAACGCCGACATCTGTGATCGAGTGGTGCGCCCCGGAAGATTCGAACTTCCAACCTACAGATTCGTAGTCTGTTGCTCTATCCAATTGAGCTAGGGGCGCGGAAAACTGCCCGAAACCGCGCAATCTTATCCGATGAGCTCGGGTGTCCTCATGGTCCCAATCTCGTCCGGGCTGCGGCTCCCCTGAGGGTTGCCTCATATGTCTCCATCCAGTCCCGAAGCCGTGCGCCCATCGACAGCACGGACGAGGCTCTTTGGGCCAGGCTCTTTCGGTCATGACCCTCGGGGTTTCTTAGGATGAGCCGTTGGCACATCTCGGCCGCGGCCGCGGCGTCCGCACCCCGGACGCACATGCCCAGGTCGAGAACGCGTACCCATCCTGCGAGATCGCCGATTTCTTCGGACACCACCACACTCAAGCCCGACAAGGCGTACTCCGCGAACTTGGTCGGGCAGGCGACTCGATTGAGGGCGTGGGGCTCGCGAAGCAACAGGCCGATATCCGCAGCACTCAGCCACCGGGCCACCTCATTGGCGTCCCCGTCCCGCACGCTCGCGCGCCCCTGAAGCTCACCTCGAGCGGAGACGATCGCCCGCGCCTTCTCGGCATCCCGGGTGGCGACCAGAAACCTGGCCCTGCTGTCCCTTAAGGCGACGGCCACGAAAGTGTCCAGTGTCGCTTCGAACTGATGCCACTGTCCTATGGAGCCCGCGTACACGATGAGCGGCTCCGAAGAAAGGCCGAGCGACGCGCGGGCCTCGAGGCGCCTGTCCGCATCCGGGAAGAAGCGTTGCTCATCCGCCACGCAGGGGATGACGGTGGCCGGGCAGGCGATGGCGAAACGCTTTCGAACTTCTCCGAGAAGCGTAGCCGATATGCAGATCACATGGTCGGCGTGCGAAAGTGCCTGGGCCTCCAGGCGATCCAGCATTTCCGCGCGACGTTCACCCCCAAGGCCGGCAAGATGGAACCGCGCTTCGGCGGCGGAGTCCCCGCGGACGTCGGCCACAAGCCTGGTGTCTTTGAACCGGGCCCGGAGATAGGCGCCCAGATGCATGGCCGAACCGCGGGCGTGCAGGACGATTGGCTTGCCGCCCGCCCCCGCATCGTGGACAAACCTCGCGGCTCGTCGCCGAGTGAGCGTTCGTCGGATGGCGCGTTGCCCTTTGGCGAGGACGCTCGATCCGGTGTACCGCGTTGAAAGAACGACGACGTTCGTCGCGGCGCCCAGGAACCCTCGAGCGATATCCACCTCGCGCGCCTGGTCTACGCCGTTTGCGACCAGCAGATCCATGGCGACCCCCGCATCGATCAGCCGACGCATCACCGCGAGGCTCTGTGACTGAAGCACGGGATGCTCGAGTGTCTCGTCGACCAGATAAACGATCCGCCCCTTCACCGACGCACTCCGATGAGAACCCTCTGTTCCCAGGGCAACCGAGTCTCCATGGTCGTCCTGATGACGACGCCCGCCTTCCGCCTTCCGTAGCCCCGGGCCACCCAGTCTTCACCCAGTGCTATAGACCCCTTGCCCTCGGGGACCAGGAACTCGACCCGGACCGATACCGCCTGTTCCGGCCTGGTCAGGATCACCTGATTCCCCTGGAGTTCGGCCCGGACCCGCGGGTCGAGATGCAGGAACGTATCGACGGTGTGGAGCCCGTCGCCTGAAACCCGGTCCAGAATTTCGATCTCGCCCCTCTCTTTGTCGAGAGTGATTTGGCGACGGTGGCGGCCGACGCCGGGGATTCTCCCAAAGCCTTCGTGCTCCCCCACGAAGCCATCCCTCTCAGTCGTCGACGTCCATTCCACCACCCGCGGACTGGACGCGAAACGCAGATCGAACAACTGCCCCGGGACGATCTCGTTGATCTCAGTCTGGTCGACCTGCACGGTGTTGTGGGCCTCCGTTCTTCGGAAGTGATTCCGAAGGGCCTCCGAGGATGTGTAGGCATAGGTTCCCGGATCCACGATCCAGGGAAGCCCCATCAGGCTCGCTTCGAAGCTCAGAGTGTCGTTGTGAAAGTGCCCGCGCGGACCGCGCGGCGCGCCGCAGTGAACAATGACCTGAGTCGCATTCCCCCGGAGTACGGCGAGGCCGGCGTCCGCGAAATGTCGCGATGGGGGGGCGGGTCCCGGCGCGGCAGGCGGAGACGCCGGTTCTTCGCCCCACCAGAAGCCTTCCGCCCTGGCTGGCCCCGCGGCCGCGGCGAAGTCCGCGCGTCCGGTCGCGATCGCGGCCTGGCCGAGGAAAGAACGATGATCGTCGGGTGCTTCGGGCGTCAGCCAGTGAAGCCGTCCGTTGTCCACATCCCCGATGAGCGGCGCGCGCCCGTCGGGCCGCGTGTAACAGAGTGTCGCTTCCGCCATACCGACCACTCGATTCCACGCCGGCTCCGCGGGAGCGTGTCCGTTTTGCCGAGCGAGTTCGAAGGCGGAGAGGAGAAGCTCGCCCACCAGCCGGTGATAGTTGGTCGAGCCCTCGTAGTCGAACCCATCGGCCCCGACCTGAATGAGAGCCTCCCTCTCCAGCTCCCGAAGGCCGATTTCGAGCCAGGTCCGGGATTCCTTGAAGAAGGGAGTGAGCACTCCGAGGTAGACGAGGCCCACGAGGTCCGAGAGGTAATGGTTGCTGGTCGGATAGTCCTCGAATCTCTCGAGGTTGGCCGCGATGAACCGGCCATGATCGAGGGCCGACCTCAAAAACCTCTCTCTCATTTCGGGCGTCTGCGCGGACGCGTCCCGGGTGAGGCTGAACGCCACGCACCAATTGGCCACGCGAATGGCCGCTTCCATTGCATTCCCCCAATTGCACGTCTGAAGGACGGGGTTCCCTTCCAGCCACGATCGCCACTGGTCCATGAGTTCTCGAGCGAAGCGCTCGTCGTCGGTGAGCCAGAAGGCCTGGCCCAGGCGCACAAGCTGGTACCCGCGGGAGAGATCCCACGGAACCTTCACGTCCGCGCGGAAAGCGGGGTCGACCAGAACCATGTCCTTCACGTATTGCCGCGGCCAACGAAACCCGGTCTTGAAATCCCGGCGCCAATCGATAGAAGGGCCGAGGTCGGTGAGACCCGAGCCCAGCAGATCGAAGCGATGATCGCAGGCGTTCCCAGCCTCTTCGAGGAGAGCCTCGAAAACATCGGGATACCTGTGCTTGAATTCCTTCGCGGCGTCGCGCCGGACGTCGCCAGAAGCGTGCATCCGGCCGAGAGGAATCCGACCCAGCCGAGCCACCGCGTCCTCGAAAGGCACGGCCAGCGCACGCCGGAGTTCCCGTGGTGAAACCGCGGCCAGGCCTCCCTTCACCCGAGCCCTCTCGACCCCGTCTTCGATGAGTCGTTTCAAGACCCGCGTCGTGCGCCAGGGCACTTCCCGCCAGGGTCTGGACCGCGCCTGATGGACCAGGGCCAGAATTCGCGAGGTCGTTACCACAGAGGCTTTCGCTCGATCCACTCGGCGTGCCACAAGGAGAGGTTGAGGAGCAACCACAGATGGACGGCCTTGCGGTTCGGATTGGCCCGGTGCTCGGCCCAGATCTTCGCGAGAGACCTCTCCTTCAGAAAGCCGGAGCGGACGATGGGGCTCTCGATCAGCGCCTTTCGCATGAAGGGCTCACCCAGCTCGGAGAACCATTGGGCCACCGGTGCTGGGAAACCGACCTTGGGCCGGGCCAGGAGCTCGGCGGGCAGAAGGTCTCGAATCGCGTGCTTCAGCAGGCCCTTGAGGCCGCGCCCCAGCTTCAGTGATTGGGGCAGGGGCAGGACGAACTCCACCAGCTCATGGTCCAGAAAGGGCACGCGTCCTTCGATCGAGTTCGCCATGCCCATTTTGTCCACTCTCATCAGAAGGAGTTCGGGCAGGCGTTGCCGGAGTTCAAGGTCGGTCATCCGCGACATCATGTCGAAGTCTCGGCGGCCTCGGGCGGCGGCTCCCTTGGCCAGGATCGCCGCGATGCCGCAGTCTCCATGATGGGGGCTCAGGACCTGGTCGGCTTCATCCGGGCTGAAGACGAAGGCGCCGCCCAGAAATGTCGGGCTTCCGGAAGCGCGCCTTGAAAGCAGCCGCCTCAGATCCGGGGCTCGGTTGAAGGCTTCGAGGGTTCGCCCGAACAGGCCGGAGGCCGCGCGCGTCGCCCCTCCCCCGAAGATGCGGGCCAGACGCCGGAAGTGCCTGTCTTCATCGAGATAGGGCAGATACCAGGGATAACCACAAAACAGCTCGTCGGCGCCTTCGCCCAGTTGGACGACCTTGATGTTCGAATCGCGGGCGAGCCGAGACACGTAGTGAAGAGGCACGCAGACCGGATCTCCCAGCGGCTCGTCCTGAGCGACGACCAGCCGGGGTAGGAACTCGGCGACCTCCTTCGACCCGACGATCACCTCACGGTGCTCCGTTTCGAACTGACCGGAGACCTGACGCGCGAAGCGTCGCTCGTCCAATGCGGTCGCGCCTTCGTAGCCGACCGAGAAGGTCTTGATGTGTCGAACGCCGCTCTCCGCCATCAGGGCCACCACCGCACTCGAGTCGACCCCGCCCGAAAGGAAGGCGCCGATCGGAACATCGCCCATGCAACGCCGCTGCACGGCCCGGGCGAGGAGCTTCCGAGTTTCGATCGACGCCTCCTCGAAGTCCATGGGCCGCGCCGGAGGAGCCCCTGCGGGATCCCAGTAGGCCCGGGGTTCTCCGACGCCCGCGCGCGTGATCTCGAGAAGATGGCCCGGCGGCAGTTTCTGGATTCCTTCAAAGCACGTTCGAGGCGAAGGCGTCGCCATGAAGGTCAGGAACGAACCGACGCTCTCCCAATCGACCGATCGCGCGACCTCGGGATGAGCCAGGAGTGCCTTGATCTCCGACGCGAAGAGGAACAATCCGTTCCGGTCGTAGAAATACAGAGGCTTGACGCCCATCCGGTCGCGGGCCAGCAGCAGGCGCTCGCCGTCGCGCGCCCACGCGGCCAGGGCGAACTTTCCGTGGAGCCTCGGGATCGCACTCGCCCCGTTCCCCTCGATGAGGTGGAGGGCCGCCTCCGCGTCGCTTCGGCCGATGAAACGATGGCCCTGGGCCACGAGTTCGTCCCGGAGTTCGAGATGGTTGTAGATCTCGCCGTTCAGAACCAGAGTGAACCGTTTCCCTTCGGACGACATTGGTTGGTGTCCGGCGGGCGAGAGGTCCACGATGGAGAGCCTTCGGAACGAAAACCCGGCTTGTCCCGCGGGGTCGACAAAGAGGCCGTCGTCATCGGGGCCCCGGTGCGCCATCGCGTCCGACATCAGGCGAAGCGAAGAAGAGTCGACGGGCGTGTTGCGCCCCCAGGCGAATGCGCCGGCAATGCCGCACATGTTGGGTTACCGCCCCCCCCGTGCTCGCAGACACTCGAGGACCTGCTCGACATTCTTCCGCCACGTAAACCGCTCCAGGGCCACCGCCCGGGCCCGGGCTCCCAGAGCGTCCGAGAACGAGGGCGAGCCCAGCAGGCGCGCGATCGCGTCGGCCAGGGCGACGATGTCGTCGGGAGGGACCAGCAGGCCGGTCTCTCCGTTCACGATGACCTCGCCGATCTGGCCCAGATCGCTCGCCACGATGCCCTTTCCCGCGGCCATGTATTCGAAGAGCTTGGTGGGGGAGCCGATGAAAGGCTCCGTCCGTTTCCATGAATGGGGAGCCACCAGAACGTTGCAGGCCGCGAAGTACGGAGGTGCTTCTTCCTGGGGCACCAGGCCCGTGAAGGTGACCGCCTCCAGTACCCCGAGACTTCGGCAGAGATCCTGCGCCGCCGCCTTCCGTGCTCCGTCGCCCACAAACAGAAACTTCGCGGCGGGTTGCGCCTTCAGAACCAGGGGAATGGCCCGGACCAGATTCTCCGCACCGTGCCAGTCGCCAAAGGTCCCCACGAATCCCACGAGGGGCGCCTCTCCCAGGTGAAGAGCCTCGCGCACGCGGGCGCCGTTCAGATGGACCGGAAATCGATCGGGGTCCACACCGTTCGGCTGAATCAGGATCCGCGACTTCGGGACGCCCAGAGCGTCCAGTTGGGCCGCCACCGGGGCTGAAATGGCGATGCAGAGGTCCGCGCCGCGCGTCACGGACTTCTCGACCTTCCGGATCAGGGGCCAGAGGAGGAGGCGTCTCCAGCCGCGAAACTCGCGCGAGAACCACTCCGAAAGGCCATTCACTTCGAGCACGCAGGGGACGCCCGCGAGCCTGGCCAGGCGGATCGGGGCGGTGCTCATCAGGGAGTAGCGCGCGTAGACGAGGTCGGGCGCGGGCGCCGGCCGGGAACGGAGATGATCGACGAGGACACTGGTGTAGCGAATGGGAGCCAGGGCGCGCTGCCATCTTGAAACGCCGACTCGATCGAATGAAGGAGCCTCCCACATTGCCGGGTCCAGGCCCGGCAGAGGCTCTGGCCCCATCAGCCGGACGTTGTAGCCGCAGGCCAGGAATCCGCGAACCGTGCCCGTGGCGTGGGCGAGGGATCCCCCCGCGATCACGCCGGGCCACAGGTCCGTTCTTAGATGAATAATGGTGGGCAAGGCGCGCGCCGCTCGGTCGGTCAGAAGGGTCCAATATACTTCCCGGGCGCCACCCGTCTCCTTGATGGAAGAGGCGAAGAAGAGCGTCGTCGCTATCCATGGCTCCCCGTCAGATCCTCCGTAGTGACGTTCAGAAATTCTGGGAAGCCCACCCGGTCGCGGCGGCGGCGATCCCCGCTGAGCCCGGCACGGCGGAATATTTTCGGGCCTTCGACACCCTCCGGGAGGCGATCGAACCGGAGCCCGTCGCGAACCGGATCTACGAGTTTTCGTCCTTCTCTGGGAAGCGTCTCCTGGACATCGGCGCGGGAAATGGGTACGTCATGGCACGGTATGCGCGCGCCGGCGCTGATACCTTCGGGGTGGAGCTGACCGCTCAGGGAATCGCGTTGTGCCGCCGCCGGTTCGAAGTCGAGTCGGTCCGCGCCTTCATCACCCAGGGAGACGCCGAACATCTGCCGTTCCCGTCCGCCACGTTCGACGCCGTGACCTCCATGGGAGTCCTGCATCACCTTCCTCATCCCGAACGGGCGATTGACGAGATCCATCGCGTGCTGAAGCCCGGGGGCGCGCTCACGATCATGCTGTATCACCGCAATTCGGCCATGTATCGGCTGCGGTTTCCGCTTCTGCGCCTGTTCACGGGAAAGTCTCTCGCTCAGCAGGTGAACGAGGTCGATGGCGCAGGAAACCCCAAGGGCCTCGTGTACTCGCGAGCGCAGGCCCGGGCCTTCGTGCGCCGCTTCTCGTCGATCCGGACCTTCGCCTCTCTGCTCCAGCCCTGGATGGTGGCTCCCGGCTTCTCGCGTGTGGCCAGGGAAGCGTGGCTCAAGCCCCTGGCTTCGAGCCTCGGGTGGTTCCTTTACGTCAAGGCGCGGCGCTAAGAGGCCGGGCGCCCCTAGAGACGCGGAGTGGGCGTTGGGGAGGGAGGATTGGCGTTTGGAGGTCTCGCTCCGACCACCGCAGGGGGCGCCTTAAGGAGCGCCTTCAAGGGGACTGGAGTGCTCGCGGGAGCTGCGAGCACCGGGTTGATCTTCTCCGAGTCTGCTCCAAAGAAGGTCTCGGCCGGAGCTTCCGCGCCCGTGAGCACCGCGTTTGGCGGGATGAGGCCGGGCGTCATCGGTACGTAGGGCGGAGCCACCTTGTAGACCTTCATTCCGTCGCCCATGTCGATCAAGTCCTCGGGATCGGGAGCCTTGTCCTTCTCGGGCTTCGGAGTGGTCGTGTCTTCAGCAGGGGCCTCCCGGGCGACCGTCGGGGACTCGGGCCGTGCCGCCGCATCGGAAGCCGCTACCGGAGGTCCTCCCGCCGGCTGCGCCAGTTTGAAATCCCCGACCAGCAGTTTTCGAACGGACTTTCCGGCCCCCTCTGACAGCGCGAAGCTCACTCGCAGCGCCTCGAAAAGTCCGGTCAGCTCCGCCACGCAGTCGGTTCCTTCCAGGGCGCCACCCGCAACCGGAAGCTGCGCGACCCGCGGGTATCCAAACGTGACCTCGAAACCCCGCTCACGCCCAAGTGTGGTCAGGGCCTGTTTGAGCGTTCCTTTGGGCAGTCGCAGGCCCGAGCAGCGCCGGACCGCCGGGCTCGCCCCGTCGGCAGCGGAAAGCGTTGCGGCAAAAATCACGCAGGCGAGGCCTGCGCGGGTGAAGCCTTGTCTTCCCACTTTCATCGCAATTGTCCGAAGAGAAGGGTAGCACAAGGCCTGATTTGCCCCCTGAAGGCCTGACTGACCAACTCTTCCTCCCCTGTGCCAAGGGCTTCCGAGCGGCCGTCACTGCGGCTTTCCGGCCACCACGTAGATCATCGTTGGCGCGAGAAAGTCGAGTACCCGCGCAAAAGCCCGTGTATCGATCCTGAATAGCCGATGGTGAAAGACATGAGTCTCGATGCGCTCCACATTGAAGGCCGAGAAAAGCTCCCGAGCCTCTCTTCGCGAATAGCACTTTCCCACCGGGTTCTCGTTTCCATCCCAGCGCCGGACGAAGTCGTCGGCCGTTGCGACATTCTGAAAGCTCGACCGGCCGGGAACCGGCCGCAACAGCAGCGAAAGCGCGAGCCGCGTCGCCGGCCAGACCCTCGGCCTCAGGAAGACGCTCCTGAAGTACAACGAAATGACCGTCCGCCCTCCCGGGCGCAGAACGCGGAACACCTCTCGAAGCGCGCGCTCCGTATCGGGGGCGTGGTGAAGCACGCCGCTCGAGGTCACGAAGTCGAACCACGAACCTGGAAAGGGAAGCTCTTCGGCGCTGCCCTGGCACAGACTTCCATGCATTTCCTCGATCTGCAGGTGAGCTTTCGCGACGGAGAGTGACATTCCGGAGACGTCGAGGCCCGTGACCTTCCCGCCTCCCTCAAGGAATCGGCGCATGAGGAACGCCGGCCCGCCACAGCCGATGTCCAGAACGCGATGCCCGGCATGCCGGTCGAACTCCCACAGGTGAAGGGCGTGCTGCTCGAGGTCGACCCGAATCCGGTCGAACGTCCTGATGAATGCCTCGGTGCCGGGATCCGGGATTTCGAAGGCCAGCAGTGGATTTCGGTCCCAGAAATCCCGGGACTGACGGGCAAGATCGGGGGCCTCGACAAGGGGCGCCACTATTGGTTTGCCTGCCCGCACTCCTGGGCCTTCGGGTTGTTGCGACATCGCAGAAGGGCCGCGGGATAGGTTTCGCCCGCCCCGCGGGGTCCGGTCGCGACGAGCGGGTCCGCGATTTTGAAAGCGGTGACGCCCAGTATGGACTCCTCGTCCGCCGACCTGAGACTGAGCAGAGCCACGCGAAGGGCGCCTCCGTCATGATCCACCAACAGGTGAGTGACGAGGCCCGACGGCAAGCGAGGAACGGCGGCACGCACATCTCCCGGGCTTTCCACCACCTCGGACGGGCTTGCCACCACACAGCCAGCGACCCTGGCCGGGTGCGCTCCCCGGACTTCGATGAGATATGAGCCCGGTTCGAGAGATGCAGACCAGGCGTTCACGGACCGGGCCTCAATGGCCCGCCTGGCGCTGACGGCGGATCCCCTGGGGAGGCGGATGACCAACGGAGGGGCTGGAGAAAACGGAAAGCCCTGCTCGCCAATTCGTCTCCGCCACTGATCAGTCGGCGACCAGACCATGACTTCGGGACGCGGGGAGCCAGTGGCCGAGGAGCCCTGCCGCAGATAGACGCGGGTGGCGCCGTAGGGCGGGCCCGATACGATGCGAAGAAGCCGGAAGGAATGGTCGCGGAAAAGCCAGGGAATCTGATTGAAGAAACCGCCCACGGCCGGGCTGCGGCCAGGCCGGCCGGGGACGAGCAAGCGCGGCTCGGCGTTGCTCTGCGCCTGAAGGCACTCGGCTTCCCAACCGTGCTCCGAGATCACGAGGAAGTCGGGACTGAGCCCGTCCCGGAACCGGGGGCGGAATTCTTCGGTCAGAAACGCGGCATGGGCCATCTCGACCCAATTGGGCCGACCCAGTCCGAAGACTGCCTCGCCCTGAACGTAGGCCTCTGCCGCGATGTCGGCGCGGACGGCGCCGATGTATTCCTGGTAGGGCACACTCTCGGCGGCCGGTTGCTCCCAGCGTCCAGGTGTCGAAGCCACGGCCCAAAGTGCTGCGGCGGGAATCCCCAGTCCGGCCAGTATCGGGAAACCGCGGCCCGCCCGGATCACGAAGGCGGCCGCCGTCCACACGAAGAGCATCTGCACGAGGATTTCGTAGCCTTCGTGCACATTGCGAAAGACACCAAGGCTCAGGAGATATGCGGCCCACGCGGAGCCGGGCAGGAGAGTGATCCAGGCGTCGAGATTCCTCCGGTGAAGGAACGCGATCACATCGGCAAGGATCACGATGAGGAGTCCAGCGGCGAGAGCCTGGGCCCTTCCCGGCGCCAGGCCGATATAGGAAAGATGCCGGTCGATCGACTCCAGAAAACCGATCGTGGGGCCGACCTTCTGGACGAAAGTCGGATAGAGGAGGTACAGCTTGAGGATGGCTCCCGGCCGAAACCCGGACCCGACAATGAGGCCAACACCCGCGATCGCGAGCCCGGCCATCCAGGGTAAAGCCAGAGTCAGGAACGAACGCCATCGGTGACCCGGATGTTTCAGAATCGAAATGGCCAGCACCACCGCGAACGACCACGGTGCGAGTGCGGCGACCACGGGGTGGTTCGTGACTGCGATGCCGATGCTCAGGCCGAAGCCGAACGAGGGCCACCTGCCGCCTTCCGTCACCATCCTGCGAGCGAAGACCAGAGCCAGCGAGGCGAAGATGACACCCAGGATGTCCGGCCGAACCATGGGCCACTGGTGGTAATGAAACGACAGCAGTGCGCCGCACCCGTAGATAGCGGCGGCAAAGTACGGATCGCGCCCCCGGAAGAACATCCAGGCGAACCAGATGCTCAGCAGAACGCCCAGCAAATGCGAGGAGCGATGAACTTCGTAGGACGTCCCGAATAGCCAGTCGAGACCGGCGGCAAAGGCGAAGTACCAGGGGCCGTAGTTGAAGAAGTGTTCGTTTTGCGCGACGAGGGAGAGTGTGTTGACCGGGATGGCGTCGAATCCAAGCCTTCCTTCGCGAGCGAGATTCGCGGAAACGCCGGCCAGTGAATCGTCGAACGCGAGGGCGGGCGCTCGTCCTACGGTTCGCGAGAACTTGTGGGCGACGAGAAGCGCCACCGCCACCAGAATTGCGAGCGCGAGCCTCTGGATCCAGCGCCGGAATCGAGACTCAGCGTTCATGGAAGGCACAAAGCGGCAGGGCCTGAGTATCGCAGTCCACGCGCGGTCCGGGAACGGTATCGCCGCCCTTTCGGACATTTTGCAGGGGCACGATCCGGGCCGGATCAATCGAGGCGACGCTCACTGTGTCGGACCCGCCGCGGCGGAAGAAGTAGACGGCGTCCTTCTGCGCATCGTCGAGAATCAGGAGTCCCGATAGCTGAAGGCCCTCGAGCACCTCGGAGAGGGCGGCGGTGCGCACGCGAATGGACTCGGCCTTGAGGTCCGCTCTCACCGGAAGCCCCGCGCCAAGATAGAACTCGACGTAGCTTCGCCGATAAGCGACGGCATCGGGGGTGCTGTTTCCAAGGCCGTACTGAACGCGCTCCAAAAGCGATGTGTTTCGGGCTCCGGCCGCGGTCCAGGTCTCCGTCGAGGTCATCACCGTGTCTTCGAGCGTGATTCCCGAGGCCCGCGCCGTCTCCGCGATGGCCACCAGCTCCCGGTCCAGCGTGGGGGTTGCGGGTGCTTGAACCAGGTGAAAGGCGCTCAAGACACCGAAGCTCAAGAAGGCCAGGCTGACGGCCACGGCCATCGGTTGCTTCCAGACGGGCCGGGTCCCCGCCTCCGCGAGACACACCGCGACGAACGCAAGGTGGACGTGGAAGCCGCCGTAGAGGCCGTAGGTCGTGTTGGGCACGTAGGAGAAAGTGAAGGCCAGGAAGCCCAGGCTCAACAAGACGAGCAACGCCACACCGTCGTTCTCCACGCGGCGGGACCGAAGATGACGAAGGAGGAAGCGGGCCAGAATCCACACTTCCATCCAGAAGAGCGCACGGAGAAGAAGGCTGAAGTTTCCCGGTTCCAGCGGAAAACCGACGTATTCGGAGAAAGCGCTGTGCTGAACGGAAGCGAGACGCGCGAGCAAAGGCTCGGGCAGGCCGAGAGGCAAGAGCCACGAGATGCTCGAAAATTGGGCGAGCCAGGCCGTCAGGTCTCCTTCTCTCGCCCGATACATGGCGCTGTTCGCCGCCGCGAAGGCCATGAGATGGCGACCCTTCGCGACCATCCACCACGCGGTCGGGATGGATCCCATGGCCGCGCCCGCGAGCCACATCATCAGATCCTTCGGACGCCGGACCGCGACGAGGGCGACGGCGGCGAGGCCCGCATAGATCACACCGAAAGGATGCATGCCGGCGGCGAGGGCGGCGAGGCCTCCGGCAAACAGCAGCCGCCCGGTGGAACGCGTGAGGCCGAGCCTGCCTCCGCTGGCCATGAGGATTGCGGAGAGCGCCCCGAAGAAGAACGTCTCCTGCTCGAGGCGCGTGCTGCGGGCCGCGATCACCACCACCGGGGTTAGGGCCATGGGGGCGAGCAGGAGTGCCACGAGCGGCGAGGAGGCATCGAAGTGCTGGCGAAGCCACGCGCCCGCGGCCAGCAGGACGATCAGGACGAGGGCGCCGGAGACGTATCGGCTGTTCGTCGCGGAGAAGCCGATCGCGCGGAGGGCAACGCTTCTCAACGCGAGAGCCGCGATGGGCGGATAGGGGCGCAGATCCGCGGCCCCGAACGATTCGCTCATGAAGACCGGATACCGGAGATCTCCGAAATTCGCGAAACGGTAGGGCACGTTCAGGAACGAACGTTCGTCGCCGTGGGGAAGAGGCAGCTCACTCGTCCGGTAGAAGAAGAGGAAGGCGACAAGACCAGCGAACAGAAGTGCCGCGAGTCGGGCGGCCAGGCGGAAGAACGCGTCCGTCACGATCGCTTCTCGAACGAGAAGCAGGCGATGAGATTGAGGTCTTTCTGCGGGACCATGGCCGGATAGAACCGTTGGCTCTTCGGTTCCAGTCTTGGATTTCTCCGCAGATGATCCCGCACCGAGCGCAGATCGTGCACGTGCTCGAAAGCGATGATCTTGTCGTAGTTGAGACCGAACTCCTTCTGGAAGACGCGCCTTGTCGTCAGCTCCCGGCCGAAGTTCCACAGGAAACCGCCCTCGCAGGGAAGGGCGAGAACCAGCCGGCCTCCGGGCTTCAAGACACGCGTGATTTCGAAGAGCGTGTCGTCCAGGCGTCGCATGTGCTCGAGGCTGTAGGTCGAGACCACGCCGTCGAACCAATCGCCTCGAAAGGGCAGCCGGGAGGCATCGCACTGAACCCCGCGCCCGCGGAACTCCGTCCACAACGGATTCTCGAGGTGGCCGCTCTGGAACTCCGACACGAAGTACTGACCGTCGTGCCGCGCGTTCAACCGGGCGTGCTTCCCGACCCCTGCCCCGATCTCCAGCACCCGGCCGCTCGGAGTGTTGGCCACGACCCAGCGGCGGCCCAGATTCTCGAAGTAACCAGCGAGGCCATCGCCGCCCTCTTCCTGAACCGACCGAACCAGTTCGAGGTACCGCCTTATATCGGGATCGTCCGCGGTGAGGTGGCTGTAACGCCGCCGGGCCTCCGCCCAAAACATGGCGCGCTATGAAACCAGGGGGCAGCGCGAGCAGGCGGGGAAGCGCTTTTGCGCCCGCAGGTCCTTCCGCCAGGCGCGCACCCTCTCACCGTTCCAGATATCCATGAACTTCTGCTCATGGATGTTGCCGAAAGAGACGTGGTAGCACCGGGTGAAAGGAATGCAGTCGCCGTCGGCCAGGATCTGGGCGAAATGCCACGAGCTCATGCACGGAGTGTGGTCCATGAACGTATCGGGATCGTGGAAGAAGCGTTCCAGCTCCTCGCGGCTGTACTCGGGGTTGAAGGTCACCCGGGGATCCTTCCGCTTCTTGATCTCCACCATCTGCTTCCACAGTTCGTTCGTATCCACTCGCGACGGATGAACGTCGCTGGAAAGGCAGGTCTCGGTGGCCTTGTATTTCTCGCCCCACACCGCGTTGTGATGATCGGCCTGCTCGGGGGTGATGAAGGTCATCCAGTTGAAACTGACGAGGGACACCGGAAGGTCCGCGATCGAATCCATGAAGGCCACGAGCGAACCGTCGTTCATGTTGGTCACGGTGTAGATGAGGGCCACGTCGGACTTCAGGCCCCGCTTCTTCGCCGCTTCGTCGAAGCGCCGGATGCCGTCCGTCGCCTTCTGGAACACGTCCTTCCGCCCGCGAATCGCATTGTGAATGTCCGGCGGACCGTCGATGCTGACGTTCAGCCGATTCAGGCCCGCCTCGGCCAGTTCCTCGGCCCTCTCGGGCAGAAGGTAGGCCCCGGTGGTGACACCGACACTCATGTCCTTGCTGCGGACGTAGCGCACCGCCTCGCCGAGCGGCTTGTACATGAGAGGTTCCGTCGCGTTGATGGCGATGCGGGGCTTGCTCTTCGCCAGCTCGTCGGTCACGCTCTTGAACAGCTCGATCGGAATCTCGTGCAGTTTCTTGTCGATGCGGAGGATTTTCCAGAAGTTCGCGTCGGAGTTGGCGGTCCCCACGTCGCACATCCGGCAATGCAGGTTGCAGACGCTGTTGATGCTCCAGTACACGGTGAGGGGCGCCCGCGCTCCGCCCGTGGAGTCGGTGAGGTAGGGCAGGCCCTGCCAGGCGAGCCGGGTGATGGGCGTGCGATCGACGCTGAAGCCCGCCGTCTTCCAGACGTTGAGCGCTTTCTTGGCGACGGAGACGACTTCCTTCATGAATCTCCCTTGGAGGAACGAGGATTCTCCCACGCCCGGGCCCTTGAACCCCTGCCGCCCCAAGATGTAACTCTGAGGGGTATCATCGAGACAATTGACTCGGCAACCCGCGTGGAGGGTCGCGATGAAGGATCCGTAGGCAGGAACAATCCCTTGACAGAAACGGTCACGATTCCAGCGCCCATCGAGAATGGCTCGCTCCGCCTCGACGCCCCTCTTCCTGCCGACCTTGAGCGGGTGGAGGTGCGCGGATATCGGGCCAAAAGGCCAACGGCCTCCGCGATCGGCGAACTCATAGCGTTCCTCGAGGGTCTTCCCGCAGGGACCCGAACCAAGGAAGATATCGACCACCAAGTCGAGGGAGAGCGGAGTTCGTGGAGGTAGTGCGCCTCTGTATCAAAGGCCCGTCGGTTGCGACTCCGCCCAGGACAAGTAAATCCGGAGAAGTCTGATCCGAAATAGGGCAAGAGAGAATTAGGCGGCCCCCTGTAGCGCGCGGGCTACGGCGTTTGGATCAGCAGATGCCACCCGCAGCAGGGGGCAAGCGCCGGTCCATCGGGCGTGCGCCGACCCTGTTCCCAATTCTGCAAGGTGCCGACGCTGACCCCGATCATGTGCGCGAATTCGGTTTGAGACTTTCCGAGACGCGCCCGGATCGCCTTCACATCCGCCGGCGCGAACGCGAAAATGCGGGATGGTTTCGCGGCGCCTCGGCGAATGCGTCCTGCCTGCTTGACGCTCAAGAGCAGTTGTTGGAAGGCTTCAGGTTTCATGGAAACTCCTCGCGAACGAGTCGGGATAACGCTTTGGTCTGGCCTGCGGTCAAGTCCCCCTGCTCGTTCTTCGCGAAGAGAAAGAGCATGAAACATGTGCCGCTTGGCTTGTGCCAGAAGTAGATGACTCTGAATCCGCCCCGCTTGCCTGCGCCTTTGCGACCCCAACGAATCTTGCGCAAGCCGCTCGAGCCTGCGATCAGCGCTCCTTGCTCAGGTCGCAGCAGAAGCGCGGTCTGGAGCATTCGGTAGCTCTCGTCGTCAAGGTGCCTGCGGACCAGGCTCGTGAAAACCGGAGTCTCAACGAACAGCACCGCGCGGACTATACGCCAACGGCGTAGCCCGCGACAGGGGCCGAATTCAGGGAACGAAATCTACGGCCAGAGTGTCGCGGCCCCCACCAGCCTCCAGGTGGGATCGGTCCGATCGAACGGCGACGCAAACTGACCCACACCCAACCGCGTCGTCCCATCCATCGACCACGTCATGAAGAATCCCGTCACCGTGTTGTGCCACAGGAAGTCCGGCTTCCCGTCCGCATTGAAGTCCGCCCGGGCCGACACCAGACGGAACTGATCCGGCGTCGTTTGCGGGGCGGCGTACGCGAGTGTTCCCGTCCGCGTCGCCCCCGACAACTTCCAGGCCTCGATCGCTCCGGTCGATGAGTTGTACAGAATCAAATCCTCCGCGCCGTCGCCGTCCACGTCCGAAGCCGCCACGGCCCGCCACGAGCCCGAAAGTGTCGGCGTCAGATCGTAGTTCGACAACCGGTCCCCGTTGTCGCACAACACCACGCGGATCACGCCCGTCTGGTCGTTGAAGTACACCACGTCCAGCTCGCCGTCTCCGTTCGCGTCCATTGTCGTGGCCACACGCCAGGGCGACAGCATGTCGTAGTTCTGGAACTTGAAGCCCTTCAGGTTGTCTCCGTCGACGTACCAGAACAGCATCCGGCCCGTCGTGGTGTTGTGCCACAGATAGTCCAGGTTTCCGGGGGACCGGGAAGGTCTGGCGAAGACTTTGCTCCGGATCGGCAACGATCTCGTCCAGCGCCGAGGAGATCCGAAAGGAGCGCTTCAGCTCTTCGGCGTCGCCCTCGGCATCTTCCGCGAATTCGGAGACCGTCTGAACGAATTGCGAGCTTTGAAGGACATGGGTGTCGCTTTTCAGGACCAGGGGAAATACGCCGAGGCGGAGAAGCGCTACGAGGAGACGCTGGTCATCGCCGAAGAGATCGGCGCCAGGAGGGAGGCGGCCGCCGCTTATAACAACCTCGGATCCCTGCGGCATCTGATCGGCGATCTGCGGAGGGCGCAGGCCCGGTATCAGCAGGCGCTCGGCGTCTATACCGAACTCGGTGAGAAGCGGCTCACCGCCGTGCTCCTGACGAATCTCGGCGAAGTTCTGCTGGCCCGGGGCGATCTCAAGGGGTCGCGGGACTCGCACGAGGAAGCGCTGGGCATGAATCGGGAGTTGGGCGATGCCTCGGGGTCGGCCTACGACACGTACCGGATCGCGGAGGTGCTCGTTCAAACCGGCGATCTCCGGGCCGCGGAGGAGCGTTACCGCTCGTCGATCAAGGAACAGACGGAACCTGCGCTCGCGGCCGAGACCCGGGTGCGGCTGGCGGCGTTGCTGAACGACACGGGCCGGGCGGCCGAGGGTGAGAAAGAGGCGCGCGAGGCCGAGGAGCCTCTGCGGGTGCAAGGCGCTCTCGATCTCGCTCTTTGGGCCCAGGTGGTGATCGCGGATGCGGAGCGAGCCCAGGGCAGGGTGAAGGAGGCTGATGCGACGCTCGCAAAGGCCCTGCCGAAGGTCGACACCAGCGCGGACAGCCGGGTCAAACTTTCGGCCCTTCTGGCCGAGGCGCGGATCGCGGCGGCGGAACCGAAAAGCCCTGGGATAGATCGAGTCGCTCGGGGTCTTGAAGCGGCGCGTTTGGCTGCGGCGAAGGGAGGTCGCGTGGTCGATGAATTCGAGCTCCGCCTGGCCGCGGCGGAGCTGGGGATGGCGGCTGGAACGCCGGGTGCAGGCGCGCGTCTTCTGAAGGTGGCCGCTGAAGCCAGGGCCAAGGGGTTGGAAGGAATCGCCAGGAAAGCGGAGGCCCGGCCTCGTTAGTCGGGCTTCCGGACTCTCTGCCAACGACCGATTTTGAACTCACCTGCCACGTTTGGAGGTGTATTGTGTGTGCTCAATGAACCTTCTCGGTCCCCGCTCGAGACGTTCAATCGGTCTGGCCCTGTTTTCAGCGGCGGTTTCTTTGACCACGGCCGCTTCGAAGACGTCAGTGATGTCTTCAAGAGAGGCGCAAGCATCCGGGTGGACCCCGAGGTCGGCATCACCAGAGTCTGTTGGACACCGACGAGTGATTCTGCCGGAAGTCTGTTTCGCCCCCGGCACCCCGGTCGAAGTGATGCGGCAATACGCGGACCGCCGGAACTTCATCGACAGCCTCGAGGCTCCGTCCTACGAGTTCCCCGACGCGAATCGGTGGGACACCACCGCCACCGATGGCGGCGGCCTGACC
Organism: Vicinamibacteria bacterium; assembly: GCA_031412915.1. Lineage (GTDB taxonomy): Bacteria > Acidobacteriota > Vicinamibacteria > Fen-336 > JAGNNV01 > JAGNNV01. The sequence continues at coordinate 56,928 of JANODX010000020.1, read as the reverse complement.
CAAGGGCAGGTCACGACACTGACCTGGAACATCGTGCCCGATGGCACGCCCATCGCGGCGACCGCAGGCCGACCCTCCGAGTCCAACGCACCCAGCAATCTGAAGGCTTTCCTCACCGGCATCTACGGAAGTGAAGCGGCCTGGCTTCAACACTTCCAGACCGTATTCGACCGGTGGGGCGCCCTCACCGGCGTCACCTATGTAAAAGTGAACTACGACGACGGCGCTTCCCTGGCGAACGGCGGTGTCTTTCCCTATAACCCGGGCGTCCTGAACACACGCGCCGACGTGCGCATCGGAGGTCACTTCATCGACGGCGGCGGTCCGAGCGTTCTCGCTTACAACTACTTCCCCGAGGTTGGCGACATGGTCATCGACACCGGCGACACCTACTACTCCAATCCGGGCGGCGGTCTCGCCAACGGATCCCTGGGCCTCCGCAACATTGTCGCGCACGAACACGGCCACGGCCTCGGCATTCGCCATTCCTGCCCCATCAACAACACGAAGCTGATGGAACCGACCTTGTCCACCGCCTTCGTGCACGCCCAGCTCGACGACAAGCTGGCCGGCTGGCGCGGATATGGGGACGACAAGGAGGACAACGAAACGGCCGGTACCGCCTCCAACCTCGGCGTGCTCGGCAACGGCGTGACCTCCACAATCGACCTCTCCGCCGATGACGATGCGGACGTGGATTTCTACAAGTTCACGGTGGCCGCGGGAAAGCGGGCGGCTCTTACCCTGACTCCGATCGGGTCGACCTACCTCGCGGGGCCCCAGAACGGCGACGGATCGTGCAGCGCCGGCGCGAGCTTCAACGCCCTCGCCGTCAACGATCTGGGCATCGAGTTGCGCGACGCCGATGGGACAAGCGTGCTCGCATCCGCCAACGCCTTCGCCGCCGGGCTCGCGGAGAGCATTCCCGCCACCTCGCTCGGAGGAGCCGGCACGTACTTCGTCCGCGCGTTCGCCGGCCCCGTCAATAGCGCCCAGGGCTACCAGCTCGCGGTCACCATCAGCGACGACTCGGTCAACGTCAGCATCAATGACGTGACGGTGACGGAGGGGGATTCCGGGACAGTGAGCGCGGTGTTCACGGCGACCCTGTCGGCGGCAAGCATCCAGACCGTGACGGTGTCGGCGGTGACGTCGAACGGGACGGCCATAGCTCCCGGCGACTACGCCGCCACGGGTCCTCAGACCTTGACCTTCGCGCCCAGCGTAACGACCCAGACCTTCACGGTATTGGTCAATGGTGATACCCAGGTTGAAGGGGACGAGACGTTCACGGTGACCCTGAGCAATCCGACCAACGCGATCATCGCGGATGGCGCCGGTGTGGGAACGATCCTGAATGACGACGGAGTCACGGTATGGGATGCCGTGGCCTCGGAGGGATACGTGTCGACCGGTGTCATGAAATTCCTGGTCTCACGGGCGGCCACGGCCACGGGACCAGGGACGGTGGAATACGTGACCACGGGCGGAACGGCTACCGAGCCGTCCGACTACCTCCCCGCCTCCGGCACGTTGACGTTCGCGAACGGGGAGCGGAGGAAATTCATCGACGTGACGATCAAGGGAGACAAGGTCGAGGAACTAAACGAGACGTTCACTCTGACTCTGTTCAACCCTGTTGGCTTCACCCTCGCCCGCTCGGTCGCGACCGGCACGATCCTCAACGACGACGAAGCGACGCTGAGGGTGACCGACGCGAAGTCGTGGGATTGGACCGGAAACAAGTTCGGAGAAGGCAGCGGGGCGGGCCAAAGCGACCTGCGGTTCAACATCTGGACATCCAAGATCCTCTACGACCGTGACATCTTCGTGAATTACACGACGCTGAACGGGACCGCGACATCCGGGTCCGACTACACGGCGATGTCCGGGACGGTGATGATCGCGCGGGGCACGGCGGTGCAGCAGGTGATCGTGCCGGTGGTTCGGGATTCGAATGTGGAGTCGGATGAGACGGTGACCTTCCGGCTTTCGAACGCGATCAACGCCTCGATCTACAAGAGCGACGGCCTGGGCACGGTGGTGGCGGACGACGGCCTGGTGGTGTCGATTGGAGACAAGTCGTTGACGGAGGGGAACAGTGGAACATCGCCGATGGTCTTCACGGCCACGTTGAACCAGTCGCCGGTAGTTCCGGTGACGGTGAACTGGTCCACGGTAGAGGGAAGTGCCATAGCGCCCGATGATTTTGTAACGGCGAACGGTCTGATCACTTTTGCCGCAAACCAGACCACCCAGACGATCATGGTGCAGGTGGTGGGAGATGCGGTGGCGGAGCCGTATGAGACGTTCTCGGTCGTTCTGTCGAGTCCCGGCGGCGGAGCCATCCTTGGGGATGCGGAGGGGACAGGAACGATCGTGAATACGGACGGGATCAGCGATCGATTCCGTCTGATGTTCCACAATCTGGCGGACAACCATCTGTATCGATGGCACTTCAAGAAGGAAGTGGTGGGATCGCCGTCGCTGGAGACGTTCAACTGGGTGACTCCGTGGGGTCCGGATCCGGCGTGGCACATCGGTGCGATAGCGGACTTCGATCGGGACGGGAACCTGGATTACTTGTGGCACAACTACACGACGGGGCAGATGTTGTTCTGGTACATCGACGGGGACAATCTGAAGGGCTTCAAGTTCCAGAACTACCTGATGTTCTCGCCGTGGCGCGTGGCGACGACGATGGACGCGAACGGGGATGGGGAACTGGATGTGGTGTACTACAACGACCAGACGGGTGTTCTGAAGGTAGTTTTGTGTGAAAACGGGAATCAACTGAACCCTCTGTTGAACTACGATCTGGCGACGACGCTGCCGCCATCGGAACCGTGGCGAGTGGCGACGGCGTCGGATGTGAACGGGGACGGTGCGGATGACCTGATTCTCTACAACTCGTCGACGGGAGCGATCAAGGCCTGGCAACTGACGGGTCTGAACCGGACGGAGATCCCCTATGCCGGGTTGCTGCAAGGGACGCCGGATCAATTCCGTCTGGTGTCGGCGCGGGCGGACTTCAACGCGGACGGAAAGCCGGATTTCCTGTGGCACAACACGGTGACGGGATTCTTCATGACCTGGTCGATGGACGGGACCACGCGTCTGGGGATCGGAACGTTCGCCTCGCCGTTCGATCGGACGGATCCGACGTGGAGGCTGGTGGGGGCGGCGACCCTCTGGCCGTAGTTCCGACCTCTTTAACAACGATGGTTTCGCGCCTTTCGCGGCCGGGGACCTGGTTGGGAGGGCCGCCATCGACCCTGGGATGGTGACTTACGGCACCTGCCCCTCGCCCCCGCCCTGCTAGCCTGAGGCCGCGGGCACGGTTTGCCTCCGGAGAAGGGCGCGCTAATGGCGACAACAAAGACATCGGGAACACGACGTGCCTGGTGGGCGCTTCCCGTGATTGTTCTAATGTCGCGGCCCGGGGCCCCCGCGGACTCGGTTCGGAGTCTCGCGATCACTCCGGCCGCCGCCACGCTGGGAGGAGGTCTCCCCGGTCCTTTCCCTCTGTTTCCCGCCGACAACTGGTGGAACCTCGACATCACGAACGCGCCGATCGATTCCAACTCGGCCGCTTTCATCACGTTCATCAACAACGGCGGCAACCGGAGCCTCCACCCCGACTTCGGAGGAGAGGAGTCGCCCGGCTCGACCGCGATCTACGGTTTCCCCTACATCGTCGTGGACTCGACCCAGGCCAAGAAGACGGTGCAGTTCGGGGACGGGACCCCGGAGGAAAGCGACGGCGTCGATCACAACACCAATACGAGCTTCCCCTTCTACCCGATCCCTGACGAAGCGATCACTCAGGTCCACTGGGTAGAGGGCGGATCGCCGGGCAACGTCGACGAACGAAATAGTTCGGATCGTCACATCCTGATCGTGGACAAGGACAACAAGCTCCTTTACGAGCTCTACAACGTCTTCCACGACGGCTCGACCTGGCGCGCGTATTCGGGGGCCTTCTTCGACATGAAGACCAACAACCGCCGTCCCGACGGCTGGACGTCCGCGGACGCGGCGGGCCTCGCCATCCTGCCCGGGCTCGTGCGTTACGACGAAGTCTACGGAACGGCGGAGATCAACCACGCCTTCCGGGTCACCCTGCGCGCTTCCAACGGGTATGTCTATCCTGCCTCCCATGCCGCGGGGACCAACTCGCTCGCCCTCCCCATGGGCGCCCGCCTGCGCCTGAAGGCGAGCAAGGACATCTCGGGCTACGACCCGGCGATCCAGAAGATCTTCCGGGCCATGAAGAAGTATGGCCTGATCATGGCCGACAACGGTTCGGACATGTACATCAGCGGCACGTTCAATACGCTTTGGAACAACGGCATACTGAATCCGGCCTTCAACTCGCTCCATGCCTCAGATTTCGAGGTGGTCCAGCGCGGCTACAATCCTGTCCAGGCGGCGACACTCTCCATCGGTGACGTGTCCGTGCTCGAGGGGGACGCGGGAACGACGAACGCGTCCTTCACGGCGACTCTGTCGGTCGAGAGCGCGCAGACCGTGACGGTGTCGGCGGTGACGTCGAACGGGACGGCCATCGCCCCTGGGGACTACGCCGCTACCGGTCCTCAGACCTTGACCTTCGCGCCCAGCGTGACGACCCAGACCTTCACGGTCCTGGTCAATGGCGACATCCAGGCCGAAGGGGACGAGACGTTAACGGTGACCCTGAGTAATCCGACCAACGCGACCATCGCGGATGGTACCGGTGTGGGCACGATCCTCAATGACGACGGAGCCACGGTCTGGGATGCGGTGGCCTCGGAGGGATACGTGTCGCCCGGGGTCATGAAGTTCCTGGTTTCACGGGCGGCCACGGCCACGGGCCCAGGGACGGTGGACTACGTGACCACGGGCGGAACGGCTACCGAGCCGTCCGACTACCTCCCCGCCTCCGGCACGTTGACGTTTGCGAACGGGGAGCGGAGGAAGTTCATCGAAGTGACGATCAACGGGGACAAGGTCGAGGAACCAAACGAGACGTTCACCCTGACTCTGTTCAACCCCGTTGGCTTCACCCTCGCCCGCTCGGTGGCCACGGGCACGATTCTCAACGATGATGAAGCGACGCTGCGGGTGACCGACGCGAAGTCCTGGGATTCGACCTGGCTGCCGGCCGGGAGGTTCGGGGAGGGTACCGGGGCGGGCACCAGCTACCTGAGCTTCAACATCTGGACGTCCAAGATCCTCTACGACCGCGACATCTACGTCGACTACACGACGCTGAACGGGACGGCGACCTCGGGGTCGGACTACAACGCGGCGTCGGGAACGGCGATGATTGCGCGGGGCACGGCGGTGCAGCAGGTGATCGTGCCTGTGGTTCGGGATTCGAATCAGGAGTCGGACGAGACCATGATCTTCCGGCTTTCGAACGCGATCAACGCCTCGATCCACAAGTCAGACGGCCTGGGCACCGTGGTGGCCGACGACGGCCTGGTGGTGTCGATTGGAGACAAGTCGTTGACGGAGGGGAACGCTGGAACATCGCCGATGCTGTTCACGGCGACGTTGAACCAGGCGTCGGCGGCTCCGGTGACGGTGAACTGGTCCACGGTCGAAGGGAGCGCAATAGCCCCCGACGACTACGTGACGGCGAATGGCCAGATCACCTTTGGCGTGAGTGAGACCACAAAGACGATCACGGTGCAGGTGGTGGGAGACGCGGTGTCGGAGCCCTACGAGACGTTCTCGGTGGTTCTCTCGAGCCCCGGCGGGGGTGCGGTCCTTGGGGATGCGGAGGGGACAGGCACGATCGTGAATACGGACGGGATCAGCGATCGATTCCGTCTGATGTTCCACAACCTGGCGGACAACCATCTGTATCGATGGCACTTCAAGAAGGAGTTGGTGGGATCGCCGTCGCTGGAGACGTTCAACTGGGTGACGCCGTGGGGTCCGGATCCGGCGTGGCACATCGGTGCGATCGCGGACTTCGACCGGGATGGGAACCTGGATTACCTGTGGCACAACTACACCACGGGCCAGATATTGTTCTGGTACATCGACGGGGACAATCTGAAGGGCTTCAAGTTCGGGAACTACACGATGGCCTCTCCGTGGCGCGCGGCCACGACGATGGACGCGAACGGGGACGGGGAGCTGGATGTGGTGTACTACAACTCGGTGACGGACGCGCTGAAGGTGGTCTTGTGCGACAACGGGAACCGAATCACGGACTACGACGTGCCCCACCCGGCGACGAACAGCCCGTCGGGGGCAGCGACGGCCTCGGACGTGAACGGGGACGGCACGGACGATTTGATTCTGTACAATTCGACCACGGGCTTGATCCAGGCTTGGCAACTCTCCGGCGCCAACGTCACCGGGACGCTGATCTACCCGGACATGCAGGTGACACCTGGTCAGTTCCGGTTGGTATCGGCGCGCGCGGACTTCAACGCGGACGGGAAGCCGGATTTCCTCTGGCACAACACCACCACGGGTTTCTTCATGACGTGGTCGATGGACGGGACGACGCGGCTGGGGATCGGGGCTTTTGCATCGCCGTTCGATCGGACCGATCCGACGTGGAGGCTGGTCGGGGCAGCGACGCTCTGGCCCTAGACCGCGAGGCGCAAAAACTGCGGTCGTTCAGGCCGACTGCCGTCTTATGTTCGCCTGTGAATCGACGCAAAGTGCTGACGTCTCGGCTCTTGCCTCGCCAGCGGCCGCGTCCCGGTCACGATTGTGACGAAAGTCTTGTTTCTGCCGAGAAAACGAGCGTATGCTGCCGCCTTCCCTTCGTTCCCGTTCTGATTCCATAATCTCCGCGATATCTCCATGAGGAGAACCGTATGTGGCATGTTCCTCTCTTTAAAGCGAAAAGCCGCTTCCTGCTTTCGGCGAGCATCGCCGTGTCGATCTTGGATCCTGGTCTCGCCCTCGCGCAGGCGCCGACCGTAACCACGGGTTCCACGAGCGCCGTTACCTCGATCGGGGCGACGCTGAACGGCTCCATAAACCCGAACGGCGCGGCGACGACCGCGTCTTTCGACTTTGGAGGCTCCTGGCAATGGGGTGAGCCGCTGAGAGGCCCAAGGGTTGCGCACTCCGGAACCAAGGTCTGGGCCAGAGGCCTCACCTCGGATTACTACCACAACGAGGACGGTTACATCACGTCCCCGAGCATTGATCTCAGCTCGCTCGCCGGCCAGACGCCGGTCCTGAGCTGGTGGCAATGGCTAAGCTCCGAGCCGCTTCATGACCGCGGCAGTGTGGAGGTCAGCCGGGACGGAGGCGCACTGTGGACCCCGGTGTATGAAGGGAGCGGCGACGCGGATCTGGTCTGGACGCGACATGAGGTGACGCTTGACTCGACCTACGCGGTCAGCGCTTTCCGCGTCCGCTTCCGCTTCCTGTCCGACTTTGGTTTCGCTCTCGCCGGGTACCACATCGATGACGTGGCCGTTTCAACCGTGGAGTCGCCAGGGTCCACGACCTATGCCCAGGATTTCGAGGCGAGCGCCGGCGGCTTCGCGCTGACCATAGCGAGCTACGGTCGGACGGTGCCCGTCACGAGTCCTGGCTCGGGGACTTCCGCGGTGTCCGTGTCCGGCCCGATCTCGGGTTTGACGTGCGAAACCGTATATCACTACCGGGCGACGGCCACGAACGCCGGCGGGACGACGAACGGCCTGGACGCAACGCTCACCACGACGGTTTGTGCGCCGACGGCGACCACGGGAGATGGCACCGGCATCACCTTGACCGCAGCGACGTTGAACGGCACCACGAATCCAAACGGCGGCGCGACGACCGCCGTTTTCGAGTACGGGTTGACGACGCTGTATGGCAGCACGACGCCAGTGCAGAACCTGGGTTCGGGCCGGTCGGAGTTATCGCTGAGCGGTGCCGCGATCGCGGGGTTGACTTGCGGAACGACGTATCACTTCCGGGTGGTGGCCACGAACGTCGGTGGAATAACGAATGGAGCAGACCGGCCGTTCACCACGACCGTATGCCCGCCGGTGGTAACCACGGGCGCCGCGAGCGGCATGACCGTGGCCGGGGCCACGCTGAACGGGACCATAAACCCGAATGGCGGGACGACGAACGCGTTTTTCGACTTCGGAGGCTCCTGGCAGTGGGGTGTGCCGCAGAGCGGTCCGGGGGTGGCGCACTCGGGAACCAAGGTCTGGGGCAGAGGCCTGAACGCGAATTACGGCAATGACGAGGACGGTTACATCACGTCCCCAAATATTGATCTCAGCTCCCTTGCCGGCCAGACACCGGTCCTCAGTTGGTGGCAATGGCTGAAAACCGAACTGCTTCATGACCACGGCAGTGTGGAGGTCAGCAAGGACGGAGGTGCGCTGTGGACCGCGGTGTATGAAGGGAGCGGCGACGCTGACCTGGCGTGGGCGCGACGTGAAGTGACGCTCGACTCGACCTACGCGGTCAGCACTTTCCGCGTCCGCTTCCGCTTCCGGGCCGACTTTGAGGAGGTGTTTCCTGGGTACCACATCGACGACGTGGCGATTTCAACCGTGCAGTCGCCAGGATCCACCGCCTATACCCAGGATTTCGAGGCGAGCGACGGCGGCTTTGCCGTGACCATGGCGCTCTACGGACGGACTGTGCCCCTGGTCAGTCCCGGTTCCGGCATCCTCGCCGTACCCGTGTCCGGAGAGGCGTCGCCTCTGACGTGCAACGGTCAGTACCGTTTCCGGCTGCGGGCGACGAACGTCGGCGGAACGACGATCGGCCTGGAATCGGTCTTCACCACGACGGCCTGCCCGCCCCTGGTGACCACGGGCGTTGCCAGCAACATCACCGCGAACGGAGCGACGTTGAACGGCACCGTGAATCCAAACACCGTCTCGGCGACGGCCGTATTCGAATACGGGACCACGGTGTTGTATGGCAGCACGACGACGGCCGAGGTCCTGGCTGCGGGGACCACGGCGGTATCGCTGATCGGTGGCGCCATCACGGGCCTGACCTGCGAAACCACATATCACTTCCGGGCGGCGGCGACGAACGTCGGCGGAACGACGAACGGCCTGAACGCCACCTTCACGACGGGACTCTGCCCGCCCACGGTGGCCACGGGAGCGGCGACCGGCATCAGTCTGACCGGAGCGACGCTGAATGGGACGGTGAATCCAAGAGGCACGCCCGCGACGGCATGGTTCGAGTTCGGGCCGACGACGTTGTATGGGAGTGCCACGACATCCCAGAGCCTGGGTTCGGGGATATCGGCGATAGCACTCCCCGGCGGAGCGATCACGGGGTTGACCTGCGGAACCACGTATCACTTCCGGACCGTGGCCACGAATCTCGGGGGGGTGACGAACGGCCTGGACGCCGTGTTCACGACCACGGCGTGCCCACCCACGGTGATCACGGGAGCGGCGAGCAGTATCACCGCGACCGGAGCGACGTTGAATGGGACAGTGAATCCAAACGTCGCCTCCACCACGGCCATGTTCCAGTACGGGACGACGGCAGCGTACGGGAGTTCGACGATCTCGCAGAGCCTGGGTTCGGGCGCATCGGCGGTATCGCTGGGCGGCGGGGCCATCACGGGCCTGACTTGCGAAACCACGTATCACTTCCGGGTAGTGGCCACGAACATCGGTGGAACGACCAACGGCCTGGACGCGACCTTCACGACGGCAACCTGCCCGCCCACGGCGACCACGGGTGTTCCGACCGGCATCAGCTTGACCGGAGCGACGTTGAACGGGACGGTGAATCCAAGCGGCACCTCCACGACGGCATTGTTCCAGTACGGGACGACGACATCGTACGGGAGTTCGACGATCTCGCAGAGCCTGGGTTCGGGGACATCGGCGATAGCACTCCCCGGCGGAGCGATCACGGGGTTGACTTGCGGAACCACGTACCACTTCCGGGTGGTGGCCACGAACCTCGGCGGAACGACGAACGGTCTGAACGCCACATTCGCGACGACGGCGTGCCCTCCGACCGTGACCACGGGAGCGACCAGCGGCATCAGCTTGACCGGAGCGACGTTGACCGGGACGGTGAATCCGAACAACGCCTCCACCACGGCAATGTTCGAGTACGGGACGACCACGTCGTACGGAAGTGCCACGACATCCCAGAGCCTGGGTTCGGGGACCTCGGCGATAGCACTCCCCGGCGGAGCGATCACGGGGTTGACTTGCGGAACCACGTATCACTTCCGGGTGGTGGCCACGAACGTCGGCGGAACGACGAACAGCCCGGATGCCACGTTCGCGACGACGGCCTGCGCGCCCACGGTGACCACGGGTGTTCCGAGCGGCATCACCTTGACCGGGGCGACCCTGAGCGGGACGGTGAATCCGAACAACGCCAGCACCACGGCATTCTTCGAGTACGGGACGACGACGTCGTACGGAAGTGCCACGACATCCCAGAACCTGGGGTCGGGGACCTCGGCGGTGACGCTCCCCGGTGGAGGGATCGCCGGGTTGACCTGCGGAACGACGTATCACTTCCGGGTGGTGGCCACGAACGTCGGCGGAACGACGAACGGCGCCAACGCCACGTTCATAACGACGGCCTGCGCGCCCACGGTGGCCGCGGGAGCGCCGACCGGCATCAGCCTGACCGGAGCGACGTTGAACGGGACGGTGAATCCGAACAACGCGTCGACCACGGCATCATTTGAATATGGGACGACGACATCGTACGGAAATGCCACGACACCCCAGAGTCTGGGTTCGGGAACATCGGCGATAGCACTCCCCGGCGGAGCGATCACGGGATTGACCTGCGGAACCACGTATCACTTCCGGGTGGTGGCCACGAACATCGGTGGAACGACGAACGGTCTGGATGCCATATTCGCGACGACGGCGTGCCCGCCGACCGTGACCACGGGAGTGGCCGGCAGCATCTCCCCGACCGGAGCGACGCTGAACGGGATAGTAAATCCAAATAACGCCAGCACGACGGCGTTGTTCGAGTACGGGCCGACGGCGTCGTACGGAAGCGCCACCACATCCCAGACCCTGGGTTCGGGGATATCCGCGATTGCGCTCGGCGGTGGAGCGATCACCGGGTTGGCCTGCGGAACCACGTATCACTTCCGGGTGACGGCCACGAACGTCGGGGGAACGACGAACGGCCTGGATGCGATGTTCACCACGACGTCGTGCCCGCCGAGCGTGACCACGGGAGTGGCGAGCGGCATCAGCCTGACCGGAGCGACTCTGAACGGGACCGTGAATCCGAACGGAGCCAGCACAACGGCTTCGTTCGAGTACGGGACAACGACGTCATACGGCAGCGGCACGCCGCCGCAGAGCCTGGGTTCCGGGATATCGACGGTGGCGCTGGGCGGCGGAGCGATCACGGGGTTGACTTGCGGAACCACGTATCACTTCCGGGTGACGGCCACCAACGTCGGTGGAACGACAAACAGCCCGGATGCCACGTTCGCGACCACGGCGTGCCCGCCTACCGTGACCACGGGAGTGGCGAGCGGCATCACCCCGACCGCAGCGACGCTGGGCGGGACAGTGAATCCGAACGGCGCCAGCACCGCGGCGTTGTTCGAGTACGGGACGACCACGAGCTACGGGCAGACGGTGCCGCTTCTGAGTCCTGGTTCAGGGACTTCCGCGGCATCGGTGTCCGGCCTCGCGTCTGGCCTGACCTGCGACACCACGTATCACTTCCGCCTGGTGGCCACGAACGTCGGGGGAACGACGAACGGCCCGGATGCCACGTTTGTGACGACCCGGTGTCCGCCCACCGTGACCACGGGAGTGGCGAGCAGCATCAGTCTGACCGGAGCGACGTTGAGCGGGACCGCGAATCCAAACGGAGCCAGCACGACCGCCTCATTCGAGTATGGGACGACGACGTCGTACGGAAGTGCCACGACCCCGCAGAGCCTGGGCTCGGGGACCTCGGCCGTGTCGCTCTCCGGTGGAGTGATCACGGGGTTGACCTGCGGAACGACGTACCACTTCCGGGTGGTGGCCACGAACGTCGGTGGAACGACGAACGGCGCCAACGCCACTTTCATAACGACGGCCTGCGCGCCCACCGTGACCACGGGAGTGGCGAGCGGCATCAGCCTGACCGGAGCGACGTTGAACGGGACGGTGAATCCGCGTGCCGCCTCGACCACAGCATTGTTCGAGTACGGGACGACGACGTCGTACGGAAGTGCTACAACTCCGGAGAACCTGGGTTCGGGGACATCGGCGGTGGCCATGAGCGGCGCAGCGATCACCGGGTTGACCTGCGGAACCACGTATCACTTCCGGGTGGTGGCCACGAACGTGGGTGGAACGACGAACGGCCTGGATGCCACATTCGCCACGACGGCCTGCCCGCCGACCGTGACCACGGGCGGGGCGATTGGCATCAGCCTGACCGGAGCGACGTTGAGCGGGACCGTGAATCCGCGCGGCGCCTCGACCACAGCATTGTTCGAGTACGGGACGACGACGTCGTATGGAAGTGCCACGACCTTGGAGAGCCTGGGTTCTGGGACCTCGGCGGTGTCGCTCTCCGGTGGAGCAATCACGGGGTTGACCTGCGGAACCACGTATCACTTCCGGGTCACGGCCACCAACGTCGGCGGAACGACGAATGGCCTGAACGCGACATTCACGACGACGGCCTGCGCGCCCACCGTGACCACGGGAGTGGCGAGCGGCATCAGCCTGACCGGGGTGACTCTGAACGGGACAGTGAATCCAAGAGGCGCCTCGACCACGGCATCGTTCGAATATGGGACGACGACGTCGTACGGAAGTGCTACGACACCCCAGAGTCTGGGTTCGGGAACATCGGCGATAGCACTCCCCGGCGGAGCGATCACGGGGCTGACCTGCGGAACCACGTATCACTTCCGCGCGGTGGCCACGAACGTCGGTGGAACGACGAACGGTTCGGATGTCACCTTCGAGACGACGGGCTGCGCGCCCACGGTGACCACGGGAGTGGCGAGCAGCATCACCGCGACCGGAGCGACGTTGAATGGGACAGTGAATCCGAAGGGAGCCAGCACGACGGCGATGTTCGAGTACGGGACGACCACGAGCTACGGGCAGACGGTGCCGCTTCTGAGTCCTGGTTCGGGAACCTCCGCGGAGTCGGTATCCGGCCCGGCGTCTGGTCTGACGTGCGACACCACGTATCACTTCCGCGTGGTGGCCACGAACGTCGGTGGAACGACCAATGGTTCCGACGCGACGTTCGCGACAACGGCTTGCCCGCCCGCCGTGACCACGGGAGTGGCAAGCGGCATCAGCTTGACCGGAGCGACGTTGAACGGGACAGTGAATCCGAACGGCGCCTCGACAACGGCATCGTTTGAATATGGGACGACAACGTCATACGGGAGCTCGACGGCCACGCAGAGCCTCAGCTCGGGTACCTCGGCGGTGTCGCTCTCCGGTGCAGCGATCACGGGGTTGACCTGCGGAACGACGTATCACTTCCGGACGGTGGCCACGAACGTCGGTGGAACGACGAACGGCCTGGATGCCACGTTCGCGACGACGACGTGCCCGACGACGCTCTCCGTGGGGGATGCCGTTGCCTCCGAGGGCTACGTGTCCCCAGGCGTGATGAAGTTCCTGGTCTCCCTGCCGACCCCGGCCACCGGCTCAGAGTCGGTCGACTATGCGACCTCGAACGGAACCGCTACCGAGCCGTCCGACTACGTCTTCGCCTCGGGCCAGTTGACGTTCGCGCCCGGGGAACGGAGGAAGTTCATCGAAGTGACGATCAACGGCGACAAGGTCGAGGAGACGAACGAGACGTTCACTCTGACTCTGTCGAACCCGGCCGGCTTCACCCTCGCCCGCACGGTCGCCACGGGAACGATTCTCAATGATGACGAAGCGACCCTGCGGGTGACGGACGCGAAGTCCTGGGACCAGACGGGAGCGAAATTCGGGGAAGGCACCGGCACGGGCACAAGCTTCCTGAGCTTCAACATCTGGACGTCCAAGGTCCTCTATGACCGCGATATCTACGCGAACTACGCCACCGTGAACGGGACGGCGATATCGGGACCCGATTACACCGCGATGGCCGGAACGGCGATGATCGCGCGGGGTACGGCGGTGGTGCAGGTGGTCGTGCCGGTGGTTCGGGATTCGAATGAGGAGTCGGACGAGACCATGATTTTCCGGCTATCGAACGCGATCAACGCCTCGATCTTCAAGGCGGATGCACTGGGAGCGATCGTGGCAGACGACGGCCTGGTGGTGTCGATTGGAGACAAGTCGTTGACGGAGGGGACCACGGGAACATCGCCGATGGTGTTCACGGCGACGTTGAATCAGTCGCCGACGGTTCCGGTGACGGTGAACTGGTCCACCGTCGAGGGGAGCGCTATAGCTCCCGACGACTATGTGACGGCGAATGGTCAGATCGCGTTCGACGTGGGTGAGACGACGAAGACGATCACGGTGCAGGTGGTGGGAGACGCGGTGGCGGAGCCCTACGAGACGTTCACGGTGGTTCTCTCGACTCCCGGCGGAGCGATACTCGGGGATGCGGAGGGGACAGGGACGATCGTGAATACGGACGGAACCAGCGATCGATTCCGTCTGATGTTCCATAACCTGGCGGACAATCATCTGTATCGGTGGCATTTCAAGAAGGAAGTCGTGGGATCGCCGTCGCTGGAGACGTTCAACTGGGTGACGCCGTTCGGCCCGGATCCGGACTGGAAGATCGGCACGATCGCGGACTTCGACCGGGACGGGAACCTGGACTATCTGTGGCACAACTACACGACGGGCACGATGCTGTTCTGGTACATCGACGGGGACAACCTGAAGGGCTTCAAGTTCCAGAACTACACCATGGCATCACCGTGGCGCGTGGCCACGACGATGGATGCGAACGGGGACGGGGAGCTGGACGTGGTGTACTACAACGACCAGACAGGTGTTCTGAAGGTGGTCTTGTGTGAGAACGGGAACCGGCTATCGGACTACGACGTGACGACGTTCCTGCTGCCGTCTGTGTCCTGGCGAGTGACGACGGCCTCGGATGTGAACGGAGACGGGGCGGACGATTTGATTCTGTACAACTCGGCGACGGGAGGGCTTGAGGCGTGGCTGTTGACGGGCCCAACGCGGTCGGGGACGCTCGCGTATGCCGCCGCGCAAACGACGCCGGATCAATTCCGATTGGTGTCGGCGCGGGCGGACTTCAACGCGGACGGGAAGCCGGACTTCCTGTGGCATAACACCACTACGGGGTTCTTCATGACCTGGTTAATGGACGGGACGGCGCGGCTGGGGACCGGGACTTTCGCGTCGCCGTTCGATCGGACGGATCCGACGTGGAGGCTGGTGGGAGCCGCGACTCTCTGGCCGTAAGCTCATGCTCTAAGGAGACTGTGACCACTTTGGGCGCGAAGTACGGGCGGCCGAAAATGGCCGCTCCCGGATAGACGCTTGATGCGCCAGGCGTAGGTCAGAACGTCCGTGACGACGAAGGCGTCGCTCGTTCCTCCCAGCCTCCGGCCGCCGATTCGAACTCGGCTGGCTGGAAGTACCGCGAACTCGCCATGTGAATTCCGCTGGCTCGCCGTGTTCGGCGCAGCGTCGCTCCCGAGGCTCCCTCGATGACATCCTTGACCACTACCAAGTCAACTTCCATTGTGACTGTCCGCACCAGTCGAGCCGGGGCCTTGACTCGCTTGCTCATCAGCCTTCGCACCACCACCTTTCTGAAGAGATCGCCGATCCACTGGACCCGCAACACCGTTGAGTTGAGGATTCGCAGCGCCACCATCTGATACGTCTTCAGATCCTCGTGCAGGGACAGGAAGAAGTCGGCCTCGACCCCGATCTCGCGGTCCGTGACACTCCGCGCGCGTCCGGCCGCGGGGACCCGGGTGACATAGCGCCTTTCATCCGCGACCAGAAGGTAGCCGCCGTCCTCGCCCGCGAGCCTCCAGGCCCCCTCGACGTCTCGGCGATACACGACGACCGCACCCCCGAGTCCCGACGCCACGTAAACCGCGCGGTCCGGCGTACGGCGTACGAAAATCCCCGCGTTGGGGAAGTCGATGCTTTCCGGGGAAGGCGCCTTCCCTGCGGGGTCGACCGCCGCCGGTTGCGCCGCGTACAGATCCGCCGCTTCGCGCGCGTCGTCGCCCAGACGGATGGCGTTGCCGAAGTCGAGGCCCGAGGGCAGGGGCACGAGCCCTTCGTCCCAGGCCTTTCGGATTCTCGCGGCCAGGGGCGCGAAACGCGCTTCGCGCCGGGCTGCCACCTCGAATGAATAGGGATAGAGGAGGGCGGTCGACCTGCATCCGAGCAGTGGGTTGATGGTGCCGTCCGGCATGACCAGCGCGTCCATGAACTCCATGGCCTTGTCCACCAACGGCCAGAGATTCAGATCCGGGTAGAGCAACCCCGCCTTGGTGAGATACCGCAGTGTCCGGGTCTGGTAACCCGCATCGGGCCCGTGATACTCCTTGAACCAGCCCTCGTCGCGGTCGAACCACGACAGTGTCCGCGTCACGTACTCGCGGCCGCGACCTTCGGCGCGCGCGTCCCCGAACGCCCTTGCATAGTGGAGCAATTCATAGCCGTACTGCGCGATGTGATTCGCGACCTCGCCATGCCTCTCATCGGTGCGGAGAAGGAAAACCACGCCGCGCCGGATGATGCCCTCGAGCTCGAGCGCGCAATCCTTCGACAGCAGTCCCGAACCGTGGAGATCGACGAGAGTGGCCAGGAAGTCGAAGAAGACGCCGGGCGACTTTTCGTGCGGGTAACACTGATCGAAACTCCCATCGCGCCACTGGATGCGGCCCAGGTAACGCACGGTCGCTTCCAGCCATGGCCGGATCGCATCCTCGGCGCCGCTGCGTTGCGCGTAGGCGATCGCCAGGTTGAGACCGTACTGCATGGTGGAGTCGGAGAAGTCCTTGTATTTCCAGCCCCAGTAGGGACGGTCCATCGACCCGTATGACGGGGACCCCGGATCCCGGTTCCAGGCGGAGAGAACCTGACGGGCCACGATCCGGAACTCTCTCTCGTAAGGGTTCGTGGGCGGGGAAAGAATCATCCGAGTTTCCTGACCAGGGGAGAGGTGAGTGCTTCCCACACCGGAGCGGGGAGGTGGCGTCCCACGAGGCGGGCCAGAGAATACAGGGCGGAACTGCTGTCGCTTCTTTCTTCGTTCGAGGCCGGGATGGAGAGGACGGTGGTGAGCGACGTCTGCGAACCCCATTTTTCCTTGAAGGCCAGGAGGCTCGACTGCCTTGGCGAGTCACTGCCGAAGTCGAACCACCGGGCACCCGACCGCTCGGCTTCGCTCAGCGCCTCGAACAGCATGAGGTCGTTGGCCCGCATTTCCTGGCCGGGAAGTGTTGAGGCCGAATATCCGTAGATGTAGCGACCGGCGAAGTCGAAGAAGAGGCCTCCGGCTACCGGTCCCTTCGGACCCAGGATGAGCAGAAGTCGGGCCCAGTCGCGGCCTTCCTCGAGAATCGCTTCGAAAAGAGACCGGGGGAAGACGGGCACGCCCAATCGGGACTGGGTTTGGCGGTGGAGCCGATGCCAGGCTTCCGCATGCTCCGCCCCGCGTCGCCATTCGACGTTGAGACCGTTCTTCCGGGCCTGCCGCACCATGTTCCGATTCTTCTTGCCGATGCGCCTCCAGAGGTCGCCGCGCTGGAGCGGCATGACGCTGTGAACCCAGTACTTCGAGACGGAGAAGCCAAGGGCGCGCGCCAGGTCTTCGTTCACTTTCGAGCAGGACTTGAGGACGACACCTGCGGCTCCCGAGTCGGCGAAGAGCTTCCGGACAGCCGAAAGCGCCGCGCGTTCCGCGTCCGGGTGGGCGGCCAGGATGCCGCCTCGGTCACGGAAGGGAACGCCCACGAGGCGGCGGCCGGTCAGGCCCCTGACTTCGAAGAGCGGGACGACCGCGGCGATCCCGCCACCGGAGTTGCGGACGGCAAGACTTCTGACCGCGTACCCGAAGGCCCGCTTCATTACCCGGGCCCAGTCGGAGAGGTGGTACACGGATGCGTCGGGGTGGCCCCGCACGAAGTCGTCCCATTCCCTCCAGTCCTGATCGGAGATGGGCGCGTGCGAAGGCAGATCGCTCATGCCGGCCGACCCAAAAGGCTCAGCATCTCTTCGAAGCCGCTTCGCCAGCCATAGTCCGTGGAGAGGGTGTGAGGGTGCCAGAGGATCGCCGCCTCCCCTCCCACCGCGCGAACCTCATCGACGAAATGCCGCAGCCTCCTGCCGCGGGCCAGGGGGTCCAGCTCGGCGTAGTCGTAAAGATGCGAATCCATCACGACCAGGGGAAGGACTTCGATCTTGTGGGCAGAAGCGGTGAGCGCGTTCCAGGGATGATGGCGCAAGGCCGCGCCCACGCGGAAGCCGGGACGATCATTGAAACCGAGAGTCGAGTCCAGGGAAAAACCGGCTTGCTCCTGCGCCGCCCAGGTCCTGGCCCATGAAAACCGCATCCAGTGCTGACGACACGCGCGGACTTCACCCGCAATCACGCGACCCACCGAGGCTCGCTCCTCGCTCAGGCGTGGACCATCGTTCCAGGAAGAGTAGGACGGGTGGACGCCGATCTCGTGCCCCCGCGAGATGAGGTCACGCAGCCGATCCCCGAGGCCGGGCGTGCTCAACCGATAGCCGGGATCGAGCAGCGCATCCACGGGTCCGCGCCGGTTGCGGCGCGCGTGGACGAAGAACAGGCCGCGATGATCGGCGGCCTCGTCCGCCCTCGCGACATCGTCCAGCAGGTCGTAGGTTCCGGGGCCGACCGCGAAGGCCGCCGCGGAGGCGGCTACACTTCGAGCACGTTGAAGCTCTCCGCGTAGAGACAGCCGCGCCGCACGAAAGCCGCGGAAGGCCGATTGCTTGAACCGAATCGCGAACGTCTTTGCCACCGCGTCTACGTCATGGGTCAGCCACAGGCGTCCCGCAGGAGCGGGGCCGAGAAGCTCCGCCTCACCTTGTCCTGCCTCCCTGGCCGCCCATCGTCTCAGGAAGAGGCCGATCCGGTTGGCCCATGCGTATTCGAAAGCGCGCGGGTCGAGGTTGGGAAGACGATAGGAGTAGGAGTGGATCGGACCGTGGCTGTCCTCGTGCGCGCGCTCGGCGGCGCCTGAGAGGTGCCACGCCGCCGCCGCCCACCAGTCCACCGCGCGCCATGCCTCCGCACGGCCCGAATCGGGCGCCTCCGCTCCGGTGGCCATGGCGGGAACCAGGATGGTTCCATCGACACCGCAGTCCCTGGCCCAGGAGGGAAGCCGGACGTCGAACCACTCCGCCCGCGCGCCCCTGCCTGCGGGCACGGTCGAAACCGGCAGGACCTCGACCGCGGACGGATTGTTCGGCCAGTAGCCCGAGAGCGCGTCCGCGATCCAGGATCTAGTGGCGGTGTTGTTCATGGAGGGATGCGTCGATGAACTCCCGATGCCACAGCTCCAGATTGAGCGCTCCCCACAAAGCGCGAGCTGCCGGCCCCGGATCTTCGAGCAATTGTTCAAGTGCGGAACGGCGGAAGAAACCGCGAGTGAGGGCTCGCGGCGACAGCAGGACGTCGTGGAGAAAGTCGCGTACCGGGCCCCCGGCCGCCCACTCCCGCAGAGGCACCGGGAACCCCATCTTGTCCTGCCTCTCCGCGACGGAGGCGGGAATCTCTCCATTGAGCGCTTCGCGCAAGACTTCTTTCGAGCGCCCATGTCGCAGTTTCATCGACCCGGGGATTCGCATGGCCACCCGGGCCACGTCCACGTCGAGCAGGGGAACCCGGCTTTCGATGGAAGCCGCCATGCTCATGCGGTCCTCCACGTGAAGCAGGGCCTGCAGCAGGGTGGAGGAGTCGAAGGCCAGCATTCGCTCGAGGAGCGAACGGGGACCTGGACGATCGAAAAGGCGACGGAACTTCTCGAAGACCATGTCCTCGGTGTCGGGACCGAGGGCCTCCGCCTCCAGGACACCGCGCCAGGGTCCGCGCCGGTCGACCAGCCGGAAATACCGCCGGCTGGCGGGTTCGAAGAGTCCTTCGGCGAAGAAGTGCTGCAGCAGGGGTTCGTAGCCCTTGAGCTGGGGCAGGGTGGCGCCCATTTCGGAAAGGTCGAGCGACGGGCTCTCCCCCGGGTCCACCTCTCCAGCCTGGCCCCGGATGGCGGCCTGAAGGACCGCTCCGGTTTCGGCCACCAGGTACCGGGCATAACCGCCGAAGAGCTCGTCTCCTCCCTGACCGCCCAGAACCACTTTCACCTGCTTCTGTGCTTCGCGGCTGACGAAATATTGAGGGAAGAGACCCGGGCCCGCGGCGGGCTCGTCCATGGCGCGAACGAGACCGGGCATGAGATCGGCGAAGTCCCTTGGGGTCGGGGTGCTTATGTTCAGTTCGAGGTCCAGGGCGGAAGCGGCCTGACGCGCGTAAGAGGACTCGTCGTAGGCGACACCTTCGTCGAAGCGGCCGTGGAATGCCGGGATTCGCCGGCCCGTGGCCTTTCGGGCGAGTGCGGCCACCGCCGTGGAATCGAGGCCCCCCGAGAGGTAGACCCCGAGGGGCACGTCGCTCCGGATCTGAAACCGGGCGCTCGAGTCGAGAGCAGCGCGGAGATCGGCAACGCCCTCGTCGATGGAGGTGTGAAGCGGCGATTCGAAGTCGAAGTCCCAATAGCGCACCACACTCCGGATCCTTACCCCCCGGCCCTTCACGTAGGTTCCGGGCTCGATCTTGCGCACTCCGCTGAAAAGGGTGCGCTCAGAGAGCGTGAACTGGAAGGTGAGGTATTCGGAGAGGGCCTCGTGGTCGAGAGCCCTTCGAAAATCCGGATGAGCGAGAAATGCCTTGATCTCGGAAGCAAAGCCAATCTCCTGGCCGAACTCGGCGAGGTACAGCGGCTTGATCCCGAAAGGGTCCCGGGCCAGCATCCACTCGCCGCTCTTGAGATCGCAGAAGGCGAAGGCGAACATTCCGTTCAACCGGGTGAGAGCTCTTTCGCCGTGCCGGACCAGGAGTTCCAGCAGGACCTCGGCGTCGGAGACGGTGCGGAACGACGCCCCCTCGTCGATGAGTTCGCGTTTCAGTTCAAGGTAGTTGTAGATCTCGCCGTTGAAGGTGAGGGCGAAGCGGCCGTCGGCCGAGAGCATGGGTTGCGCGCCCAGGGCCACGTCGATGATGGAGAGGCGGCGGTGTCCCAGGAGAATGCCGCGCCCTTCCGCCCGGCCTTCGCCGTCGGGGCCTCGATGAACGAGGGCCTTCATCATGCCCTCGACGATGCGCCGGCCCTCGGCCAGGGGCCTTCCGGTTCCGAAGAGTCCGCAGATGCCGCACATAGGACTAGCTCGCCGCCTCGATTTCGAGAGCGGCCGCCCGGTAGCGGGGGTTCGTGCGCCAGCCGCCCCAGGGCCAGTGGTAGAGGATGGCCATGGTCAGGTATCCCAGGGTGGTGACGCTGGAAATCATCTTCGAGGCGCTGAGCTTGCGGTCGTAGCGGAGCACGAAGGGCACTTCCGCGAAACGGGCCCCAAGCATGCGGAGTTTGACCAGCTTCTCGAGGGTGCAGGTGAAGCCGAGTCCCTTGAGCTGGATGAAATCGTTTCCGAAGACCCGGATCGCCCGCCGGATCACGCCCGCCCGGTAGGCCCGGAATCCGCAGGAGTACTCCTGCACGCCGGAGATGGGGAAGATGACTTTCATGAAGAGGTTCGCGCCGCGGCTCACGAACGCGCGATAGGCGTCGACGCCCCTCTGCCCGCCTCCCTCCTGAAACCGCGAGGCGATGACCACGTCATGACCCTCGTCCAGCTTCTTCTTCATGAGGTGCATGAAGGAGGGATCGTGGGTGTCGTCGCAATCCATCCGGATGATGACGTCATCGTCCTCCAGAAGCTCGGCCGCGCGTTCGAAGAGGTCGCGGCTCGCTTCACCGAGACCGCGATTGAGCTTGTGCGTGATGACTTCCAGTCGCACCTTGGGCCGATAGGCGGCGAGCACCGCAGCGGTGCGGTCCGTGCTTCCGTCGTCGCAAACCACGATCGCGCCCTCACCACCCTCTTCGGCGAAGAACTGCTCGATCTTGGGGAGCAGGATGGGAAGGCTCTCCTCCTCGTTGTAGGCTGGCAGCAGGACCACGATCATCAGAAGAAATCCCCGGACCTGGAGATCCAGCGCTCGTGCCAGAGCACCGCGTTCAGAACCGTCCAGAGATGGAAGCTGTGGCCCCCGCCGCCTTGGGTCTGGGCCCGCATCAGGCCGTCCACGAAGGACTCGCTGACCAGGCCCAGCTTCCTGAACTCCGATCGCTTCCAGGCGGCCGCGCACCGCTTGCCGAAGCCTGGATCCTTGAACCACTCCTCCATGGGCGCGCCGAAGCCCTGCTTTTTTCGGTAGACGAGATCGCGGGGAAGATGCCGCTCCGCCACTTTCTTGACCACCCATTTCCCCACTCCGTCCCGCAGCTTGTAACGGCCGGGAAGCCGCGCCGCGAACTCGACGACTTCATGGTCCAGAAAGGGAACCCGGGCTTCCACGGCATGGGCCATGGTGAGCTTGTCCACGCGCATCAGGAGATGTTCGGAGAGCCGGAGTTTCATCTCCATGTAGGGGATCTTGGCAAGAATCTCGTCCGATCCGAAGCCGGGGCCGAAGTCGCCCAGGTGATGCGAGACCACGGCGTGGGAATCGAGCCGCCGATGCGAGTCGGGGAGAAGGCCCTCGACCGGGCAATCGACGCTCTGGGAGAAGCGAGAAGGATCGGGCGTGAGCTGTTCGCGCAGTTTTCCGACGAAGCAGGCGGCGCCCCCCCAGAAGAGCTCCTGGCCCTTGCTCGCGCGGGCCTCGAACTCCGCGTCTTCGCCGGAAAGCAGAGGGGACGGCCGGCCAAACAGGCGCCGGTAGAGCGAGGACCGGCGCAGCGCGGGCCGATACACCTCGGCGTCCTTCTTCCGGTAGTGCTCGCACCACCAGTACCCGAGGAAGTTCTCGTCCGAGCCCTCGCCCACCTGCACAACGGTGGTGCCGCTCTTCTTCACGAGTTCGGAAAGGAAGTAGAGGGGGATGCAGACGTTGTCCGCGATCGGCTCGTCCTGGAGCTCGACCAGATGAGGCAGGAAGTTCTCCGCCTCTTTCCGCTTGATCCGGACTTCGTGGTGAGAGGTCTTGAACAGATCGCTCACGCGCCGCGCGTGGGCAAACTCGTTGTAGCTCTCCTCGCCCTCGTAGCCCACGGAGAAGGTGTCGACCGGCCGGTCCATCCGCTCGGCCATCAGGGCCACGTTCAGGGAGGAATCGACGCCCCCGGAAAGCAGAACACCGAAAGGGACGTCGGAAACCATTCGTCGCTCGACCGACTTCCGAAGCAGGCGCTCCAGTTCATCCACCGCCTTGTCGTCCGACATCTCGGTGTCGCTGAACATGCGGGACGCGTCGGGCTTGCAGTCCCAGTACCGGGTGGCGCGGGCCCGGCCATCGGCCCCGATGGTGACCAGGTGACCGGCGGGGATCTTGAAGATGCCGCGAAACAGAGTGAGCGGAGCGGGAGCCACGATGAAAGTGAAGTAGTGCCAGAGGGCGGTGAGATCCATCTCCGGCCTCACCTCGTCGTGCTCGAGGAGAGCCTTGATTTCGGAGGCGAAGAGCCACTCGCCATTCGTGGCGCGGGTCAGATAGACCGGCTTGATGCCCACGCGGTCCCGTACCAGGTGAAGGCGCGGGCTCCCCGCGTTCCGCCCGTCCCAGATCGCCACCGCGAACATCCCGAAGAACTTTTCGATGCCGGGTAGACCCCACTCCTCGTATGCGTGCAGCAGGACCTCGGTGTCGGAATGGTCCGTCTTCCAGGCGTAGCGATTCAGCGCCTCCAGCTCCTTCCGAACCTCCGCGTGGTTGTAGAGCTCGCCGTTGTAGACGATCGCCACATCTCCTGCTTCGTTCGTCATGGGCTGGGCGGCTTTCGCCGACAGGTCGATGATCGACAGGCGGCGGTGGGCCAGAAGGCACGAACCGTCGCTCGACCGCCACAGCCCGGCGCCGTCGGGTCCGCGGTGCGCGATTCGATCCCGCATCCGGACCATGACCGAGTCGCTGGTCCGCACCCCCCCGGGGTGAAACGCGCCCGCGATTCCGCACACGGCTAGTGTCCTGCCTCATCGCCCGAAGCGTAGGCGACCTTCCACTCGCCATTCAGGACACAGATGGACCCCTGGGCCACCGACGCTTCGGACACCACGCGCACCTCGGCGAAACGCGACATCGCGAAGAGAACGTCGGGGTTGATTGCGAAGAACTGTCCGGGCTCGCGGTCGTAGTATCCGGCCCGAACCAACTGCAGGCCGAGCGCATAGATGCCCCCGCCCAGGGCCAGGGACGGCAGCCGGAGGGAAAGAGTCGCCTGGCGTCCCGATCCGGCGCTGACCCGGATGTCCGGCTCGAACACGCGCACCGCGAGGGCCGCATCCTCCTGGTAGAAGCTCAGGGCGGCCTGAATGGATTCGTCGAACCCGGGTTCGGCGATCCGGAGATCGAACTCGAAGGTGGCCGGCCGCCCGGTTTCGAGAACCCGCGTTTCCTCCCCCAGGCGGTTGAGTATGCGCACGGTTTCGACGACCACGTTTCCGGTTCCGAACACGGGACCCTGGCCGCCCTCACGGGCCGGAACGGTCTCTTCGGGGGCCAGCGCGACGGTCTGAGCATGCCACCCAGGGGCGAGCACGGCCCGGGCCAGGAGAACCGGCCGTCCGGGACGAAGAACCCGCACTTCCAGTTCGGCCGATTGCTCGACGCCGAATGTGCACGAAATGGAGTCGATGGACACCTCGCGCCGGGCGTCGATCGCGATCGCGCCGCTGTAGAAGGGTGTCGTGTGATTCCTGAACGTCCGGACCCGGTGGCCGTGCACGGTTTCCGGCCGGGGCGACCAGGCGCTGTCGTCCACCACGACCCCTGGAAGTCCCCGAGTCGCGTTGGTTTCGAGAGCGGCTCCCTCGAAGCCGGAGGTCGCGTAGTTCAGCCGAAGTTCCTCGAGCCAAAGCGCGCTCGAGGGCGGCCGGCCATCGGCGGTTCTGATCTCGACGAGCGCACGCTCGTGGTCGGGCGAGAGGGGCACCGCGCCGACCAGGGCTCGGGCCCGCAGGCGTTCTTCCTCCTGAAGGCGGACGGACTCTTCGTAGGCGCGAACGACCTCGCCGCCGCCGCCGTCCTTCATCACCTGGCCGCGATCCAGCCAGATGACCCGGGTCGCGAAGCGCGCCGCGGAATAGACGTCGTGGCTCACCAGGAGGGTGGTCGTGCCCTTGCTCCGGGACATCTCGCGAATGCGGTCGAAGCTCTTTCGCGCGAAATACGAGTCGCCCACGCCCAGAACCTCGTCGAGAATCAGGATGTCCGGCACCACCACGGTCGAGATGCCGAACATGAGTCTCGCCGCCATCCCCGACGAGTAGGTCCGCATCGGCTGATCCGCGTAGTGCTCAACCTCCGCGAACTCGATGGCGCGGGTGGCAAGGTTCGCGGCCTCGCGCCCGACAATCCCGAAATTGGCGAGGTAGGAGAGAGCGTTCTGCCGTCCGGAGAAATCGGGATGGAAACCGGCGCCCAGGTGGAGGAGGGCGTGGATGGAGCCTTCGACCCTGACCTCTCCGGAGGTAGGCCGGATGGCCCGGCAGAGGATCTTCAGGAGCGTGCTCTTGCCCGCGCCGTTGCGTCCGATGATGGCGACGCGTTCGCCGCGTTCGACTTCGAGGTTGATTCCTCGCAGGGCCTCGTGGCGCGCCGCCCGCCCTTCGGGGAGAAGACCCAAAAGCCCGGCGATCCTCTGTGCCGGCGATCGAAACAGACGGAATGACTTGGTGACGCCTATGGCGCTGACCGCGATTTCACTCATCGCCAAAAAGCGCGTCCTTGAAGCGGATGAAGAATCCAGCACCCACGACGAGCGAGCCCGCGGCGAGCAACATCGGCAGCACGGGCGCGTGCCATCCGGCCGTGGTCGGGAACAGGCAGTTCCGGTAGCCCTCGATGAAATGAGAGAGCGGATTCAAGAGAATGACGAAACCGAAGGCTGGGGGCACCATCTCCGGACGGAAGCCGATGGGTGAGATGAAGACCAGGAAGGTCAGGATCAGGTTGACGAAGTAGGTGAGGTCGGGAACGGCGACCGAGAGAAGGGAGAGGGGCCAGGCCAGTCCCCAAAGGAAGAGGACCTGACAGAACAGGACGACCGGGAGCCAAAGGGCATTTGCGGAGAGATGTCCGGTGACCGCGGAAATCAGAACCAGAAACACCGATGCCACGGTCTGTGACACGAGGCCGACCAGCACCGCTCGCACGGGAAGCAGTTCGACCGGGAACAGCAGGTTTCGGACCAGATGGACGTTCTGCCTTATGGCCAGGCAGGCTCCGTTCAAGGCCTCCGAAAAGCCCAGGAAGGGAACGAGACCGCAGAATATGAAGAGGACGTATTCGGAGCGATCGAGGCCGGGGAGCCGCGCCCCCAGCACGTAGAAGAAAGTGAACGTGTAGGCGCTGAGCAGGAGAAGCGGGTAGAGCACGATCCAGAAAGGGCCGAGCAGGGACGACACGTGGCGCCTCCAGATCTCCATTCGGGTGGAGGCGACGAGGGCCGCGCGATGCCGGAACAGGGTTCGGGCAATGGAGCCCACCGCGGTCATCGCTTCACGCTCTCCGGCTTGCGCGCCTTGATGACGAGATTCCAGCCCGCCTTCCTTTCGATCCAGGGCGCCAGCCCGGAGCCTCGCATCCAGCGAGCCGGGGTCAACTGGACTTGGGCCACGGTTTCGACCGTGAATCGGGAAAAGAGGTCGCGGAGGCGCTCTTGCGTGTAGACCTTGACCAGCGGCCGGGCTCCCGAGGCATCGGAACGCTCCACTGTTCTCGACATGATCTCGCCCATGGAGAAATAGCCCAGCATCCGCTGGAGCAGGCCGATGCCGAACACGAGCTCGACCCAATAGTGCCAGGAGTTCTCGGCGTAGACCATGACGATCGCTCGACCGCCCGGCTTCAGCACCCGGTGTATCTCCGAGACCAGCGTCGCGGTATTCGGGGTGTGGTGGATGACGCCGTTGCTGTAGACCAGATCGAACTCCCCGGTTTCGAAGGGCAGGGTTTCGGCGTCCTGGTGAACGAACCGGCCCTCGAGGCCACGGAGGGCGAAATTTCTCCGGGCATGCTCCAGATGGCCGAGCGAGAGATCGATGTCCGTAACCCGCGCTCCGCTCTTCGCGAACTGGGCGAGGTCGGTGCCCATGCCTCCGCCTATTTCCAGAACGGAACGATCGCGGTGGCGCGCGAATTCCATGGTTTCCTTCATCCAGGGCGCGTACTCTTCGTAGCGATAGCGCTCGACATCCAGATACCATTCCAGCGTTTTGGGTTCACCCGCGGCGTACTGAGAGCCGCACGCGTCCGCGTTCCACTGTTTCTGGGTTTCGGTCTTGTCGGCGTCGCCGGTGTGGAGCAGCGCCGGCCCCTCCGGTTTCGGGCGGTCGACCGTCGCGTCGACCGACGGCGCTGGCCGTGTCCCGGCCGGTCGGGCGAGGGCGTCGAAAAGCCGGTCCACGTGGTGCGACCACGTGTGGTGCGTCAACAAGGCGGTGCGCGCATTCCTTCCGAGCGCCGCCGCCAGATCGGGATTGCGGACCAGGGCGCCCACCGCGCTCACGAACTCACCCAGATTCCCGGGAGGGCAAAGCACCGCTCGCGCGTCTCCCGCCGGAACGCCTTGTGCCGCCTGCGCGCCGGTCAGTCCCGGTCGCAGGACCTCGCCGATCTGCTCGAGGTCGCTGGCCACGATGCCCGCCCCCATCGCCATGTACTCGAAGATCTTGGTGGGCGAACCGAAGAACGGGCTGTCCGCCATGTTGCGGCTGTGCGGGGACACGAGGATGTCGCAGGCGCGCAGATAGCGGGCCCCGTCGCGCTGAGGCACGCTGCCGGTCCGGACCACCCGGTCGGCGAGGTGATGGTTCTCGATCGAGGCGTCGGTGAGGTGCTTGAAGTTGCCGTCACCGATCAGCAGAAACCGCGCCCGCGGCTCTGCGCCGAGGATCAAGGGGAGGCTCTCGGCCAGCAGATCGACGCCATGCCACCCTCCGAAAGTGCCGCTGAATCCGATCACCACGGCGTCTGGAGGAAGACCCAATTCGGTCCGAACCTCCGCTTTCTCGCTCGAAGTCGCGGGTCGGTAGAGCTCGGGATCGGCCCCGTTTGGATTCACGAGAATTCGCGACTCCGCGATCCCCCGCTGGAGCAGGTCGTTCTTCACGTGGGTGGAGACCACGGAAATCAGCGTGGCCTGGTCGAAGGCCAGGCCCTCGATCAGATGCAGTTCCGGTTCGAAGACGTCGCGCTGGGAGCCGAAGCTCCGTCGCATGGCGCTTTCGGACCCGTTGTACTCGACCACGTAGGGAATCTGGAACGTCGCGCTGAGGCGAGCTCCGAGCCAGCTGCCGGCGGTCAGGCGCTCGTATATGAATGCGGGCTTCAGTCGGTCGATGTCGGCCTTGAGCGCTTCGAACAGCCGATCGTTGGCCTCGATGATGTCGACGGTGCGGGACCCGAGGCCTTCGTGCGGCACCTCCACCTGGTGAAGCACCTCCCGGACCGGAAGCTCGTAGATCTGATTCACGACCGCGCGGAAGGATCGGCTTCTTCGCGCGAGTTCCCGCATGACATGCAGGGTGTGGCCGTAGCCTCCGCCCGAGTGGAATCGATTCCAGTAGTCGAGTCGGAGGTAAAGGCCCATGCCCTCAAGCGGCGCCAGGGGCGTCGGGTGTCCGTGAGGCCAGACCGGCACGGGTCTCGGAACGAAGCGGTCTCCCATGCAGTCGGAAGAACCCAGAGCACTTCGGCGCAGGCGGCGCGCGCGCACCAGACGGCTCCAGAGCTCGACCCCCCTCCGCACCCGGGCATGGCTTCGAACACGGCCTTCGTCCATCCGCTCGATCGCCCGCTCGCGGGACCAGTAGAAGAACGCCGGCATCCCCTGGCGGTTCAAGTCGCGCGCGAGCGTCAATTGAGACTTGAGGCCGCACCCGTGCGAGATCTCGATGATCACCCCCGCGGTGCCGGGCTCCCGGCTCAGGGCCCCCGGATTTGATTCGTCCCGCAGGGCCGGGGCCACGATCTCGATCCGGTGACGCTCGGTCAGCGAGGTCAGATCAACCTCCAGAAACCCGAATCCCGATTCGGCGACGTAAAGGTGCCTGGCCATCACGCCTCGACGCCGAGGATGCGGTCATTGATGGCTAGAGCCACAGCCGATGTCTCCATCAGCTCCTCGAAATCGATGGGTGCGCCCAGGCCGGCCTTGATCCGTTCGCCGGTTTCCTTGAGCTCGTCGAAATGTCCCTTGTCCGTCTCGGAGGATTCCCAGAGCGTCTCGCCCGTGCTCTGTCTGACCAGTCGTTTGAAGTCGTCGAGCAGGAAAGCTTCGCCATCGCAATAGATCTCAAGACGCTCCTTTCCGGGACCGCCCTCGGGCCCAAGGGCGGTGTAGACCAGGGTCCCGATGCTGCCATCTTCGTAACCGAGCGTGGCGGAGAAATTGTCGGTGCGGAGGACCGGGGGCGCCGCCGAGATGGCGGTGGCTTCGATCGATCGAACCGGCGCGCCGGCCAGATGGCGCATCAGGTCATACATGTGGCAGGCCTCGCCGAGATTGCGCCCGCCTCCCTCGGGTCCTTGAACCCAGTGATCGGGCGCGATGTATCCGGCGTGCACCCGATAGCACATCACCAGAGGCGAGCGCCGGCCGGCCAGGATCTCCTTGAGCCTTCGGGCGGCTGGCGAGAAGCGCCGGTTGAACCCGACCATGAGGAAACGGCGCGACGACTTCTCGAACGAGCCACGCACTGCATCGAGTTCGTCCCAGGTGAGGGCGAGGGGTTTTTCGACGAACACCGATCGCCCGGCGTTGAGACACTGAACCACCTGCCGGGCGTGCTCGTGATGCCGTGTCGAGATGACGAAGTGCGTCAACTCCGCGTGGTCGAGTGCTTTGGCGAGGTCGGTGGCCAGGACCTCGATGCGGTTCTGTCGCGCGAAGTTTCCGCCCCGGATGACGTCCCGGCTGACCACGCCCCGCAGGAAGTACAGATCCTTGAGGCGATCCATCTGGGGGACGAGAAGGGTGGTTCCGAACCCACCCGCGCCCACCAGGGCGTAGATCGAAGGTCCTTCGCGCGGAGCCGTCCGATGACCGCCGATGGTGACCGAGGATTCGATCCCAGCACTGCCTGCGCCATAGTCCAGGACCACGCCGAGCGGCGGTTCTCCGGTGGCGTTCGCGAGTTCGCGGTACGTCTCCGGGGCGGCATCGAAGGGAATCACGCGGTCGGTCACCGCCTTGACCGAGACCTGGCCGCTCTCGAGCGCGTCCACGAACGCCTGCATGTTGCGATTGAGGGTCCAGCGTACGTAAGGGAGCGGATAATCCCGACCGCCCTCCTCATACGAGGCGTCATAGCGTCCCGCGCCGTAGGACGTGCTCATGAGGAGGTCGATCTCCTTGCGATAGAAATTCGTGCGCTCGGGCTTGAGGCCCACATCGCCCACGATCACCACGCGCCCTCTTCGCCGGCACAACTCCATGGCCAGGTTGATGAGAGCATCAGATTTGGAGGCTGCGGTGATGACCACCGCGTCGGCGCCGTGTCCGGCGGCCAGGTCCCGAACCAGGCGCTGCAATTCCTGGGCATCGTGAGTGGCGCCTCGCGCCCCGAAGCCCCGGGCCCGGGCGCAGCGCGCCGCAGAGAGGTCGTGGCCGATCACCACCGCGCCTGACGCCTTGAGCAGTTGAACGGTCAATTGACCGATCAAGCCGAGACCGATGACCACGATGCGTTCCGCGAGCTGGGGGGCGGTTCGCCGTACGCCTTGGAGCGCGATGGAACCGATGGTGGAAGCCGCCGCCTCCTCCAGCGCGACTCCCTTCGGAACCCGGACCACGAGGTTCCGAGGGATCGAGACGATTTCGGCGTGGTTCGCGAGGCCGGCGCCACAGGCGGCGACGAGATCGCCGATCGCCAGATCTTCGATGCCGGTCCCCACGCCGACGATCTCGCCGGCTACCGAGTAGCCGATGTTGTAGCCGATGTGCTCAATCTCCAGGTTCTCGAAAGAAGACTCGCCCTTATGCGTGGCCTTTGCTGTGGCAGCGGCGCGAGCGCGAACCAGGGCATGCTCCGCCAGTTGGAGGCTTCGCCTAAGCGCCAGGCGAGGGTTGCGCGCGGCCGCGCCCAGGTATCTGGCGACCAGTTGGGCCTTGGCCTGCGCCCTGGCCACGGACCGTTCAGAGGCGGACAGGCCCGCATCGGGACGCAGGGAGGCAAGCTCGGTCCCCGTGCTCACGTAGGAGTAACGGACGCGAATCAGCACCCGTCCCGGTTGGTCGGCAGGAGAGGGCACGCGGGCCACGAAGGCTCCGCGACTGTTGAGGAGAAGTTGCTTCAGACTTTGACCTCGCAGGATCCGCAAAACACCTCGCGGCGCAGGCCTGCAAAACCTGAATTCTACGCGCCCCCTCGCACGGCGCCAGCCCGCCTGGCTGCATCCCACGGCCCCAGGCTCGCCGCGACCTCTCATCTTGGCGGCCCGGCTGAGCTTGCGATAGAACCCGCCTGTGAGCTTTCACGTCGGCATCCACCGATTCCCTTATCATCTTCTTTGATGAATCTTGTCCTCAACGCGTGTTTCGACGACCTGGTGAGCCGCGTACGCATCTGCGAACTGCAGCAGCGCCTCGTCGAGGCCGGGTCGCCCCAAGCATGTACAACCCGAAGTCCCTGGTGTCGCGCGTTCTCCCCACAATAGGGTTGCGTTACTTGAGGCTTGGGGCTCGCGATAGCCTTGAGTCGACGAAGTCGCTCGAGCGGATCTCGAAGGTCTGTCTCTTGCTCGTCCCGGGAAACGAGCCGCCTGGATGAGCCGCCATCTCGGGACCGTAGGGTTGACGCTCGCAATGCTGACCTGCCTTGCGTTTCCGTTTGCATTTCCTGCGGTGGCCGTCGACGATACGCCGTCCTATCTCAATCCGGCGCGCGAGTGGGCGGTCGGGCGAGGGCTGAGCGAGGCCAATGGCGAGCCCCTCCAGAACCGCCTCCCGCTCTATCCGCTCCTGCTTGGCGTCACCTTGCGGATCGCCGGCGAGTCACCGATCGCGATCGGGCTTTTGAACGTAGCGCTGCACGCGCTGTCAATCTTCCTCGTGCGCGCCGCGCTGCCTAAGCAGCCGCGTTTCGATCTCCTGTTTGCGATAGCACTCGTCTACCCGCCGCTGCTGACCACCACGGGGCTCGTGCTCCAGGAAAGCCTGATCGCGTTGACCCTGGCCGCGCTTTTCGCGACGACGTTACGCGCGCTGCGCCCGGAAGCCCATGCGGTCTGGGGCCTCGCCGCCGGAATCGCCCTCGGCGTCAGCGCCCTCGCCAAGACGACCGTCCTGCCGGCCGGCGCATTGCTGTTCGTCCTGCTTTGGCGGGCCGCAGGGTCCGGGCGTCAGGCCCTCGCTTTCGTAGCCGGCGCGACCCTGCTGATTGGCCCGTGGATGGTCCGTAACCGCATGGAGCTCGGCCGCTTCGAGCTGGTCAACGCGAACGCCGGAATCAGCCTGTTTGCCGGCACCGTCGCGAACGTTGTGTCGCCGTCCTGGGACACCTTCCCGGAGTACCTAGAGGCGCGCGCACGCTGGGAAGCCGCGGGACGCGCGGGCGAACCGGTGTTCGACCGCTATCTAGCCCGCCTCGCGATCGGGCGCATCGCGGCCGATCCGGCGCGTTGGGCGGCTCTCGTGCTCGAGCGGGCGTTTCGCTTCATGCTGCCGACCCGCCATTGGTTCGTCATCACGGGCCGCTCGCGAACGGCCAGCGCGGGCCCCGCCTACCTCATCGCCACTGTGATTCAGATGTTTCTCTACGCCGCCTGCGCGCTGCTCCTGCTGGGCGGCATCCGGCGATCCTTCGACGCGGCCGCCTTGGTCGCTCCCTTGATGGTCTTCTCGCATCAGCTCGTCTACGCGGCCAGCCACGCCAGCCCCCGCTATGGCGCGACCGTCGGTCCGCTTCTGTTCGCGGCCCTCGCTCTGCTTACCCTTCCATCACACCGGTCGCCTTCGTCGTCGGCTCCTCGCTGAACGACGCGTCTGGCCTGGCCGCCGGTTCAGGCGGTCGTAGCCGCAGTCCTCAACTCGGTGGCCGATAGCGCTCGAACCAGTACGGCCGGGTGGGTGAAGGGCGCCGAGGAAGCCTGGAACCCGAGGCCCGTTGTGCGCGAAGGTAGATTTCGGCGTGGTCGATCGTGGGCTCGACGTCGGCGAACCCGAACTCCGCGAGCCAGCCCGCGATCACCGATCGGTCGAAACGGTCGTTGATCAAGGGCGAGAAGAGATCGAAGAGCTGGTGAGGATCCCGGCCCGGTCGCAGCAGTTTGAGCACGCGCACCTTCAGGGCGAAAGGCAAAGGGGTCAGGCCCCACCGCACGGTCGCGAGCGCCAGCCGTTGCCTGAGGTTGACCGAGTGCCGGCCGTAGAGATAGAGAAAGAGCACGCCTTCGCTATCGACCAGAGATGCCACGTTGGCCAACGCGCGACGGGTATCGCCCGTGTGGTGGAGAACGCCGAACGAGAACACGAGATCGAACCTGCGCGCGGCCAGCGTGGCAGGCAGCTCCAGCAGGTTCACTTGCTGGGTCTCCAGGCGATTCTCGGAGATGGCCTCGGGAACCAGGAGCCGCGCCTGCTCGTTCAGTGTCTCCAGGGCAGCGGCACTCGCGTCCACGGCGAGAACCCGGCAGCCCAGTCGAAGGAGGCCGATCGTCCAGCGACCCAGGCCGCAACCCGCGTCGAGCACTCGTCTTCCCGGGAACCATGAGCGATCGATGCGCAGAAGTTCATCGGCAATAATGCGGTCGACGTTCTCTAAGAACCATGGATCCGAGAGCATCGCGTCGCCCTTCGCCAGGCGGCGCCACTGATATTCGAAGCTCTCCAGGGTCTCGCGTTGGCGGATTCGATCCAGCATGGTGTCGAGGAGGTCAAAGGCGGCATGGAGCTGGCCGCGCAGCCGAGCCTATGATCGTAGCATCGGCCAATCACAGGCACGGAGGTTCGCTACGGTCTCACCAAGCCAATGAAGTCGAGGAGCGTGTTCAGGGGATTCCACCGTGGCATAGGGCGGGGCTGGGCGCAGCTCGCTTCGAAGATGTGAAGGACGCGTTCGACATCATCGGGCAGCGACGCCTTCCGGCTGACCGCGATCCGTCCCTCCTCGGCCAGGGTTGCGCGGAGCCGGTCGTCGCGCAGCAGTCGGCCGAGACGGGCGGCAATCGACTGGGCGTTGAACTCGGCGAAGAGGGCCGAGCGTCCCTCGTCGACGATCTCGGCATAGGCCGGCAGATGACCCAGCAGGACCGGAGCGCCACAAGCCAGCGCCTCGAAAAGGGACTGCGGCAAGCCATCGGATGCAGGCACCATCACCACGACCGTGGTTGCGGAATAGAGCCCCCGCATCTCCGTGTGTGGTACGGCTCCCAACAGACGCACGCGCTCGCGCAGGCCCAAGGTGTCGATCCGCGCTTCAAGATCGCGGCGATACCGCCCGTCCGCGCCATACTCGGCGAGGAGCAGCACCGCCTGCGGGAGTGACGGGACCAGCTCAGCGAAGGCATCCACAATCAGGTGGATGTTGTAGAGCGGGCGAAGGAGCCTCGGGCTCAGCACCACGAGAGCATCGTCGCCAAGCTGCAGCCGCCGGCGCCAGGCTAGAGCACCCAAGGGGTCGGGGAAGAAGTCCCGCGGATCGATGCCCCAGCGAACGACCTGGGCTTTCTTTCGGACGTCGGCGAAGGTGGACACGGCCGAGAGCAGCGTGTCCGACTTCACGAGAAGCGCATCGGCCTGCTCCAGAATCCGCCGGGTTGCGCGCCGCGCCATTCGCGAGAGGCCGCCTGGATGCTGATCGGGAAGCACGTCCCCGCCCATCACGTTGACCACCAGGGGGCGAATTCCCGACAGCAGCGCGAGCGATCCGAGTCGGCCACCCGCGTAGTGAAGGTGCACAAGGTCGGGCTGGAACGACCGCACGTCCCGCACAAAGCTCGCGAGCGCCCGAGCGGCGGCCCAAGGATGATTCGGAATCGGGCGGGTACAGACCTCTATGCCGCGGACGGGCAGCACGGGACCCAGGGTCACGAGGCGGATTTCTACACCGCGGGCGGCGAGGGCGGCGCTGCGGCCCACCACGTGCACGGACTGTCCGTTCCCGATGACCGCGACCTTCACGGGCGTGCGGTTGCCTCGCGGACCACGAAGTCAACAACGTCTATGTGTCCTTCCGCGAACTTTCGTGCGCGCGCCCGCCAGGCCCGCTCTTCTGCCGGGTCTGTGAGCAAGGCTTCCGCCCGGTCGAGGGCGGGAGCCGCGAGCGGGAAGGATTCGACCAGGCCGGCTTTTTGGAGCACGCGGAAGTTGCCCATTGTCCCCACCAGTGACGACACATAAAGGGAAGGTGTGCCCAACAAGCCCGCCTCGGTGGCCATGGTTGCTCCGTCCCCGATGACGAGACGAGCCTGGCCCAGAGCGTGGTGAATGCGATGCGGTTCGAGCCTGAGGGCAAATGGCTCGAGGGCCGACGGGATCCTCCCCTCAGCACTCACGAAGACACGGAGATGGGCGCTGAGTCGCCGGACCGTCTCCTCCTGCTGATTCCGCCCGAAGCCTGCGTGGCCCTGGTCGTGACCTGCGCCCCAGGAGACGAAGCGCGCGACGGCAAAGGGCTCTTCGGGTCCGACCCCGAGAGTGCTCCTGATCTCCGGGTCCGGCGCGAACCGACGTGGATGTAGATAGGCGAGCTCGTGCAGGCCCTGGTAGCGGCGCTGGATCGGTCCGATGTCCTTGAGAAAAGTGTAGGGGGTGTAGATCCGGGTGGCGAGCGGATAGGTGAGCCATCGGTCGAGAGCCACATGTTCCGTGTCCGTGAAGACCAGAGAGGGGACGCGGCACAGCCGTCCCGCAGGTGCGATGAAGACGCCGCCAATGGCCAGCAGCGCGTCCGGCCGGAACGAGCGTCCCAGTCGAACGAGGCGGAGCAGTCGGACGACGTACTCGAGGTAGAGGCCCGGCCGGCTTTGGGCGGCCCGGGAGAGGATGACGTGCTCCAGTCCGCAGTGGCGGAGGAGTTGAAGCGTCACATCTTTGTCGCGCGCCGACACACACACGTCGTGTCCTTTTGCCTTCAGGGCCGCAATGACGTTTCGGAAGAAGTGGACGTGTGCGGGGTGCCCGATATCGACGAGGAAGCGCACCCCTACTTCAACCCCTTGTTTCTCTCCATGTCCATCCAGAGAGCAAAAAGGATGCTCTGGACCCCGGAGTTCAGGCAGACCCCAGCAAAGATGGCCGCCACCGGGCTCAGGGGACCGACCGCGAACCGGAGGTAGGCGAGATAGACGCTGAAAAGCAACCCGCCTCCGGTCAGAAGAATTCCGAAGAACAGGAAGAAGACCAGGGGGTGGAAGTCCCGGATGATGTACTTCTCCTTCATCCTCCAGAAGTAGCACCGGAACAGCAACCACGAGATGGCCGGGATAACCCGGTGGAGCCTTATTCCCGAGACCTCACCCACGTTATAGACGGGCTTGATCGGAACATCGCGGACCCGGAAGTCGTAGTTGTTGAGTTCCACCAGGAGATGATTGGGGAAACCGTAGCGAGGGTACAGGCGCCGCAACTGGAGGACCGCCAGAGCCTCGGCGGTGACGACCGTGTAACCGGTCTGGGAATCCGCCACGTGCCAGTACCCGGATGCTATTTTTGTCAAGAGCGACAGCACCGCGTTCCCGATGTATCGGGTGCGGGGGATGAGTCTCCAGGCTTCGCCGGAGATGAGCCGGTTGCCTTTCGCATAGTCCACCTCGCCGCGCGCGCAAGGTGCTAAGAGCTTCGGAAGGTCTTCGGCGTCCATTTGCGCATCGCCGGCCATCACCGCGACCAGGTGCTTCTCCGTGGCTATCCCGAGGGCGGCCTCGTAACCGGTGACGATGGCGGCTCCGACCCCCTGGTTCCGCGGATGCCGTATGACCATGAGCCGGTTTCCGTGCTGGGCCTTCAGCGCAGCCAGTTTGTCAGGTGTCTGGTCCTCCGAGGCGTCGTCCACCACGATGATGTGATCGACGAACGCCGGGATGCCATTCACCACGCGCTCGATCAGAAGCTCTTCGTTGTGGGCGGGGATGACGACCGATACTTGATGTTCCTGAAACAAGGGGGAGCCTCTCCGGAGTCTATTTCTTCGCGAGCCGAAAGACCCGGAAGTCCTTGATGTCCTGGTACACGAGGACGAGCCTGAGTCGAGGCTCGTCGGCCGTGCCGGGTTCCGGCGCGGCCGGTGGACTGGCCTCCCCGGGTCCGAGGAAGAGATGCGTAACCGAAAAGCCTTCCGCGAGTCTCGCGAGCGGCTGGCCAAGCCGTGTGGATTCGAGCAGGCGCGCGCGACGGAACGGTTCGGGAAGCGACGCCTGTTCCTCCGCTCCTGCGCCAGGAGAAAACAGGACTCGCCGCCCCGCGAGCGCGGCGATCGGCGCGCTGTATGCGGGCGAGGCGAGAACGACGCTCGTGGTGGGGACGTTCCGGCTGATCCAGTTCATGGGCCTTGACAGGGCCGCATGCTCATCCCTCGCCGCGTTGAAGCCGGCGACGCTCGCCGGAGGATCCCACCAAAGGAGACCGCTGCCGCCGAAGACGCAGAGAAGCAGGAGCCCTTCCGCGCGGCGGGCTCTGGCCGAGGCTGAGAAGACCCTCCGCAAAGCCGCCCGCAGGGGTGAGGCCAGAATGATCGTTGTGCCGCTCAGAAGAAGGGCGGCGGTGATGCCTGGCTCCGCACCCCCTTGAAGCGCGCGCTCGAATACGGCCGCGGCGATGAGCCCTGCGGCAATACCCAGGCGGGAGCGATTGAACGCTCTGCGCACCATCCGTTGTTGCGCCGGCGCCACAAGCATTCCGAGTAGTGCGCCCGCGATGAGGACAGCGGAGGGAAGGAGGATCATCGAACCGTAGGGAGCATGGCCCGGCCAGATGCCGCCTCCCAGCGCGAGGCATGCTGCGAACGCCGCGGTGGTGTGGCTTTTCAGGAAGCCGAACGGCAGCAGAATCAGGAGGGCGTGGGCCAGCAGCGCGGCCATCTGCGGGGCGAGGACCACGAGGTGAAGCGGCATCCCCGAAGACGCCAGCGCTGCGACCAGCGAGGTTTCGGGTTCCGTCCCGAAGACAAAGCCCGATCCTTTGGGCTCGGCCAGCGCGTTGACGCCGGCCTGCGCCCATTCGCGAGTCAGCGCCGGATCCGTTTCAAAACCCAGAGGCGCAGCCATCTGAACCAACCAGTAGCCAAGGCCAAGGAATCCGCCCATTGACAGGGCCAGGAGCGCCAGAAAGGGTCGACGACGCACCCAGGCAAACGAGGCGAAGCCTCCGAACAGAAGGAGAGCGGCCCGCAGGGCCGGAATCGAGGCTTCCTGGGTTGCGATCTGACGTAGGCCGTTCAGGAGGTCGTCGTTTGCGATCATGGTCGGTCGCCCTCGTATCGGACCTTGAAGATCATGACCCGGGCGGCCGCGAACTGTCGGTCGTACACGCGTTCGAGGTAGGGACGCGTGGCCAGCTGGTCGAGGGTGATTTCCGGAGCCTGGTACATTGGATCTGACGTAGCGAGGACGAACTGAATCGAGTATCGATCGCGACCTTCGGCAATCAGGGCTCTCGGACCATCTCGCAGCAAAGCCGTCTCGATTTCCATCCGGCGAGGGTGGTCGTTTGGGAAATTGAGCGAACTCGCAATCAGAACTCGCCGGGCCCCATAGGCCGCGATCCATCGCGCGTAGTTCCGGTCTCCGGCGAAGACGGCGTCAGGAGGCGTATGGCCTCTCAAGAAGCGCGTAGGTTCCGCAATCCAGTCCGGCAACGGCTTTCTTGCGGCCACGAAGTACTGGTCCATCGCCCCCGGGTCCCACCAGGCCGGGAGGAGAGAGGGCAGCAGCAGGATGAGTGACATGGCCGCCGCGGCTCCGCCGAGCCGTGCCGCGTTCGAGTCTCGATTCTTTCGGAGCCGGGCCAGAACCAGAAGGGCGGCCCGTAATAGGCCGACGCCCGCAAAAAGTCCAGTCCAGAACCGGCACCAGTAGAACGCCTCATCCTGCTCGCGGGCCTGGCCGAGAAGGCCCAGAAAAGGGAAGAGTTGCCATACCAGGTGCGCCCCCAGCCATTGGCTGGCAAGAATCCGGCCCAGCCGGCTTTCCTTCCGATAGGTGTCCCATGCCCCGAACGCACTCAACAGGAACAGGGCGCCCAGACGCAGAGGCCCCTCGATAGGCCTTTCGGAGAAGGGCGAGAGCCGAAGGGCGTCGTGACCTTCGAGAAAAGGATAGGCCACCACGAGCATCGCCAGATACGGACTGACGATCAGCAGATTCGCGCCGACCGCCGTTCCCACATCGACCAGGTCTTTCATTCGGTCGCTTCTCTTCGTGGCCCACGACAGGCCTACGAAGACCACGAGGCCGGCCACGAACAGGCCCATGTGAATGACGAACGCCCATCCGACGAGCTGGAGCACAAAGCCCGCGAACAGTCGCGTCTTCCAGGTATGGGCACGCGCGAGGGCCAGGGCGGCGAGGGGAACCAGAACGAGACCGAGGGCGTGATTCGGCTTCAGGAGGAAGGTGAGCGCCCAGGGATTTCGAAAGGGGCCGGAAGAGTCTCCGGGCGCCGCTATCAGGAGGAGCGCCCCCAGGGCCGCGAACGCGGCCTCGGTGCGGGTCTGTTCCGACTCGTCCAGGCCGCGGATCCAGGCGAAGCGAACGGAGAAGAGAAGGGCAAGACCTATGAACAAGGGAGCCCACTGGAAGACGAACTCGACCCGGTCGACGTTGAAGCCTGAGGCCAGGGCGGTGAGGAGGGGCCACAGCGGCTCGAAGTGAAGGTGCTTCACCTGGAACGTGTGAAGGGGCGAAAACCCCAGCGCCACTACGTTCGCCCAGCCCAGGTGATTTTCGCGGTCCATGCTCCCATTGGCGCCGTACACGTTGGGCAAGGGGAACATCGTCGCGAACCAGGCCAGGGAATGACCAACCGCTCCGATCCCCAGGACGATCCGGCCGGTGCGTCGGTCATCCGCGCCCCGGGCCACCAGCGCGGCTCCCAGCAGGGCCAAGGCGGTGAAAACGAGTCGCGCCATCGCGAGAAACCAGCCCACGTCCATCCCGTCGAGGTTGAAACCGAAGAGATTCAGCACCGGAAGGAACTTAGCACCGGCTCTCTTCGCGGACCGGGCGCGGATTTCTGCGACAATCAAACCGATGTGCGGCATTGTCGGCGTCGTGGCTCGCGATCCGACCCTTCTACGGGACATCGGCCGCATGACCGACGCTCTCCGCCATCGCGGTCCCGACGACGAGGGCTATCTCCTGGTGGGGAGTCGCTCCGGCACGGTGTGTCTCGGCCGAGGCGGCGACTCCCATCCGGCCGCCCCGGGAGTCGATCTGGCCAGCATAGACACCGCGCCATTCGATGTCGCATTCGGCCACCGGAGGCTCTCGATACTGGATCTCTCGGTGGGCGGACACCAGCCGATGTCGTCCCGCGACGGCCGGTTCTGGATCACCTACAACGGCGAGATCTACAACTACATCGAACTCCGGAGGGAACTCGAAGGCCTTGGTTTCTCATTCTCGACCGCCTCGGACACGGAGGTTCTGCTCGCCGGCTGGGAGGCCTGGGGTGCTTCGGCCTTGCATCGTCTGAACGGGATGTGGGCCTTTGGTCTTCTCGATCTCCGGGACCGTCGCCTGGTCTTGTCTCGCGATCGATTCGGGGAGAAGCCGCTCTTCTACCGGCGCGATCGCACGTCGTTCGCCTTTGCTTCAGAGATTGCCGCCCTGACCCTCAATGGTTCCGTCCGCCGCGCGGACGAAAGGGTCCTGTCCTCCTTCCTGCGCCAGGGCCTCGTCGATGAAGGCGAGCGGACCTTCTTCGAAGGGGTCAACCGCGTTCCTCCAGGGGGAACGCTCGAGCTCAGCATCGAGAGCCATGACATGACGGTGTCGCG
This sequence comes from Vicinamibacteria bacterium, assembly GCA_031412915.1. Taxonomy (GTDB): domain Bacteria; phylum Acidobacteriota; class Vicinamibacteria; order Fen-336; family JAGNNV01; genus JAGNNV01. Next base: position 15,844 of record JANODX010000020.1, on the reverse strand, counting down.
CTGGTACTCCCTTCCCTCCGAAGGAGGCGTCGATCCGACCGTCGACGAGTTCGCGCACCTTCTCGACGACTCCATCCGCATAAGACGGCGCAGCGACGTGCCCGTGGGGACATGTCTCTCGGGCGGGCTCGATTCCTCCGCCATAACCGCGCTTTCTTCGCGGCAGATCAAGGGCGAGAATGACTACCACGCTTTCTCCGCGGTCTACGATGATGCCGGTTTCTCGGAGGGACCGTATGTGAAAGACGCGGTTGCCGCCACCGGCGTCATCGCCCATGTTGTCACCCCCGACGGGGCGAGCCTCGGTCAAGACCTCGTGGATTTCATCCGTGCCCAAGGCGAGCCCGCGCCATCCCTCGGGGCTTACACGCAGTACTGTGTGGCCCGGGCGGCGGCCTCCGCCGGGGTCAAGGTCCTTCTGGACGGGCAGGGGGCCGACGAACTCCTGGCTGGATATCACTATCAGGCGGGGCCTTACCTGGCACAGATCTGGCACGAGCGCGGCTCCCTGGCGGCGTTTCGCGAAACGCGCGCGCTGGCCGTGAACATGTCACGATCGTCGCTCTGGCTCGGCGCTCTCGCTGCCTACCATCGCCTCCCATGGCCCGTGGCGATCCGTTCCCGCATTCGCGCCCGGTTTGTCTCCCACGCGGTGTTGCCGGGCGAGGCCTTCGCCCACGGTATCGGATCGATCGCCGAGCCCGGACTAAAGCATCAGCCGCATCGGCGGATTGACGACGAGCGACGGCGCAGCCTGACCGTCACCAGTCTTCCCGCCCTGCTCCGGTACGAAGATCGCAACACCATGCGTTTCGCGGTGGAGGCGCGACTGCCCTTTCTCGACTTTCGGATGATTGAGGCAGGCCTGCGGCTCTCCCCCGCGTCCCTTTTTCGGGGAGGCTGGACGAAATCCATCCTTCGTGACGCCGTCTCGGACATCCTGCCCGCCTCCATCGTTCGCAGGAAGGACAAGCTCGGCTTCGCCACTCCGGAAGGGCGGTTGTTGCGTGAGGCCTTTCCGGTTGTGCGCGAGGCCCTGGCAGATTGCGGCGACCTTGGTGGCCGGCTGGATCGGCGCTTCGTCCAGAAGCAACTGGCGATGGGAGAGGCCCTGGCCGAGCGGCCGTTTCTGGCGCGCTGGTGCGCAACCGCGATCTGGCTTCGCGAGTGTGCCGGTCCATGATGCCCGGGTCGAGTGACGTGCCGGGTGGGTTCTGGTTGTGAGGGTGCTCTTCGTCATCAACGATCTGGCGCGCGCGGGGGCCGAGAAGCAGGCCGTTCTCCTTGCCCGCGGACTCAAGGCATTGGGGTGGGCGGTCTCGATGGTTCTGATCAAAGAGCGGAACGACTTCGCCGATCAGCTTGCCCACGCTTCCATTCCAGTCACTTCTCTCCACCGTCGCGGCCCGTTCGATCCAGGCGTGGTAGCGAGACTTCGCGAGACAATCAGGAATGCGTCGCCGGACGTCGTCGTTTCTTTTCTCTTTCTGGCAAATCAGTTGACCGTTCTGGCTGCGTCCTTGCTCAAACACCGTCCGGCGATCGTGTTGTCCGTTCGCTCTTCGTATCGCGATACCCTCACCCACTTCCAGAGGCTCATCGCTCGGGTCGCTCATCAAGGAGCGGATCTGACGCTGTTCAACTCGATGACCGCGCTGCGGGAGGAACAGCTCGGGTTTCCTCGTGTTTCCCGAGTCGCCTACCTTCCCAACAGCGTGGCCTCGACGGTTGCCGCGGCGGTAAATTGGTCCGAGATCGGCATCGGCGCCGGACCCGTGGTCCTCTCGGTCGGGCAACTCGAGCTGGTCAAGGGGCATCGGATGCTGATCGACGCCTTTGCCGCCACTAGAGAATCAACCCCCGGCGCGCAGCTCGTGCTCGTGGGCGATGGACCTGAGCGGGAACGCCTGTGTGCGTTCACGAAAACGAGAGGACTTTCCGATCGCGTCACGTTCCTTGGGCACAAACAAGATCCGCTCCCTTTCGTCGCCGGCGCGGATGTGTTTGTCCAGCCGTCTCTCTCGGAGGGGATGTCGAATGCCCTGATGGAGGCCATGACCCTTGGCCGGTGCATCGTGGCTACCAGGGTAGGCGCCGCCTCGGATCTGTTGGAGCACGGCGTTCAGGCGCTGCTCCCCCCCCCGACCGTCCCGGACCTTGCCGCGGCCATCAATCGTGCTCTAGGGGATCCAGCTCTGCGCGCTCGCCTTGGCGAAGCGGCACGGAAGCGCGCTGAAGATTTTTCGGTCGATCGAATCACATCGGAGCTGGACACGATTCTCCGAGGGATCGTTCAACCGAGCTCGATCCGGTCGCGATCTTCCGACCGGGACCGCCGTTCATGAGATTTCTTCCACCACCTCCTTGAACCACAACTCAAGGCAGAGCAGCGCCCAGAGCCTGAAGCCATGCGCCTCGCGGCCGGAGACGTGATCCGAGATCATGCGCTCCACGGCGGCCGGATCGAAGATCCCCCGTTCCCGCGCGGCTTGCGAAAGAAGGGTGTCGCGGACCATGGGCTGAAGTTCGCCGACAAACCAGGCGCCAATCGGGATGGCGAAGCCCATCTTGGGACGGTCGATCACCGAGGCGGGCAGATGTTTTCGGGCCAGAGCCTTGAGGACCAGCTTCCCCTGGAACATATTGCTGGAGATGTTCTCGGGGACCCGAAGCGCCCACTCCACAAGTTCATGATCGAGAAGAGGCGAACGACCCTCGAGGGAGGCCGCCATGGTCGCGATGTCGACCTTGGTCAGGATGTCGCCCGGAAGGTACGTCATGGCGTCGGTGTACTGGAGGAGCCTCACGTCCAAAGGCTCCCTCGACTCTTTCATGAAGGCGTACAGCCACTCGTAGGAATCGGTCGCGTCGACCTCCTGTCGCATGGCCGCGGTGTAGACGCGGGTCTTCTGTTCCGGCGAAAAGTACGACATGAGACGCGCGTAGCCCTGCCGCGGATTGTGTCCGGCTCCGGCGAAAGCGCGTCGAGCGCGGAGGGGAAGGGCGCGCCACTGGGAGAGCGCGCGTGCCACCGGACCAAACGGCATGAGAAGGCGAGCCAGTTTGAAGTAGGGAAGGGCTCGATACCGGTCGTAGCCGGCGAAGAACTCATCTCCGCCGTCGCCGTTCAACGCCACCGTCACATGCTCGCGCGTGAGTTTGGCCAGGTAGTAGGAGGGCAGGGCCGACGAATCGGCATAGGGCTCTCCGTAGTGCCGGACGAGTTTGGGCAGAACCTCCGCCGCATTCGACCTCACCACGAACTCGTGATGGTCGGTCGCGTACCGCTCCGCCACCGCGCGGGCATGCGGGAGCTCATTGAAACCGCTCTCCTCGAAGCCTATGGAGAACGTCTTGACCTTCGTGAACTCGGACATGAGAGCCACGATCAAAGACGAATCGACCCCGCCGGAAAGAAACGCGCCCAGCGGAACCTCGCTCATCAGGCGCTTCCGCACCGCCGCCTTGAGGCGAAGTTCGGTCTCGGCGATCGCGTCTTCCATCGAAAGGCCGAGCCGCGGCGTGCAACTGGGCTGCCAGTAGCGCGAGATCTTCGCCGCCCCGCCTTCGAAAACCAGGATGTGCGCGGGCGGGAGTTTCCGGATCGCCTTGAACCCGGAGGCCGGAGTGGGGACGTACTGGTAGGTCAGGTAGTCGTGAATCGCCCTTCGGTCCACCTCCCGGGAAACCCGACGGTCGGCCAGCACCGCGGAGAATTCACTGCCGAACGTGAGCCGCCCGTTTGATTCGGCGTAGACCAGAGGCTTCTTGCCAAGACGGTCTCGGGCCAGCAGCAGTCGTTGCCGATCCTCATCGTAGATCGCGAAGGCGAACATTCCCGCGAGATGTCTCGGAACGTCGTCCCCCCACTGTTCGTACCCGTGAACGATCGTCTCCACGTCGGAGCGGGTCTTGAAGCGGTGTCCCAGGGACTCGAGCTCGCGGCGCAGTTCGAGGTAGTTGTAGACCTCGCAGTTGGCCATGACGTGGATGCGGCCGGTCTCATTCGAGATCGGCTGGGCGCCTCCCGCCACGTCGATGATCGAGAGGCGGCGAAACGAGAAGCCGGCGCGACCGAAGACTTCGAGGCGCCCATCATCCGGACCGCGATGGACGATTCTTTGTCCCATCCGCTCCAGAAGTTCGCGGGAAGGGGCCCCCTCCGCTTCGACCACGCCCGCAATTCCACACATGGAGATGCGAGGTTACCTTCCGCTTCGTACGAGCGGCGAGGCCCGGACCGCGCTATCCGACGATGGCTCGAAACGCCATCTTGACCATGACGTAGATCAGCCAGGGGATGCCGACCCCCCAAAGGCCGCTGCTCAATCCACGCTGGGACGCGACCGAGTAGCCGGTGGCGAGCAGGAACACTGTCCATAACGAGAAGACGTCGATGCTGGAGCAGAGGCTAGAGAGCCACCGCGACAGGTCGCCTGGTTCGAAGAAAAGGGTCGGGTTCGCCTGTATGACCTCATTGGGGTCGAGATTCCAGTCCCCCTTCAGGGAGAACACGGCCAGGAGAATCGGGGTCTGGATCAGGCCGAGAGCCGCGAAGGTCCAGGCCACGGTGGCGAGAGATTGCGGGAAAGAAACCTCGGCCGCGAGGAAGAAACGAAAGACGAACAGGAAGACCAAGGCGAGAGCGAGGTCGAACACGACCGGGACGATGAGGGGGCCGACGCGTCCCCAGATCCTCATGAAGCTGGCCTGGGCGTCGATGATCCTTTCTATCTGTTCGGCGGGCAACTGCTGGACGCGGGGGTTCTGCTCCATCTGAAGGCGAATGAACTCGCGGGTATCGACCTTGCCGAGCCAGATCGAGATGGAGAGGACGCTGAGTGCCGTCTGCAGGAGGATGGGCAGAAAGACCCGAGGGTTCGCGAAGATCTTCGGAAAGGTTTCCGTGGGCTCGAAGTAGAGATTGAACAGGTTCCCGGGGAACGAACCGGATTCGGGAGCCAGGAGCGAACGGTCCGGGGTTTCGGTCACGAGGGAGCCTCCTCGTGGCCGAATCTACTCGTATCGGAGGGCGTCGATGGGATCGAGTCGAGCCGCCTTGAGCGCCGGCCACAGACCGAAGAACAGTCCGACCACCAGCGACGACACGAATGCCGCGCCCACCCATTGAGGCTGGAACGCGGCGGGAAAGGGCGAAAGGGCATTCACGATAGCCGCGAAACCGCCGCCGATGGCGATGCCGAGAATTCCGCCCACCCCGGTGAGGGTCATGGCTTCGGTCAGGAACTGCCAGAGAATGTCCCGCTTCTTGGCGCCCAGGGCCTTGCGAATCCCGATCTCCCGCGTTCGCTCGGTCACCGAGACGAGCATGATGTTCATGACCCCGACGCCGCCCACCACGAGGCCGATCGATGAGATGGCGATCATCACCATGTAGATCCCGCCCGTGATCTGGTTGTAGAGATCGGTGATGGCGTCCTGAGTGAAGACGGCGAACGTGTCTTTGGCGAAGAACTTGAGACGGCGCTTTCGCCTCAGGGTCTCGCGGATCTGCTCTTCCGCCTGGGCCAGGCGTTCCGGCGACACCGCCTTGATGTCGGCCGCATAGCCCTGAAGCCCCATGAAGTTGGCGGGCGGGAGACTCTTGAGGGGCGCGAGAATGAAATTATCCCGGTCGATGAAGAGAAACTTCCCCTGACGCTCGGTCACCCCGATGACCCGGAACTTCCTTCCGTCGATCGAGAGTTCCTTGTCCAGGGGATCGAGTCCGGGAAAGACGGCGTCGACGATGGCCGGTCCGATCACGCAAACGAGGGCCGAACGGGAGGTTTCACTTTCGTTGAAGAAGCGTCCCCGTTCAACGAAGACGTTGTGCACGCCCTCGTAGTCCGGCGTGGTCCCGAAGACCTGGGCCGAGTTGATCCGGAAGTCCTTGTACTTGATGAGGTCGGCGCGCACGAACTCGAGCGGGCTGATCTGGGAAACGTAGGACAGCTCGCGGATGGCCTTGACCTCATCGTCGGAGAGCAGTTTGCGTCTTCGTCGCTCTTCCGCGGGCGCGTTCTCACCCGGCTGGAAGGGTCGCACCAGGATGAAGGCCGACCCCAGCTTGTTGAGCTGAGAGGAAAGGGAGTTGTTCAGGCCGGCAATGATGGAGGACACCACGGAGACGGTCATGATCCCCATCACCACACCGAGGATGGTGAGGGCGGCCCGCATCTTGTAGGCGGCGAGCGACGAGAGGCCCATCTTGATGGCCTCCCAGAGTCCAAACACCGCGATGCGCGCCGACCTGGGTCGGGCCATGTCTACTCGCTCCTCAGGGCGACCACCGGGTCGAGGGCGGCGGCGCGGGAAGCGGGGTAAATCCCGGCCACCAGCCCCACCACGGTGGAGGACACGACGGCCGCGGCGACTGCCCACAGCTGGACGGGTGCGGTGAATTCATCGCCCACGACACCCGACATGAGTTTGCCGACCGCGAAGGAAAACAGGGTGGCCAGAAGCACGCCCAGGATGCCCCCGATTCCCGTGAGCAGGACCGACTCGACGATGAATTGTCTCTGAATGTCGCGGCGACGGGCGCCCAGGGCTTTGCGAACGCCGATCTCCTTGATTCGTTCCGTGACCGAGACCAGCATGATGTTCATCACCACCACCCCGCCCACGAGCAGGCTGATTCCCGTCACCACGATGGTCACCACGTAAATGCCCTGGGTCGCGCTGTTCCACAGGTCCATGACGCTTTCCCCGGTTTCGATATTGAAGTCGTCGGGCTGTGAGTACTCGAGGTGGCGCCGATTGCGCAGGGCCAGTCGGGCCTGATCCTGGGCCTGTTCGAAGACCGCCATGGACCGAGCCTCCGCCTGAATGGTCACGGACCGTCTCGAACCGAACGACTTCCGGAACGCGGTGATGGGGGTCCAGATGAAATTGTCCTGACTCTGGCCGAAGACCTTGCCCTTGCGTTCCGCGACTCCCACCACGCGCAGGCGATTCCCGTCGATGATGACTTCCTTGCCCAGGGGTTCGGCGGTCGGAAAGAGCGCCTCCACGATGTCGGTGCCGATAACCGCGACCGGCCGGGCGGAATCGATGTCGTCATTGATGAGGTGCCGGCCGGTCAGGAGATCTCGAATGGCTCCGATGCGGGCGAAGTTCTCGGTGATGCCCATGATTTGAGCGCCCTCCTGGCGGAGCGATCCGTACTTCACGGTTCGGCCCGTGACCAGCAGGCCTCCCACTTCGGAGCACAGCGTGCAGGCCTCTCGGACCAGATCGACATCGCGGAGGACGAGATCCTTGCGCTTGTTGAACTCGCGAAACTGGTCGAACGAGACGATGACGTCGGGAAATTTCTGGATGGTGAAACTCTTGGTTCCAAGAGCCAGGACCTTGTCGGCCATGTAGCGATCGAGGCCGTCGGTGATGGCGACCACTGCGATCACCGAGGCGATCCCGATGACCACGCCCAGAATGGTGAGGACGGACCTCAGCTTGTTGGCCCGGACCGAGGCCACGGCGATGGCGATGGCTTCCTGGAAGGGCATCAGCGCGCTCCTCGAGGGGCCTTCGGTCTCACGAGGCCTTTCGGCTCATCTCGTCGCTCGCGATCTTGCCGTCCCGGATCAGGACCACCCGATGCGCGTGTTCCGCGATGTCGCGCTCATGGGTGACCAGGATGATCGTGTTCCCGGCCTCGTGCAGCCGCGCGAAGAGCCGCATGATCTCCTCACCCGTGGTCGAGTCGAGATTTCCGGTCGGCTCGTCGGCGAGCAGGATCGCCGGACCCATCACCAGGGCGCGGGCGATGGCCACGCGCTGCCGCTGACCGCCCGAGAGCTCGTTGGGCTTGTGGCTCATGCGGGTTCCCAGTTCGACCCGGTCGAGCGCCTCGCGGGCCCGTTCCATCCGTTTGGCCTTCGGGATGCCGGCGTAGACCAGGGGCAGCTCCACGTTTTCGAGGGCGGTCGCCCGCGGAAGCAGGTTGAAGGTCTGGAAGACGAAGCCGATGTCCTTGTTGCGCACTTCGGCCAGAGCGTCATCCGACATCTTCGATACGAGCTGATTTCTCAGGTAGTACTCGCCCTTTGAGGGCGTGTCGAGACACCCGATGAGGTTCATCAGCGTCGACTTGCCCGAACCGGAAGGACCCATGATGGCGAGGTATTCGTTGGGCTGAATCTCGAAAGACACCCCCCGCAAAGCGTGGATGGTCTCTTCGCCCATCTGATAGGTGCGCCAGAGGTCGACGCAGCGGATGATGGATGAGGCCGCACTCGTCTCGGTCACCGGGACGCCTTCCCGGCCGGGACCTCGATCTTGAGTTGAGCGTCGTTGCGCAGGGTTCTCAGGGTTCGATAGGAGCCGACCACGATTTCATCGCCGTCCTTCACGCCGTCGATGATCTCGAGGTCGGCGTCACCGACGATTCCGGTCTTGACCGCCTTGAAGACGGCCTTGCCGGCCTGAACCACAAAGACGCCCTCCTTTTCTTCGAGCCTGGCCGTTCGGACCGGAGCGTTGCCGCTCTCGGCGGTCCCCGATTGGCCGACCGCCGGGTCCACCACCTTCCCATCCTTGTCGATCTGTCGAACCACCACGGCCTGGATCGGCGCCGACGTGACGCCCTCGCGGCGGGCAGTGATGACGTCGGCGGTGGCGTTGAGCCCCGGTCGGAGCGTGGCCGGAGGATCCTTGAGCGTGACCGTGACCTTGAAGTCCTTCGCCTGGTTCGAATTGTTCACGTTCGAGCCCGTGGCGGCGGCGGCGCCGCGCGGAATGGCCGAGGAGCCGATCTCCGTGACCTCGCCTTTGATGATCGAGCCTTCGAGGGCATCGACGCGCACCTCGGCGGCCTGGCCCAGGGCCAGGTTCCGGATGTCCGTCTCGTCGACCAGGATCTCGACCTCCATGACCGACAGATCCGCGACCACGCAGATGACGGTGGGCGAGAAGCTCTGGGCGCCGATCACGGTCTCGCCTTCTTCCTTCTGGAGGCTGGTGACCACACCGTCCATGGGCGCCATCACGGTGGTCTTGCCGAGGTCGTCCTGGGTGGTGGCCACCACCGCAGCCTGCTGGGCGATGCGCTTGCGCTGCGATTCGACCGCGGCCTGCTTCATCTTGAACTCGGACTCGGACTGCTCGAGGACCTGGTCGGACACCAGCTTCTCCTGGTGCATCTTCTTCTGGCGATCCAGCGACTGAAGGCTCTGCTCGAGGTCGGCGAGCGTGCGATCCAGATCGGACCGTGACGCGGCCAGGCTCGCCTCGGACTGCCGGGCCCCTTCCTCGTACCGTTTGGCGTCGATTCGGGCCAGGATCTGGCCGCGCTTCACGCGGTCGCCCTCCTTGATCAGGAGATGCACGATCCGGCCGGCCACGTCCGACGAGACGTTGACGAACTTCTTGGGGCGGATCTCTCCGGAGGCCGAGACCTTCGATACCAGATCTTTCCTGGAAATCTTGCCGGTCTGGACCTCGACTTTCTTTCGGTTTTCACGCGCGACACTCCCGGCGATGACGCCGCCCACCACCACGACTGCGAGAACGGACAGCGCGATCTTCTTGCCTTTCGACATGAATCCTCAAACCTCCAGCAGTGCGGATCTGCTTCAAACGCGTCCTCGAGACACTAATGAGAAACGGCGGACGCGGGCCACCCCGCATCCATGAAGCCCATCAATGAGAGTACGGAACCTGAAAATGGTTGGTTCCAGAAGAGGTCATCTTACTTTTGCCCGTGCCTTGAGGCCAAAGCACTCGAGTTCTGCCTGAATGCCCTTCCCTCAGGGGCAACTCTCTTCCCGGCAGGGCGGCTAGGCCGGGAAAGCCCGTCGGTTCAATGCTCTACCGGAGGGTGAGCCTGTCCTCGTCTCCCGCGGACGTTGTCATCGGGGCGGGACAGGAGGACCCATTTCGTCGGTTCCCAGGGCGGCACGGCGTTTGCTTTGGTTCTCAGCCGGCAGACTCTCTTCCAGAGCGCGCCTTCGGGAGGATTGAAGCCATGAAGACCCTAAGAATCATAGGAATGGTCCCCTTGGTCCTGATTTCGGCGGCGGCCTTCGCGCAGGGCGACAACCGCGCCGTCCCCCGTGGCGGCTCGAGTGGTAGCTCGGGTGGCGGCTCGTCCGGTGACTCCGGCGCGGGCTCCAGGCACACCGGCGGCTCGTCGGGCGGGAACCAGGGCGCCAGTTCAAACCCCGGAAACCGCGGCGGTTCCTCGACTTCGGGCCGTGAGAGCGAGTACGGTTCTTCGGCCCAGGGTGCGGCGGGTCGCCGGCCGAGGCCGGGCACGGGCACGGGCGCACGCGACCGCCACGGGAATGAGTACGATCAGTACCGCGGTTACGGCTACAGCTATCCGTACGGCTACAGCTACGGCTACGGCAACCCCTATTCCTACTACTACAGTCCGTATGTCTACGGGGGCTACCCGGGTCGCTACGGCCGTTATGGATATGGATACGGCTACGGCTACGGCTACGGCTACGGCTACGGCGCGAACGGGTACCTTTATGGGGACTACGGTGACTACTCCCCGCCCTACCCTCGCTCCTATGGGTATCGCTCGGGGAATATCGCGGAACTTCGGGCCCTGGTCGATCCTGCCAAGACGCGGGTTTATGTCGATGGCGCTTACGCCGGCGTCGCGGACGACTTCGACGGCGTCTTCCAGCGCCTGAACATCTCGCCGGGTCGCCATGACATCACCTTGAGGCTGGAGGGGTACAGTTCCCACACGTTCTCCATCTACGCCCGCCCCGATCAGACGCTCAAATTACGTTGGGACATGGTGCGGGGCAGCGGCGAGACCCGCGATTCGACCGGCGACGAGTACGGCCGCGAGCCTGATCGGGACTCCGATCGGGATCGAGATCCGGGCCGGGAATCGGAGTCGGCCCGCGACCGTGACGCGGCCCGCCTCCCCGCAGACCGAAGCGCGCGCGGCGAGATGCTTCTTGATGTGGAACCCGCCGACGCCTCCGTGTACGTCGACGGCGAGTTCCATGGGAAGGCCTCGCAGGTGACCCGGCTGGAACTCCCCGCGGGACGTCATCGTCTCGAGGTGGTCCGGCCGGGCTACAAGACGGAGGAAGCCGAGGTCGATATCGACGGCCAAGCCAGGCGGGTGACGGTCAAGCTCGAACGGAGGTAGAGACCCTCCTCGGCGCTTACTGGCCCGAAGCGGTCGCGATGCTCGCGATGGTCTGAGGTTCTGTCCTGAGCAGCGAGCGGTAGAAGGCGGCCGCCACGGCCGAGGCGGCGGATCCGTTTCCGCCTCTTACCAGGGTCACGACCACCATCTCGGAACGGGGATAGCCGAGAGAGGACGCGAACCAGCCGACGCCCGCGCACGATCCCGTCTTCCCGGAGGCTACAAAACTCGGATCGAACGCGTTCTGAGCGGTTCCCTCCGTCACCGAAGAGAACAACCCCGGCGTGAGGAGGGCGAGGATCGATGGCGCCGAAAAATGCGACCGCTCTTTCACGGTCAGGCCGAGGGGCGGGACGAACTGGGGTTCGTGGATGATTCCGCCATTGACGAGCGCCGACATCAACACCGCCAACTGCAGGGCCGAGCTCTTGACGCCCTGGCCATGTGACGACATGTGACCGAGCCCAAGGCTCGGAATGGAAGAGGGCACGACCCCTGCGGTTTCCCCCGCCAGATTGATTCCGGTTTGAGACCCGAGCCCAAGTTTCTCGGCGTAGGCATGCACGGTTTCGAAACCGAGCCGTTCGCCCACCCACTCGAAGTACGTGTTGCACGAAGCCGCCAGAGCGCGGCGCAAGTTCAAGGGGCCGTGACCGGGGCTGATATTGCAACCGTCCGTGCAATTGAAACGGGATTCGGGCGTGATCACTCCCTCGGTGAGACCGGCCACCGCGACCACCAGTTTGAAGACGGAGCACGGTTGATAGGCGGTGAACAGGCCGGACTGTGGGTTCCCGATGGTAAGGACCCGCCCGGTCCAGGGGTCCATGGCCACGAGAGCCACCCTTGACCGGTTGCGGATCGCGAGGCGCGCCGACTCGCCCACCTTCAAGTCGAGGGGCGAAGCTTCGGGAGGCATCAGAATCGAAACCGGGACCACCCGCGCGGGGGCCTTCCGCCGGACCCGGGACGCCGCCGACGCAGACTCCCCGAATGCGAGCGCCAGGCCGGCAAGGACGAACCATCGGGAGGGAGTTTGGAACAACACTTGGGAGAAGCCTAAAGCTACCACGACCGCGCCTCCTCTCGGTCTTTCGCGGGTGGCGGCGGTACACTCCCGTTCCCAAGTGCGTCCCCCGTCTCCGGCGCCGAAGACGGGTCACCGGTCGCTCGATGTCTTGCCCTTCAAAGCCGCAGTTCGCCATAGCCCAAAAGGAACTCCTGCCCATGAAACGTTTCGGTCTTGCCTCATCCCTGATTCTGCTCTTCGTCTCGCCCGCCCTCGCGGATCTCGACAAGAGCGCCAAGAAGTGGGTCGACGAAATGCGGCCACTGATCCTTCCCGAGGAGGCCAAGAGCTACCGGGGCCTGAAGAACAACGCGGACGCGGCGGAATTCCAGAAGATTTTCTGGGCTCGCCGCGATCCGGATCTCGACACTCCCGAAAACGAGTATCAGGCCGAGTACCTGAAGGCGGTCGCCGAGGTCGATCCGAAATTCCGGGCGGCCGGCCGCGCCGGTTCTCAGACCGATTGCGGTCGCGTCTACATCCTCCTGGGCGCTCCCGATAGCGTGAAGAAGGAGCCGACCACGGAGGTTTCCTTTCGCCCTCCCGAAACCTGGACCTACAAGGATCGTCCCACCCTGAGGTTCAAAGGCGGTTCGATAGAGATCCCGCTCGACGGCATGTGCATGCTTCCCGAGGGAAATCGCTTTGCCGATCAGTTGAACCACATTGCCGAGTTCAAAGTGGTGCAGTCGAACCTGTCGTACAAATTCGATTCGAAGGGCGCTTTGGTCAAGCTGGCCGATCTCCTTCCGAAGCCCACGCCGGTGCAGGCTCTGCTGAAGGAGCCTCGCACCGACTTCAAGATGGACGCCAGGCCCGTGTTGGAGATTCGGTCTCAGGATGGCGCCTCGGTTTTTGTGGCCGGGCTCGTGCGTGGCGACGTCTCGGGCCTGACCGTTTCGGATGCGGGAACTCAAAGGGTTGCGAAGGTCATTGTCTCGGTTCACTCCACCGACAAGGCAGGGCGCGTGCTCAAGTCCCAGGACCGTGAAGTCACGGCCCTAGTCGAGGCCGACAACACCTTCGTCTCCGCCTTCGGCATATCCCTGCGTCCGGGCGAACACGCCATGAAGGTGGGGGCGATCGACCCCAAATCCGGCAAGGGGTCGGTGGTCGACCTTGCCATCAAGACCCAGGATTACGATGTCGAGTTGACCGTCTCTCCGGTCATGGTTCTCGCCGACATCGTGGAAGGGGCGACCCCCGTCAAGGATGATCCCTACTTTGAGTTCACCTTTGGGGCGACGAAATTCATGCCCCGTTACGGCAACGTATTCAAGAAGGCTGAATCGGTGACACTCTTGGCCGCGATCTACGGTGCTGCGAAAGACGAGGCGGGGAAGATCTCCGTGACCGGAGGCTTCCAGGTCTTGAAGGACGGCAAGCCGATCGCGAAAGCGCCCGACCAGACGTATGACGCCGAGCCGGCCACGCCCTCGGCAGGTCCGGTGCCGCTTAGCGGCTACGCTCCTGGAAAGTACACGGCGCAGCTTCGTCTGCGCGACAACGTGGCCAAGAAGGACTACGCCAAGGAAACCGAATTCGAGATCATTCCGTAACCCTTCGACTCCGCTCAGGGACCCCCTTCGACTCCGCTCAGGGACCGGTGGCTGAGCGAAGCCGAAGCCACCTTTGGGCGAGCCGGCTGGCCAGTGGTCAGTCCGCCTGAAGTACCGTGATGGCGATGGCGTCGACGATGTCTTCGACGGAACAGCCCCGGGAGAGGTCGTTCGCCGGCTTTGCCAGACCTTGAAGGATCGGCCCGACCGCGCGCGCGCCGCCCACGCGTTCCGCGATCTTGTAGCCGATGTTGCCGGAGTCGAGGTCGGGGAAGACCAGAACGTTCGCTCGTCCGGCCACCTGGGATCCTGGTGCTTTCGACGCGCCGACGTCTGGAACCAGCGCGGCGTCGAGCTGAAGCTCGCCATCGATTTTGAGGCTTGGATAGCGCTCGCGAGCGATGTCGAAAGCGGCCCTGACCTTGCGCACACGGGGATGATCGGCGCTGCCTTTGGTGGAGAAGGAAAGCAGGGCCACCCGTGGCTCCACGCCCAGGAACTTCTTGGCGTTCAGGCTCGCGAGCCAGGCGATCTCCGCCAGTTCGCCGGGTGTGGGATCGGGATTCACGCCGCAGTCCGCGAAGATGAGACAGCCCCCTTCACCCAGGTCTTTATTCCCGGTCTCCATCAGGAAGAACGACGAGATCTTGGAGACGCCAGTCGCGGCGCCGATGCCCCGAAGAGCGGCGCGAAGCGTCTCGGCGGTGGTGGCTCTGGCTCCTGAGACGAAGCCATCGAATGTGCCAAGCGAGACGCCGATGGCGGCAAAGAGCAGGGGCCCGCGCACGTGATCGGCCGCTTCCGACTCGGAAAGACCGCGCGCGCGCGACCTTTCGAGATAGATGCGCCGGGCCTTTTCATGCTCCTTGCCGGAGGTCGGCACTTCCACCAGATCGATTCCGCCGAGGTCGACCCCGAGGCCGGTGGCCACCGCGCGCACCTGCGCCGGATCGGCGCTGACCAGCGAGACATGGGCGAGTCCCTCTCGGGTGGCCATGGCGGCGGCCCGGAGAGTGCGCGGCTCATCGGCTTCAGGGAGCGCGATCCTTCTCGGCCTTTTTCGAGCATCGTCACGGACCCTCTGGAGTGCGGTCATGGCAAACGAAGTTAACCACATCATTCAACCCTTATGATCCCGAGGGCCATGAAAGCGCTTCGCGTCTTCGTCACCGCTGACATTGGCCCCGAGGCGATTCAACGCCTCGTGGACGCGGGCTTCGACACAGACGTCCATCCGACCATTGAAGCGCCGACCTACGAAGAGCTCACGGCCCGGGTCGTGACCGGGATTGATGGCCTGGTCACCACGATCCGCGACCGGATCGACGAACCCCTGCTGGCTCAGGGCGCCTTCCACGGCCTCAAGATCGTGGCTCAGGTGGCGGTGGGATACGACAACATCGACGTGGCCTCGGCCACGCGTCATGGGATTCCGATCGCGAACACGCCCGACGTTCTCTCCGATGCCACCGCCGAGTTCGCGTTCTTCATGATGGGCGATGTGGCTCGCAAGCTCTACCCCTCGGAAGAGCTTGTCCGCCGCGGGCGCTGGGGGGTCTGGCATCCGCACCACCCCTGGCTCGGCGACAACGTCACCGGCAAGACCGTGGCCGTGATCGGTCCGGGTCGAATCGGCAAGGCGTTCATTCACAAGTGCGTCGGCTTCGACATGGATGTCCTGTGTTACTCGCGGACGAAGGACGAGAAGTTCCGGGCCGACGTTCAGCGGGTTATGGACCTCCGGGCCGAACTCGGCTTTGGCAAACGTCGCACCGCACCATACTTAAGCCAAATCCTTTGCCGCACGTCACGCGGGATGTGGCGTGTGGTCTCGCCCTCAAATACGCGCGTTGCGGTTTGATTGGCCAATCCAATCAACTTGCCGAAAATCAGCGAAAAAATCAAAGTATTTCTAGTGCACAATCCAACCAAGACACGAAGTGAAAACGGCTTTAATATTATTTTTTGTGTTTTCTCATTTTTCTTACTTTTTTCCTTTTTCTTGTTTGTCCGCCACATTTTTCCGCCAAACTGCGCTGCCCCCAAAAAGGCCAAAGTGATTTATCTTCTGGCCGGGCCCAACTACTATTTCTC